>NZ_RYDI01000007.1:0-150318 GCF_003970335.1 Flavobacterium sp. LS1P28 | reverse complement strand
ATTTTGCGGACTTGTTTCATAGGCTAAAATTAAGATTATTTCTTAACTTAATGTGATGGCTAAGTTAGCATGTCCAGGCAACATAAAAGTGTTTTCCTGTTTTCCGTTAAGAAACATAAATCGTAAACTTAAAATCTACCTTAGTAAGTTTTGATTTCTGGAAAACAATATTAAAAGCTTGAATTTTACTTAATTTTGGGTTCAGATTTTTTAAGTAATTCTTTAAGATATTTACCCCATATTTTTGGATTGGAATGTGTGCCATGGCCAGTGGTTTTATCTGTAATAGGTAATAAGATATATTTTCCATTTTTAACGTTTTTAATTTCTTTCTCCATTAATCCGAGTTCAGGAGGGTTTACTTGATCATCGGCAGAATTTATAGCAATTAAAGGGGCTTTAATTTTTGACAAGTAAGGTTGCGGATTGTAATCTCTTGAGGAATCAAAAGCATAAATCAGATCATTAGCATCTAATGTTGATGAATATCGGGCTAAAGTATTTTCCATCATTATTTCTGCTTTCTCTCTGGTTGGGGCTGCAATTTGCCATTGTAACGGACTACTCACCATAAACATCAGAGATAATATAGCGCCAGTCATTCCTTGTTGTGGCTGTTGAATATAATTACCCTCTTTCCACTCAGGATCCATTTCGATTAATTTAATCGCCATTTTTCTTTGAATGCGGTTTCTACCGGCTATTTCTGCTGGTAAGCTTGCCAAAGGCATTAGTGCATCCATAAAATCAGGGTAGGTGTAACCCCAAACCCAAGTGTGCATGCCGCCCATTGATGTTCCCATTACCAATCGAAGATGATCTATTTTCAAATGTTCAGTCAGTAATTTATAGTTTGCCAAAACCATATCGTCATAATTGTATTTGGGAAATGCCATCTTTAAGCCATTGCTTGGTTTGCTCGATTTTCCGTGTCCAATATCATCTGTTAAAACAATAAAATACTTTGTGGCGTCTAACAATTGACCCTTTCCAAATAAATTGCCTCCAAACTGTTTGCTCAAAAAGGCGCTTCCGCTTCCAGTGGTGCCATGCATAATTAAAACAGCATTGTTAATTTGACCTTTCTTATTTTTTGTTGGTTTCCCAATGGTTGTGTAATGTAGTTTTAGTTGGTCTAAATATTCTCCACTTTTAAAAGTAAAATCTTTTATTAGATAATCTCCCTCAATTGGTGCTGGAAAATCTGTCTGTGCAGTAACACATTGGACAGATAAAATATAAAAGAAAATAAAAGCACATGTATTTTTTATTAACATTTCATTAAAATTTAAATTAATAATTTTGGAATAAGATCAGGATAAATTATATTATTTGTTCTTTTATTTTGATGAGACTATTCGAATAAAGAAAAGTTCTTTCAAACATTATACTACTTAAAAACAGACAGTTAATATCCTGCGGCCGCACCATCTTTTCTACTTTCTGAGGCTCCAAAATACACTTTTCTTATTGCGTCATACATGATTGCTTGATACCCTCCATAATACCCTCCAAAGCCAATTTTATGTCCCTTCTGGATCAATTTTTTTATTTCTTCAAAATCAAAACCACTTTCAATTAGGATTTCGCCTTTGCCTGTTGACAGCTCGCCCGTAAAATCAGTTGAACCAATGTGTTCAAACCTTGGAGCATCTCCTGCTTCCTGTAAATTCATACCAAAATCAATCAGGTTCATTAATATTTGAACATGACCTTGAGGTTGAAAATCGCCTCCCATTACACCAAAGCTCATAAATGGTTGTCCATCTTTAGTAACAAAACCCGGAATAATAGTATGAAAAGGTCTTTTCTGAGGGGCATACGAATTTGGCGTTCCTTCAGCCAAATTGAAGCATTCGCCTCGATCCTGAAGCATAAAACCTAATTTTGGCGGAACCATTCCAGATCCCATGCCTCTATAATTACTTTGAATTAAAGAAATCATGTTTCCTTCTTTATCGGCGACAGTCAAATAAACTGTACCGCCATTGCTTTCTTTTCCAGCTTTAAAAGTCCCTGCGCGGTCAGGATTAATTAAATCCCTTCTTTCAGTTGCGTACTCTTTAGATAATAAATCATTTACAGAAACTTTCATAAAATCTGAGTCCGCATAATATTTAGCGCGATCTTCAAAAACAAGTTTTTTTGCTTCGTTTACAATGTGCAAATGTTGAGCGCTACCAAAGGGTATTTTACTAAAATCATAACCTTCTATAATATTAAGCATTTGCAAAGTAGCCATTCCTTGTCCGTTTGGTGGTAATTCCCATACGTCATACCCCCTGTAATTTGTTGAGACAGGTTCAATCCAATCCGAATGGTGTGTTGCAAAATCTTCATACGCTAAAAATCCGCCTTGAGCTTGAATAAATTTAGCAGATTCTCTGGCAATATCTCCTTTATAAAAAGCATCTCTTCCTCCTTTGGCAATTTTTTTATAGGTATTAGCTAAAAATTGGTTTTTAATAATATCTCCTTTTTGAGGTAATTTGCCATCTACAGTATAAGTTTCCTTGATATTAGGGTACTGTTTCATATATTTATTTATCGTGACTTGCAGATAATAAGCAATTAATTCTGTAGTTGGGAAACCTTCTTCAGCATATTTTATACTTGGATTTAAGATGTCCTGCATAGGTAGTTTTCCAAATTTATTATGCAATTCGAACCAACCATCAACACAACCTGGAACCGATACCGGCAGGGGACCACTTGGTGGAATGTGTGTAATGTTATTTTTAGTGAAGTAATCTAAAGTTAGTGCTTTTGGAGATCGTCCGCTGGCATTCAAGCCATAGAGTTTTTTGGTTTTTGCATCCCACACTATCGCAAAAAGATCACCACCAATGCCGCTACCTGTTGGCTCCATCAAGCCTAATGCGGCATTTACAGCTATTGCGGCATCCACTGCTGTACCTCCTTTTTTTAAAATATCGATTCCGATTTGTGTTGCTAAGGGCTGGCTAGATGCTACCATTCCGTGTTGCCCAATAACCTCAGATCTTGAAGCAAAATTTCTGCCCGTTAACCGGTCTTGAGCAAATATAAATGTTGTTGCTATTAGTAATAAAAATAGGAATCGATTTTTCATTTGTGTTTGATTTTTAATTAAAATATATCCCAATATAATTTAGTTTCGCTTTTGTCACCACCTATTTTTGTAGCCGCGTTCGTATAATTAGATCCATTTAACTGTTGCTCATTTGCTGGATATTTCATCCG
The DNA here is from genome assembly GCF_003970335.1 of Flavobacterium sp. LS1P28. Taxonomy (NCBI): domain Bacteria; kingdom Pseudomonadati; phylum Bacteroidota; class Flavobacteriia; order Flavobacteriales; family Flavobacteriaceae; genus Flavobacterium; species Flavobacterium sp. LS1P28. The sequence goes on along the minus strand of NZ_RYDI01000007.1, from coordinate 147,096 downwards.
GTTTGGATAACCTGAAAAAGCATTTACGGGTATTGTTAATTTTGGGAAATCTAATCTGCGAACTTCCAACCATCCTTCAAATGGGCGATTGTATAATGCAATCCATTTTTGGAAACCTATTTTTTGTTTCCATCCACCTGCAGCGGTCGTGTAAGCAACGTCCGATCTTAATAAGTATTTATCAGCATTTGCCTCAGTACCGCCCCAATATAGTATTGAAGCTTTAATGGCATTATTATAATGAGATTCTGCAGAACCGGTTACGTTGTAGCCACGCTCTTTTGCTTCAGCTCTATAAAATTCCATTTCCACATAATCTATTAATACGTTTGGCGCGCTAGGGTCAGCTACACGAGTACTTGGCTTTGACATTTTTGGATAATCACTTGGGATGCCCATTATGCCTCCAACGTATAAGCCTACATTATTCACTCCAAAAAAACCTGGTTTACGTGGATCTTCAAAGCTATTCAGAACATCCATTAAATCTTTTGCTGCAATATAATCGGTGCGATTGGCCAACACCAGTTGATCATACAACGGATTATTATTAGGTATTGCGGTAAAATATTTAACAAAACCATTATTAGATATCGCGTTAATAGCATTTGGATTGGCTTTTTCAAAGGCTGTTTTCGCTAATGAATTATCTACGTCAGATATTGTCATAGCCATTCTTACCTGTAAAGAGTTTGCAAAAGAAATCCACTTTGCTACAGAACCTTGAAAAATAATATCTTCTGACGATGTGAAGCCAGGAGCACTAATACTTAATTTGGCTATGTCATTTTCCAATCGGATCATTAATTCTTTGTTAACAGTTTTGGCGTCATCATAAACTGGGAAAAGTAGCTGATCATCTAACGACTTGGAGTAAGGAATATCGCCATAAGTAGTCACCAAAATGTTAAAGGTGTACACTTGCATGATATCGATAATTGCTAATTGATTTGTTTTTATAATTGGATTTAAAGTAACATCATTTGTTATAATACGGGAGCTTTCTTTTAAATCATTCAAAACATCTCTATACATTCTAGTCCACCATGCATCATTAATCGACCTTGTGACATAATTAAATTGTGCCTCTTCCTGAATAACAGCCTGAGCCCAATGATTTACAAAGTGTCGAAAGATGTTAACATTTACACTGGCTGAGGCTAAGCCATCTGACAATGTTTTAACGGCATTTGAGAATAAACTACCCGGAGGGACTTCACTAGCCCGTTTAGTTTCATCATTAAAACGAGTAATGTCGTCTGTACAGGCGCTAATTAATAACACCAATACTACTATTGAAATAAATCTTTTTTTCATGATTGTAAGTTTATAATTTTACTTTTACGTTTAACCCAATAGCACGTACTGTAGGGTAAGATCCACTTTGATAGCCTTGTATGTTGCCTGAAGATAAGTTTTCTTCAGGGTCAGCGTAGGGAACATTTTTATGGATTAACCATAAGTTTCTTCCAGTCAACGAAAATTCTATTTCATTTATAGATTTAATTCTTGACATTATTTTTTTTGGAAGAGAATATGAAATCGCTACCTCGCGAAGTTTAACAAAACTCGCATCATATACAAAATTTGATTGAGGAAGATATCCACTAGTGCCTGAAACTATAGTAACTCTTTTTGTGTTAGGTTCTCCATTCGCTGTAACTCCTGCCAAAATTATACCTCCTCCATTGGCAACAGCATCTCGTTTTGGGTTTCCAAGATCATTAAGTCCAACAGTTTCGGGTAAAATACCCGACATTGTACCGTAGTACATGTCTAAAGAAAATAATTGACCTCCTTTTTTTACATCAATTAAAAAACTTAAGTTAAAATTTTTATATCTGAAACTATTACTCAAGCCACCAATCCAATCTGGATTAACATTTCCAATTACATTTGAGGTAGTAGTTGTAAATTGATATAAACCGTTATCCTTTATAAGTCGTTCCCCATTTAACATTTCATAAGTCACCGATTGTAATTCGCCATAAGGTTTACCTAACGAAGCATTTAAGCTAACTCCACCTTGGAAAGTTCCTAATTGCAAGTTTTTACTGTCGTTGTATAAGGATAAAACTTTATTACGATTTCTTGTGAAATTTAAATTCACATTCCAAGAGAAATCGGCGCCTTTTACCGGAGTTGCAAATATAGAAACTTCGATACCTTTGTTTTCAATATCACCGGCATTAATAAATTTGCTGGAGTAACCTATAGCAGTAGAAACAGCTACAGGAATAATTTGATCTACTGTGTTAGTATGGTAATAAGAGGCATCAAAACCTATTCTGTTATTAAAAAAGGACATTTCTAAGCCAATTTCTTTACTGATTGTATTCTCAGGTTTTAATGCACTATTGTTTTTAGTATTAGGTAAAGAAAAAAGCAATGTGCTATCAAAAGGATTTGGCTTATCATACACATCTCTTAGACTTCCCCAAGCGGCATCATTTCCAACAGTAGCATAATTTAGTCTAAGCTTTCCAGAAGATAACCAGGGTAAATTTTGAAGATGATTATAAAAAATATAACTGCCGGAAACGGCATAATAATTATATGCATTTGCTTCTTCAGGCAAGGTTGAAGATTTATCCCTACGCAAGGTTGCATCTAAAAGAAGTAATTCCTTGTAATTTATTGTTACGCCACCAAATACACCATCTACTGCTTTTGGTTGATACGATTCAATCGCTGCAGGGACAGTTCCTTTTGAATTAGAAACGGCATAAAGTTTTGGAACAACTAAACCTCCTGCAGTTTGAGAAAAAATTGAACTTATTGTATTTCTTCTAATATTGAGACCAGCTAAGGCATTAAGACTGAAATCGTCATTTAATTTTTTATTTATTGTTGCCAATAAATCGTAATTAGTTTCATTAAAATTTCTATCAAAACGAGAATAAGATGAAATTCCAGCACTTCCCACGGCTCTTCTTTCCTGTTGCATTTCTGAATAGGTATCTACTGAAACTCGGCCTAAAAGGTCTAGCCAGTCGGTAACCTTATAGGTGATTGTTGCGTTTCCAATGACCCTGTTTCTAGTATCGTTTTGATAATTCTCATAAACAACCCAATATGGATTATCTGAAAAACCGGGAGTTAAATTGGTAAGTTTTGTAGGATCAGCCCAGTTCCAAGTAATATTTTTTCTATTTCTAAAATAGGCATCTTTTAATTCTAAAACATCAACATTAGTCTGATTAAAATGTCTGAAATTACTATTCACATTCCTTCCACTATCATAACCTGTTCCATATCTTCCTTTGCCATCAACTTGGGAATAATTTACTAATCCACTTACCACCAGTTTGTTTGTTATATTATAACTAGCACTAAGATTTACAATGTTTTTTAAAACACTTGCATTTGGTAATACGCCTCTTTCATCATTTCTGGAATATCCAATTTTAAAAGAACCTTTGTCAGCAACTAATCCATCAATCATAACATTATGATTCGTAGAAATAGCGGTTTGATAAAAACTGTCCGGTCCGTTTTTAGGTGCAATCCAAGGTTTTGGTTTTTGATAATTTGGTGATGCCTGATCAAATGCTTCCCAATCATATACTAATAAATTTGGGTCATAACGTGGACCCCATGAACGTGGCGCAAATGTAGGTACTACCAAGTCTTTAATTCCATCAGCATTAGCATCAAAAAATAGAAACCCATCTTTATCCTGAGGAATTGAACGCCCAGCGCCATATTCTTGTTGGTATTTTACAAATGTTGTTTTATCTATATTGCCAACCGTAACTCCGCTATTTACAGAAATTCCAAGCCCGTTTTTTGGTTTTTTTGTGGTAATCATTATTACCCCATTTGCTGCTCTTGAACCATAAAGTGCTGAGGCTGCGGCTCCTTTTAACACGTTAATCGATAAGATATCATTTGGATTAATATCAGCCGCTGCATTACCATAATCATAACCGCCTGCCCCTGATCTTTGCGACGCTGAATTTGTATTCGAATTATCCACCGGAACTCCATCTACTACAAATAATGCTTGATTGTTTCCTGTCAATGATTTATTTCCTCTAACTACAACATTTACTGATCCTCCTACAGAGTTACCTTGAGTTATTTGTAAACCTGAAATCTTTCCGGATAGTCCACTTGCAACGTTTCCTACTTGCGTTTTATTGACATCATCACCACTTATTTGTTGAGCCGCATAAGGAAGCGTGTTTTTTTTGCGTCGAATACCAAAAGCGGTAACTACAACTTCATTAAGGCTTTGTCCTTCCTCTTTTAAAACGACAGTAAGAAAACCACTTCCTAAATTAACTTCTTTGGTTTCCATCCCAATAAATGATATTACTAAAACGGATCTTACAGAAGGCACTTCAATAACAAAACTTCCATCAATGTCTGTTTGAACCGAAATAGTAGATCCTTTAACGTGAACATTAGCTCCTGGGATCGTTAATCCTTTTTCATCAACTACCTTTCCTTTTATTATAATAGCAGCTATTGCTTTAATTTCTGTCTGATCCAAACTTTCTGTCGCTGTATTTATCATCGAAATGCGCTCTCTTTGTAGTACAATGAGATTGTTTATTTCGTCATACTTAATGCTAAGTGGTTTTAAAATGCGTGAAAGTACGCTGGATAATAATTCATTAGTGGCTTCTATGTCCACTTTTTGTTTTAACTGAGTCATTCTTGAATTATAAGAAAACTTAACGTGTATTGATTTCTCAAGTTTAAATAAAGCATCATCCAGACTCACATTCGTCATGCTAATTGTCACCTTAGTGTCAAGTTTTCTTTGTTCTTTACCACTATCTGCCAATACTACATTAGAAAAAATGAGAGCTAAAACAAATTGGAATAATGTTAACTTTATGATACGATAGCGTCGTCGTTGTTTTACTACAGTTTTTTTCATAATTTTGGTTTTTTGGTTAATACTTTAATTGGTTATTAGCGAAACATTACAATTGTCTTTTACAGGAGATCAATTGATTTTTTACGGCGTCGTAAATGTTACAGCATTTTCGGCGCTTTTTTTAATTTAATATAAATTGTAATTTAGTTGCAACCAATTGATTGAATACTAATTTGGTTACCATTCATTTGATACGTTGTGTTATTTCCAATACTTTCACAGATTATTTTTAATTTTTCAGATAAGGGCTGGTCAGTTAGTGAAGTAGTAATATGACATTCTTTCAACTTATTTTCTGGAAAATCAATATCTACTAAATACGCTTGCTCTATAGTTCTAAAAATTTGGACTACTGGAATATCGGTAAATTCAAAACTTAATTTTTCTACGTCACCAAGAGCACTAGTTAATGATTCATCTTGTGTTATATTGGTAATTTTATTGAATATAAGGGTTTTTCTACCATAACGAAGTGCTTGATTAGGCAATAAAATCACTTCTTTCTTTGTTGAATTAAAAGCAGATTTATTGGAATGGATTTTGACAATACCTGTTCTAACTATTACCTCCACATTAGAATCGTTTTCATAGGATTTTATTCTAAAACTTGTTCCTATAACTTTAGTTATTATTTCATTTGAATAAACCAAAAACGGTTTTTTAGCATCTTTGCTTATTTCAAAAAAACCTTCACCAGACAGATAAACTTTCCGTTCGTTTCCGACAAATATTTTAGGATAACTCAATTTACTTTTTGGTTGTAATAAAACCGAACTGCCATCTGACAAGATTATAACTTGGGACTTATTGGAGTTGTTTGTTTGCTCTAACAGGCCATCGGAATTCTCTTTAATTAATTCATTATAATTAAGCTCTCCATCATTGGCATTAAAAAAATTATGATAAAACCAAGTTGATATCAGCCCAAATACAAGTGTTGCTGCAATGCCTTTAATCCAATTGTTTCTTAAAAACAACACTTTGGTTTTGCGAGTGGTTTTCTTTTTATTCTCAATTTTATGCCAAGTAGCTTCTAAAGCAGTCTGAACTGCATCAGCTGATAAATCGTCTGCGGGAACTTTCATTGCAAAAATCAATACGCGCGCTTCTTCAACTAATTTAGCTCTTACGGGGTTTTCCAAAGTCCAAAGCTCCCAATTTTGTTGGTCGTTTTGTTGTAGTACCCATCTTTTGAAGGATTCATCGGCCAAAAATTCGCCTATTTCAATATAATTATTACGGTTTTGCATGAATAAAAATGGGTTATAAAAGGAAAGAGGACATTTTTTTAAATTGATACTCACTTAATTCTAAATTTTTTCAAAAAATTTAAAATACTTGAGATAACAATAAAAAAAGAAGAGACTTATTTTCTTTCCAATTTTTACGAATATTTAGTAAAGACCTGTGAATCAAATTGTTTGCTGACTGATAATTAACTCCGAGTAGTTCTGCAATTTGTTCAACGCTTAGTCCTTGATGGTATCGCAGATATAAAGCCTCTTTCTGTCGTGCTGGTAAATTATTGATGAGCTGGTTGAGTGTTAAAACTTTGACAGCCATAGATTCATCAGCGATAAGAATATCCTCGATGGTAAAATCAAAAGAAAACGGAATCATATCTACAGTCGTGGACTTTCTGAAAATATGATCTCTTTCGTGAAGTCTGGCAATACGTTTTCGGACACTTGATAACAAATAAGCTTTTACGACAACATTATCATTAAGGGAATTTTTGTAAACCCATACGTCTGTAAATACGTCCTGCACACAATCTTGTACCTTTTCAGGAAAAGGAGTAAACGAATTCCCATATCGCACTAAATGACTGTAATACTTTTTAAAAAGTGATGAAAAAGCCTTTTCGTCTCCTGATTTTAAAGCTTTCCAAAGAACAGAATCATCTAAATTATCAACAAGTAGTTTTTGGCTATTCAAAATTAATTTTGGCGTTAGAGTATTGTTTTTATATAAAAATTATAACATAGGTTTTTGTTAAATCAGCTTTTAGGTCTTGGTAATAAGATAGTTAATAAGTAGTAAGCCGTAATTAATTATTGGTTGCCTAAAAACTACATTTATAAATGACTGTAATATGACTTTTTGTATGTTATAAATATTCTTTGCAAGACGGTTAATTAATAGTACGGGTATCATTTTAAATAAAAAAATAAGTTTTTGTTGTAATTTTTTTAAGAAAAAACATATACTTTTACATTATTAAGATTGTTTGATTATTTTATTAATTTAATTAAATATTAATTTTTTATTAACAAAACTCTTAATAATAACTTAATTAAAAAAATGTTTTAAAAGAATAATTGTTTGTTTTTAATTTTACATTCATAAAACTTTTCCATTGATAATAACTTCTTTGACCAACTTGCAATACTTTACACATCTTTTCAATCGGAAATATCTTTTCATTGTTTCTGATGAAAGTATAAATCATCGACCGTTTTTGGAAAAGATGCCAATTGCTTTTTTTAATATATCTCGCTCTAGTTCCGCATCTTTTAGTTTTCTTTCAAGTTCAGAAATTCGTTCCTGTTCTGGCGTTTGCTTTAAATTGCCGTTACCTGGAAAACTTCCTTGTCCGAACTCTTCATACTCTTTTCGCCACTTATATAACTGTGAAGCAGTTATACCTAATTCTCTGGCAAGTTCGGAGATATTATGTCTCTCATAACTCAATTGAACTGCTTTCTCTTTAAGAACTCGGTCATAAATTTTTCGCACTTGTTTCATAAGTTAAAATTAAGGTTTTTATTCTTAGCTTTTTATGCTAGTAAAGTTAGCATGTCCAGAATGTGCACACTCTTTATTACAGGCTAGATAGCGCTCCTTATTGTTATTGGAGACTATTAGTTTCTAAAAAAAATCTTAAATTAACGGCTTCTGGTGATACTTTCTTAGTTGTTTTTAGTATTTTGGCAGTAGAATCATTTATAAGAAACTGATTAGTATGAAATATAGAGTAGCTACCCCGTCATTAAATCTAAGAGATTTTCCGGCAACGCATGATAATTCCAAAATTTTAATAAAAATACCGTTTAGACATACCGTTAAATTAATTGAAAAAACTGCATCAGATTGGTGGAAAGTAAAGCTTTTGAACACTGAAAAAGAGGGTTTTGTATTATCAAAAGATATTGAGCTCGTAGATGAAACCACTGAAAAAAGTACGGATATTGAAGTGCCTAATTTTGAACTGGGTGCACGAGCAAGTCTGGACAGTAAAGAGGAAACGTACAAACCTATTGGTGATCCTTCAATTCCTTTTAGGGATTTAACTAGTCTTGAGTCTAAACTGACGTCAATTCGCAATATCATCACTGCACTGGATGTTTCAAAAAGTTTTCGGTATCAGAAAGACGCATCGGATACCTATTGTAATATTTATACTTTTGATTATTGCTTTTTTGCCAAGGTCTATATTCCCAGATTGAGATGGACGGATAAGGCAATTGAGCAACTGGAGAAAGGGAACGAAGTGGCTGTTATTTTTGATGAAACGGTAAGGCCTTTTTATTCAAATTACATCTATGATTGGTTTTTACAATCCGGAAATGAGTTTGGATGGGAAAGAATCGCTGATGTTAATGAACTTCAAGAGAAAGTAAATGCTAATGGTGGTGTAGGAATCATCTGTGCCAAAAGAATTGTTTTGAATAAATCCGGGCATATAGTAGTAGTGGTGCCAGAAACAGATACTGATAAAGCCTACAGGAAAGAGGGCAAAGTTATTTATCCGCTGCAGTCTCAGGCAGGAGCTGATAATTATAATTATTTTTCAGAAATCAGAGAAGATTGGTGGAGTAATAATGATCCTGAAAGTGGGTATGCTGCTGTGATTTTTTATTATCATGATTAATTAAAATCTCTTGTAAATAGTTTACTTCTTGTGGGGTTAAGTCACTAAGAAGTATACATACTTTCAGGTTTTTCTATAAAGACACTAGTGCATTTGCAGTACTTACTTTTTAATTAGTAAAGAACTGCAAAAGCCATTTTCGTAATAACGAGCGTGTAAACTGTTGTATATTTGTTCGTAAATTGCTAAAGGATCATTTGATTCAATTGTAATAGACAATATGTTTTCTAAAAGTGTGATAAGGTTTGCTGGTACATCTGTTTCTTTGCCGTGTATAATAGATTCATAGACAAAGTTATTCCATTCAAAATCGCAAATAGGATTTTCTATTTCGTGTAATAGGGCATGATCCAGAATAAAAACAAGAAAATTCAAAACCTCTTGTAGGTATTTTTCGTCGAAATAGTCAAATATTCGGAATTCAATACCATGATTTTTGTGCTTATGAAAATTGATGTCTAGCCCAATTTTATCAATCTTTTCATAATCTGATATTTCAGAATAACGGTTCACCCACCACATTGGATTTTCATGCATGGGATGTTCATCAAAATTCATCTGGACAATCTTCCCGGTTTTCATCACATTGGTGTCATAAGTGCCCACACCAATGTACCTTGACATAGCACATCGTTGTGATGCTTTTGTCAAATTGACGCTGCTGTCATTGTGCGACAAATAATCAGAAGAACCAAATTTTATCATAAACAAGGGGCTCAGCCATTGGAATAATCGAATAGCCCTCTGGTGTTTTTTTATAAAACCTAATTTGTCCTTAATTTCTCCATCACTATTTAACTCAGTTGGAATAGTTAAATTGAAGTGATAGGTCATATTATTAAAAACAGAATAATTCGTATCGTTTGAAATAAATATGGCAAAGGGATGGTTTACAGCACATATTTTTACAGGGCCGTATTCCGTAAAAATTTTGTCTTTATCAAAAGCGTTTTGTAAATGGTGTATGAAACCTTGTTTTATTGTAGCTAATTCAGCAATAACCGAGTCAACATCTGTTTTGTAAAATTTTTGCGTAACAAATTCAACTGTGTCACCATCAAAAATGAATTCTTTTTGAAGCTCGTCTATAAAATAAGGATTGTTTTTTTGTAGTATTTCAAAGATACTTTCCCCTGAATAGTCAGGATTTGGTTCATTATCTATGGGATCAAAAGTCTTATGTTGGTTGTTAATGTCCGTTTTTGTAAACGAATGGGAATTCATCAGTACCGGCAAATAATATTCTTTATCGGATAATATTTTCAGCAATGAATTCTGGTATATGTTTTCTTTGTAATTCTTAAAATGATTAACACTATACTTTTCATGAAGTCCTTTAGTAAGCAAAAAATCTTTGTCCACCACACGATGGTTTTCAAACTCTAAATAGCATTCATTTTCGATTCCTACGCCCCAATACAAATCATTTGATCTGTAATGATTTCTATAGTCTTTGTGTTTATCCAATAATTCAATTTCAAAACTAACAGCATTCATGCTATGATCCGTCATACACTTTTTTCTCCTTTTTTTAATAAATTATGTTGATATGGGAAGCTACTTTATCAGGTAGTTTTTTTGGAGTGTTTTTATCTGTTGTTTTAGTTACATTGAAACAGATTCTTAAATACTTCGTTTTTTTAATGGGGTTGAGGTTGTTTTTTATACTCGTGCAAGACCTGAATAAGACAACTCAATTTTTTTGCAAAAGTAAGTATTAAATAAGTTATATTCAAGCTATATTTTTAGATCTTGAATTTTATTTTTCTGTGACAGAATTTATCGCTTTGTTTTCCTGTAAATTACTCATAATTATATATTTAAAATTGATGCGTTAAATTGGTAGAATTGTTTTTTTTGTGTTCTAAAACAAAAGTTTAGAACCATCTTAAGACCAGATTTATTTGGATATAAAAAATGACTAAAATTGAATTCTAAGTCGTTTTTTATTATTTCATACAGAATATAGTTAAAACTATGCACTTTGGTACATTTCACTTTCGCTTCTAAAAATTTCACCAAGAACATGCGAATTATTTATTCAGCTTTGATGTGTTTAATTTGCGAATCTGCGGTTTGATTTTTTTGTTCCCATTTTAACCTTGCAGACTTTAGTCTGGCAAACCAAATCTATGGATATTTAAGCCATAGTAGTTTAATTGTTTTGAGAAAATTTTATTCCAAAAATGCTTTCAATTCCTTATAGGTTTTAATTTTCACGCTTACTTTGTCCTTTCCTAAAACACTTTCAATTTGGGTAGGAATTGGGAGTTTTACGTTTAATGTTGGTTCAACCGTATTCAAAAATTTAATGGGGTGGGCGGTTTCTAAGAAAATACCAATAGCATTTGGGTAATTTTGTAATTCTTTTTTCAATCCTAAATAACCCACTGCTCCATGAGGTTCAGCAATATAGCCGGATATATTATAGATGGTATTCATGGCTTCTAAAGTCTCTTTATCAGAAAAAGTAAACGAAGAGAAATCTTTTTTGAATTGCTCTAAGTCATTGTGATACATTTCCTGAATTCGGATAAAATTACTTGGATTCCCCACATCCATCGCATTCGAAATAGTAGCTATAGAAGGTTTTGGGGAGTAAATTCCGTTTTCTAAAAACCGAGGAACCGTATCATTTACATTCGTAGCCGCTACAAAATGTTGAACAGGCAAGCCCATTTTCTTAGCAATGATCCCCGCACAGATATTCCCAAAATTCCCACTTGGGCAAGAGAAAACTAACGGTTTGTTTCGTTTTTTTAATGCTTTGTACGCAAAGAAAAAATAAAACATCTGTGACAACCAGCGCGCAATATTTATTGAATTCGCTGATGTTAAGTTTTTATGTTTTAGACTTTCGTCCAAGAACGCTTTCTTTACCATATCCTGACAATCATCAAAAACGCCGTCCACTTCAAGCGCTTTAATATTCTGTCCTAAAGTAGTCAATTGTCGCTCCTGGATGTCGCTCACTTTTCCTGATGGATAAAGGATAATCACTTCCACACCTTTTACATCAAGGAAACCACTGGCGACAGCACCTCCCGTATCACCGGAAGTGGCAACAAGAACCGTGTTTTTACTGTCGGCGTTATCTTTATTGAAATACCCCAAACAACGCGACATGAATCGCGCGCCTACGTCCTTGAAAGCCATTGTTGGTCCATGAAATAATTCAAGGGAATAAATATCTTTTTCGACTTCGACCACGGGGAAGTCAAAACACAGGGTTTCGGCAATGATTTGTTTTAAAGTGTCTGTGGGAATTTCGTTACCTATAAATTGTTTAATCGCCTCAAAAGCAATTTCCTCATGGCTTAAGTTTTCGATGGTATCAAAAAAAGCAGGTGCTAATGGGGTAATTGTTTCCGGAAAATACAATCCTTTATCTGTGGCTAATCCTTGTACTACGGCTTCTCTGAAAGAAACTTTTGGTGCGTTATGGTTTAAACTGTAATATTTCATTGTGTATAGTATTTATAGAATCCCCACCCCAACCCTCCCCAAAGGGAAGGGAGACGAAACTGGATTTAGAATGTATTTATTGTAATTTTAAAATCGCTGTGTTTTTTTTTATTCCTCTTTAGGGGGTTAGGGGGCTATTATTTTAATTCCTTCATCATTCACTTTAGAAACGTGAATTTCATATGGTAAATACATTTCTTCGTAAATAACACTCATGGCTTTGGCAATTTTATCGGCAGTTTCCTTTCCTTTGCTTAAAGCAAAAATAGAAGGACCAGAACCTGATATTCCGGAACCTAAAGCTCCGTTTTCTAAAGCAGTTTGCTTGATTAAATCAAATCCCGGAATCAAAACGCTACGCAACGGTTCTACGATTTCATCATGCAATGATCGACCAATTAAGTCATAATCTTTGGTGTACAATCCAGCGATTAATCCGCCTACATTTCCCCATTGCATAATCGCACTTTTCAAGGAAACTGTTTGCTTCAACACCGATCGCGCATCCGAAGTCTTCAACTCAATTTGAGGATGAACCACGATGGCATACAATTCAGAAGGACTTTCTATTTTGATAATATCCAATGGATTGGAACTTCTTACTAGCGTGAATCCACCCAAAAGGGCAGGAGCAACGTTATCCGCATGAGCATTTCCACTGGCTAGTTTTTCGCCCTGCATGGCAAATAAAACCAACTCTTTGCGTGTAAATGGACGCCCTAATAATTCATTGATTCCAAAAACTGCTCCCGCTGAACTGGCGGCACTGCTGCCAATTCCACTACCGGCTTTGATGTGTTTGTAGATTTCGATTTCGAATCCAAATTCCGTTTCAACAGCTTCCAGCATAGCCAAAGCGGATACTCCAGCCACATTTTTTTCGGTTTCTAAAGGCAAGTCGGCACCCACAATTTTAGTGATGCGAATCCCTTTTATGTCTGATTTTCGAATAATCATTTCGTCACCAGCAGTTTCTAAACACAGACCAAGGACATCAAACCCGCAAGAAAGATTGGCGATTGTGGCAGGGCAAAATATTTTTATTTCGTTCATAATAATAGTCTTAAATTCTAAAGTCATAAAGTGGTAAAGTCTTAGGAATGAACATAAAATCAAGTGGCTAACTTTCAGAATTTACGACATTTGACTTTACGACTAATTTATACGTTTCCTATTCTAATTACATCTGCAAATATTCCTGATGCGGTAACTGCAGCTCCAGCACCGGCACCTTTTATTAATAAAGGTTGGTCTACGTAACGATCTGTGAAGAATAATACGATGTTGTCCTTTCCTTCCAAATTGTAAAAGGGATGGTCTTTAGGAATGAATCGCAACCCAACATTTGCTTTCCCGTTTTCGAATTGCGCTACGTATTTCAAACGAGATTCTTTGCTTAACGCTTCTTTATAAATAGTTTCAAAATGAGCGGCATGTGTCTGTAAAGATTCAAAAAATGCTTCATTTGAAGTCGTATTCAAACATTCTGCTGGCAGGAACGATTCGTTTGTGATTTCATCGATTTCCATTTTGTAACCGCTTTCTCGTATCAGAATCAATATCTTTCTGGCAACGTCAATTCCGCTCAAATCAATCTTCGGGTCAGGTTCTGTAAATCCTTGTACACCAGCTTCTTTAACAACGTCATGAAAAGTGTTATTTTCATCAAAATTATTAAAAATAAAGTTCAAACTTCCAGATAAAACGGCTTGGATTTTATTGACTTTATCGCCGGAGGCAACGAGATTTTTTACCGTATCAATGATTGGTAATCCAGCTCCCACATTGGTTTCAAATAGGAAAGGCGCATTGAACTGTCTGGATAATTTTTTTAGTTTTTTATAATTGTCGTATTCGGAGGCGCAGGCAATTTTGTTGCAGGTTACTACGGCAATATTTCTTTTTAAATACTGTTCGTAGGTTTTAGACACACTTTCATTTGCCGTGATATCCACAAAAATACTATTGCGTAAATTGAGCTCTTTTACATTTGCAATAAACTGTTCTTTATCCGCAGGTTCTCCAGTTTCTAAAGCAAATTTCCATTCTTTTAAGGAGATTCCGTCTTCATCAAAATGCATTTTTCGGGAATTTGACAACGCAATGACGCGCAGGTTTATCTTGAGCTTCTCTTTTAGGAATTTCTTTTGTTGGTGAATTTGTTCGATGAATTTCTCCCCCACATTTCCAACGCCCATTACAAATAGGTTTAACTGTTTGGTATTTTCTTCAAAAAAGTTTTCGTGCAATGAATTCAATGCTTTTTTCACATCTCTTTCGTTGATTACTGCCGAAATATTTCTTTCGGAAGCACCTTGAGCAATCGCTCGGATGTTGACGTTGTTTTTACCCAAAGTACTGAACATTCGACCGCTCAATCCTTGGTGGTTTTTCATATTTTCGCCTACCAAAGCAATGATGCAAAGGTTATTTTCAACAATGCATGGATCTATTTTATTTTGTAAAATTTCCACTTCAAAAGCTTTGTTGATGGCCTCTTGCGCCACATAGGCATCCGAATTTAGAATTCCAATACAAATCGAGTGCTCTGAGGAGGCTTGAGTGATGAAAATTACGTTGATATTTTTATTGGATAATACTTCAAAAAGTCTTTTGGATGAACCGGAAACACCAATCATTCCTGAGCCTTCAAGCGTAATTAAGGTAATAGCATCAATATGTGTGATTCCTTTTACAGGATTGGATTGCGCAAAAACCTGATTTGAAATATAGGTTCCTTCAGCCTTAGGTTCAAAAGTGTTTTTGATCAGAATTGGGATATTCTTTCTTAATACCGGTTGAATTGTTGGCGGATATAAGACTTTGGCACCAAAATGTGACAACTCCATGGCTTCTTGGTAAGAAATGTAAGCTATAGGTTGTGCTTGTTTTACAATTTTTGGATTTGCAGTATACATTCCGTTGACGTCAGTCCAAATCTCCAAGTCAGTTGCATCAAGAGCGCCTGCAAGAATAGCGCCTGTATAATCAGATCCACCGCGCCCTAAAGTAGTATTGATTCCGTCTAAAGAGGCAGCAATAAATCCGGGCATAACTACTACCTGACTTTCATTCGAAGTAAAAAAAGCAACAATTAATTCATTGGAAGCATCAAAATTAACAATTGCTTTTCCAAAATGGTTATTGGTTTTTATTAATTCTCGGCTGTCTTTATAACAGCTGTTTTTTAGGTTTTGTTTTAATGCTTCAGCAATGATATACGAGGACAGTAATTCACCAAAACTCAAAATAGTATCTGAAGTTCTGGGAGATAATTCGCCTAAAAGGTAACATCCATCCAATAAGGTTTCCAGGTGATTGATGATTCTTTTGATATGGCTCAAAAGACTGCTTTGTTCGCTTACTGGTATAAGTTCTTTTAAGGTATCTAAGTGTTTTTTTTCTATATCGGCAAGGATAACTTTGAAATTTTCGTCTCCAGCGGCCGCTTTTTGGGAGGCAATTTGAAGCAAATCAGTAACTTTACTGAAAGCAGAAACCACAACGATTAATTTTTCTTCTTTTGCTTTATCGCTAACGATAGCTAAAACCAGTTTTATATTTTGTGCATTGGCAACCGAAGTTCCGCCAAATTTTAATACTTTCATAGCAAGTTATTTGTTTTTAATGTAATGGGGAGTCGCCATTTTCAGGATTAATTGCCTGCAGGAGATCTAATGGTGTGTGTTGTTTTTTTTGAAAAATGTAATGTTTGTTATACACTCAAGGTCTTTCTTTCTTGTGAAAAAAATATGATAAATAGGATTATATGTTGAAAATTTACCCCAAGGGGGTAGTTGTAGTTGTTGTAGTAAACGTAACAGCAGTGCTAACCCTGATTTGAGTTGTTATCGAAGCGTGATATGTAGCTTTGTTGTTTTCCATTTTGATCTTTCAAAAGTACAGTTTTTTATAAAAAACAAAGCGTTTGACAGTGTTTTTGCGAATATTTTAATATAGGAGAAGCTATTTGCGGATTATGAAATATTGTGTTATATATCAAGTCTCAGATAAAACTATTCGTATAAATCTCTAAATTTTATAAAAATTGTGTGCAGCTGAAGTTCTGTTTTTTGTAGTGCTTAAAGAATTTAATTCTCCTTAATTTGCATTCCAAGCAGGTTAATGGGTTTGTGTTTTTATGAATTAGTGCTTTAATGTTCTAAGGAAAAGGAAAGGAACAATCAAAATTTGATCTGTTAAAGTCATATAGTTATCGTTATCTGAAAGCTATTATTTGGTTTTTGTTTAACTATAAAATACCCGTTGGGTGTAATTATTCAAAACGTCAGTTCGAGTGTTTTTTTGTGTAGTAAAAACGGAACAAAAAATGTATCGAGAACCGTTTTTAATACTAATTTTCTAGTTCTCGATATAATCCCGCCCAAAAGCGGGATCACTCGAACTGACGAAAATTATCATCAAAAATTAATTGAACCCAACGGGTTATGAAATGTAAATTATTAGCAATAAATGTTGTGTATTTATAAAGATTTATTCAATTTTACCTTTTAAACACTATCAAAATGGATAATACGCATTACATTAGTACTGAGTTACTTAGCCTGGAAACGCTAGAGGAAATTGTCTCACATCATAAATCATTGGCTTTGTCCGATGAAGCAAAAATAAATATTCAAAAATGTCGCGATTATCTAGATAAAAAAATGGCTTCACATTCGGATCCCATTTACGGTATAAATACAGGTTTTGGGTCGCTTTGTAATGTTAAGATTTCGAATGAAAATTTATCAAAACTTCAGGAAAATTTAGTCAAATCGCATTCCTGCGGAACGGGAGAGGAAGTACCAACTCAGATTGTGAAACTAATGTTGTTGCTAAAAATTCAATCGTTGAGTTATGGTCATTCCGGCATTCAATTGCAAACAGTGGAACGATTGATTGCCTTTTATAACAATGATATTCTTCCGGTAATTTATACCCAAGGATCGCTTGGCGCTTCGGGAGATTTGGCTCCTTTGGCGCATTTATCATTGCCTTTATTAGGTGAAGGTGATGTGTATTTTGAAGGTAAGAAAGTGCATTCCAGCGAAGTTCTAAAACATTTTGGCTGGGAGCCAATAGTACTGCAGTCTAAGGAAGGATTGGCCTTATTGAACGGAACACAATTTATGAGTGCTTATGGAGTACATATCTTAATGAAAGTCAGCAAATTTTCTTATTTAGCAGATTTAATAGGTACTATTTCACTTGAAGGATTTGATGGAAGAATAGAACCTTTTAATGAATTGATCCATTTTATAAGGCCTCACAAAGGGCAAATTGTAACTGCTAACCGCATAAAAGGATTTTTGGAAGGGAGCGAAATTATCGAACAGGAAAAAAATCATGTCCAAGATCCATATTCGTTCCGATGTATGCCACAAGTGCATGGGGCTTCAAAAGATGCAATTGATTATGTAAAAAAAGTGTTCAAGACTGAAATCAATTCCGTTACTGATAATCCTAATATTTTTATTGAAAGTGACCAAATCATTTCCGGAGGAAATTTTCACGGACAACCTTTGGCTTTAGCCTTAGATTTTATGGCAATCGCTTTGGCTGAGTTGGGAAGTATTTCTGAACGAAGAACGTATCAATTGATCTCCGGAACTAGAAATCTTCCGGCATTTTTAGTAGATAATCCCGGTTTGAATTCTGGTTTGATGATTCCTCAGTATACAGCTGCCAGTATCGCCAGCCAAAATAAACAACTGGCAACTCCCGCCAGTGTAGATAGTATTGTTTCCAGCAACGGACAGGAAGATCATGTGAGTATGGGGGCAAATGCTGCTACTAAAGCATTGCGGGTTTTGGATAATCTGGAACGCATTTTAGCAATAGAATTGATGAATGCTTCGCAAGCCATTGAATACAGACGCCCAATGCTGTCAAGTGATTTTATTGAAATGTTTTTACAGGCCTATCGTGAAGAAGTTCCTTTGATTAAAGAAGATCGAATTTTGCATTATGATATTGAAAAGACGGTTTCTTTTTTGAACAGTTTTCAAATAGAAAATGATTTGTTAACAATGGCTTAACATTAACAATTAATAATGAATTAATTTTGCCGGACTAAATTTTAATGAAATGAACATAAATAATTTTTTCCAATTTTTGGTTCCTAAAGACAAAAAGTTTTTTCCGCTTTTTGAACAAGCATCAAGTAATTTAATTGAAATTGCTACAAATTTGCACGAAGCTGTAAACCTTCCATTAAAGGAGCGTGAGGATCTTTTTCGAAAAATTGATGCATTAGAACAAAAAGGAGAGGATATAACACGTCAAACAAGTTTAGAGTTGAGTAGAAATTTTATTACTCCATTTGACAGAGAGGACATACACTCTCTAATCACTTCAATTGATAATGTAGCGGATAATCTTCATGGTGCAGCGAGCAGGATGAAATTGTATCAAGTTGATAAAATCACGAAATCCATTAGAAAATTGACTGAAATCAATCTTGAAGCATGTCAAAATATTGATGTAGCGGTAAGAGAATTGAGAGATTTAAAAAATATAAAGAACATCACGGATGCCTGCGTCAGAATTAACAAATTAGAAAATAAATCAGATAATGTTTATGATAAAGCAGTTCTTGATTTATTCGAAAATGAAACGGATGCAAAAAACATTATCAAGTACAAAGAAGTATTGTCAGTTTTAGAAACGGCTACTGATAAATGTAAAAGTGTAGCGAGTGTTTTAGAATCCATTTCTGTAAAACATTCTTAATTCATTCGTTTTATTCTGAAATTATAATTATGGAATTTACTCTACTTATAGTTATTATAGTCCTGGCTTTAATTTTTGATTACATTAATGGTTTTCATGATGCTGCCAATGCTATAGCCACCGTTGTTGCCACAAAAGTATTAACTCCTTTTCAAGCAGTTGTTTGGGCCGCTTTTTTTAACTTTTTGGCGTATTGGGTTTTTGGTTTTGGTGTTGCAGATACTGTGGCAAAAACAGCCAATACGATGGATATTAATTTAGTCGTTATTTTAGCGGGTGTAATCGCCGCTATCATTTGGAATTTATTCACTTGGTGGCAAGGAATTCCTTCTAGTTCTTCACATACCTTAATTGGTGGTTTTGCCGGAGCAGCTATCGCTCATGCCGGATTTGGTGTGGTTTCTTGGTACAATGTTGGAAAAGATGGAGGAATGCCTTCGGGTGTTTTGATCATCATTGCATTTATTATATTGGCACCTTTGTTAGGCGCTTTAATGTCTTATTTAATATCAATTTGGTTACTAAATGCCTCTAAAAAAAGCATTTATCCTAAAATATTTACAGCTTCTTTAATGATTTTGACCATCTGGTTTGTAGAAAGTCAAATGATCTATTACGACCAGATTAAAGACCCTCGTTTTCCATCGTCTACTTTTTGGAGTGTTGCGTTTGAATCCCATAATATCAAATGGTTTTTAGTGGCATTTATCGTTCTGTCCATAAGCGCCTTCTGTTTGATATTTAGTAGTTTAAATTTAAATCAAGCTACGGCCTGGTTAAAAAAAATGCAATTACTGTCTTCTGCAGCCTTTAGTTTAGGGCATGGAGGGAATGACTCCCAAAAAGTAATGGGTATTATTGCAGCAGCGGTTGCGGTTTATATTCACACCAGTGGTGTTGCTCAGGAATCGCTTCCAGCTTGGTTAGATGTGGTGCTCCCTAATGACGAAGGAGCCTTTAAAATGCCAACTTGGATTCCACTTGCCTGTTATTCTGCTATTGCAGCAGGGACTTTAAGCGGCGGTTGGAAGATCGTGAAAACAATGGGTTCTAAAATAACAAAAGTGACCTCTTTTGAAGGTGTTGCCGCAGAAACTGCCGGGGCACTGACCTTATATTTTACAGAGCATTTTAAAGTGCCCGTAAGTACAACGCATACTATTACTGGATCTATAATTGGAGTTGGACTTACTAAAAGAGTTTCAGCCGTGCGATGGGGAATGACCGTAAGTTTATTATGGGCTTGGGTTTTAACCATTCCAATTTCAGCAATATTAGCAGCAATCATTTACTATATTTTTAGTATTTTTATTTAATACTAAAAGAAAAATCATAATAAAAAACCATTCTTACTGAGAATGGTTTTTTTATGCTCCAAAAATATATTTGTTTAAAACAGAAGATCTCGTCTTTCTTTCGTTAAATATGTTTTTTATTAAAAGGCGTTAAGGTCAAATTTTGTGATTTTATAGGTGTGTTTAATTTTTTAACAGCACTTTATTTCAAGAAAATAAATTTCGTGAATATATATTGAGTTTTTTATGTCTAATTTATTCCACTCAAATTTTTATGAATGCGTCTTCGTTTGTAATGGGTCTGTTTTAAATTAGCATCTCCGGATATAATGCTAATATTTCCGTCTATTTCTAGGATTGCTAATTTTACATCTTTAAAATATTCGACTCCATGTTCATGCATGGCTTCTTTTAATTCATCAGAAGTGATGTTTAATTTGCTAAGAGTCTTAAAATCCAAATTGCCGTTGTGTATAAGGATTTCTGGTTTTTCTTGCATGAAATCACTGAATCTTGGGTACTTAAATATCAATTTTTTTAAAATAAAATTGATGGTAAACAATACAGTTGCCGCAGCTAAACCTCCCGATAAACTGGTGTCGTTTCCTACCATTGCATTTTGAACAGAGTTACTGATTAGCAGAATTAATATTACATCAGCAGTGTTTAGTTGAGATAATTCTTTCTTGCCAAAAAGTCTCAAGGCAATAACCATAAAAAAATAAACAGTAATACTTCGAAGAATTATATCAAGATATTCGTTCATTTTTTTAGTTTTAAAGTAATTTTAAAAGTTTTCAATAGACTGTAAACGGCTACTGACTGCTATTTTATTTTAAAATTTTTCTCGATTGCTTTGATCATTTCGCCGGCAATATCTTTATTGGTAGCTCCTTCAATTCCTTCTAGTCCTGGCGATGAATTTACTTCTAATAACAACGGGCCTTTAGCGGAACGAATAATGTCTACACCTGCCACTTTGAGGTCCATTGCTTTGGTTGCTTTGATGGCAATACGTTTTTCTTCAGCGGTTACTTTTATAATAGATGCTGTTCCTCCAAGATGAATGTTAGCCCTGAATTCGCCCGGCATTGCTTCACGCTGAATAGCAGCCACTACTTTTCCATCAATTACAAAACAACGAATGTCTTTTCCATTGGCTTCTTTGATGAATTCTTGAACTAATATATTGGCATTTAAGCTTTTGAAAGCATTTATGACACTTTCTGCGGCTTTTTTTGTTTCTGCCAACACGACTCCTTTTCCTTGTGTTCCTTCTAGTAATTTCACGATTAGTGGAGAACCGCCCACCATTTTTATCAAATCATCCGTATCCAAAGGGGAATTAGCAAAACCAGTGGTAGGAATTTCAACCCCATGATTCAATAGTAATTGCAAAGAGTATAATTTATCACGTGATTGCGTAATAGCATTCGATGAATTTAAGCAATATACTTTTAATGCTTCAAATTGTCTGGTCAAAGCGCAACCGTAAAATGTAATGCTAGGTCTGATTCTGGGTATAATGGCATCAAATTGATTTAGTATCTTACCGCCACGATAATGAATTTCTGGCGTTTTTGCATCCAGTTTCATATAACATTCCTTGATGTTCAGAAAGTGCATTTCGTGACCACGCATTTCGCCAGCCTCCATTATACGCTTGTTGCTGTACAATTCAGGATTACTGGCCAAAAGTCCGATGCGTAATCCGGAACTTGCTTTCTCGGAATTTTTATACAATTCTTTTAGACTGTCGGGTGTGGGTTGTCCTAAAAGATATTTTTGCTCCGGATCAACCAATACTCTTCCGCTCATGGCTTCACGGCCTAAAAGCATTCTGAAACCCATGGAATCTCGATTGGTCAATGTCATCTCAATAGGCCATTTTGAACTTCCTATTTGTAGATTTGTTTGAATTACATAACGTTGTTCTCTAAAGCCACTTGAACTTTTAACGATGCGTTTATCAATTAAAGGCGCTTCACAATGAATTATTGTTTTTAAATTATTTTGGATTGGGTTAATGTCAAATTTCACCCAATTGCTTTCGTCTTTAATAAATGGAGCAATATTTATAGCGTGTAGCGCAGATGTTTTAGCACCGGAATCAACACGTGCTTTAATGGTTGGAATCCCTATTTCAGGGAATGAGCACCATTCTTCACTACCTAGGATAACTTTGTTTTCAGACATAAAGTAATTTTAATGGATCAATGTTATAAAAACCAAATGTAAATATTTGTTTTCAAAAAAAGTGTATTTTATCATAAAGAAAAAACCCGTTACGTTATAAAAACGTAACGGGTTATGGTTAAGATTCAAAGGAATTATTTAAGGATTTGTGGCTTCGCCGGCTTTATGAACCTGAACCGTTAATTCTTGTGCCCCTTCTTCGATATCCATGAAGATTTCATCTCCGGTTGTTATTTTCGAAGTGATAATTTCTTCTGCAAGGGTATCTTCAACATATTTCTGAATGGCTCTTTTTAGTGGTCTTGCGCCAAATTGCCTGTCGAAACCTTTCTCAGCTATAAATGCTTTTGCTTTGTCAGAAAGACTCAATTGATACCCTAATTCGGCAACACGGGCGAATAATTTTTTTAATTCGATTTCGATAATTAAATCAATATCATGTTTTTCTAAAGCATTGAATACAATTACATCATCAATTCTATTAAGGAATTCAGGAGCAAAAGTTTTCTTTAAGGCGTTTTCAATAATACTTTTTGAATTATCATCAGCCTGCGCTACTTTGGCAGCAGTTCCAAAACCGACTCCTTGTCCAAAATCTTTTAATTGTCTGGCACCAACATTCGAAGTCATGATTATTATGGTATTTTTGAAATCAATTTTTCGGCCTAAACTATCCGTTAAATATCCGTCATCCAGCACTTGTAATAACATATTGAAAACATCAGGATGCGCTTTTTCGATCTCATCCAATAAGACCACACAATAGGGTTTTCTTCGCACTTTTTCAGTCAGTTGACCGCCTTCTTCATACCCTACATATCCCGGAGGTGCACCAACTAAACGAGAGATAGCAAATTTCTCCATGTATTCACTCATGTCAATGCGTACCAAAGCATCTTCAGAGTCGAATAACTCTTTAGCCAATACTTTAGCAAGTTGTGTTTTACCAACACCGGTTTGTCCTAGAAAGATAAAGGATCCAATAGGTCGATTTGGGTCTTTTAACCCGGCGCGATTTCGTTGTATCGAACGTGCAATCTTCATGACGGCCTCTCTTTGTCCAATAACTTTTCCTTCAATAAGTTCTGGTAATTTAGCCAATTTATTGCTTTCGGTTTGTGCTATTCGGTTCACAGGTATTCCGGTCATCATCGATACAACATCGGCTACATTGTCTTCCGTAACTTCTATTCTGTTGTTTTTTGAATCTTCTTCCCATTGTTCTTGTGCAATAGCTAAATCTTTTTCAATACGTTTTTCGTCATCACGAAGTTTAGCGGCCTCTTCATATTTTTGTTTTTTTACCACAACATTCTTCAGTTCTCGAACATCTTCTAATTGACGCTCTAAATCTAAAATTTGTTTTGGAACTTCAATATTGGTAATATGAACTCTGGAGCCTGCTTCATCTAAAGCATCGATGGCTTTGTCCGGTAAGAAGCGCTCAGACATGTACCTGTCAGTTAATTTTACACAAGCCTCAATAGCTTCTTGTGTATAAGTAACATTATGGTGGTCTTCATATTTATTTTTGATGTTATTCAAAATTGTAATCGTTTCAGTGACGGATGTAGGTTCTACAATTATCTTTTGAAAACGTCTCTCTAATGCACCATCTTTTTCTATGTATTGTCTGTATTCGTCTAATGTTGTAGCGCCAATACATTGAATCTCACCGCGCGCTAATGCCGGTTTAAACATATTGGATGCATCCAGAGATCCAGTTGCGCCACCAGCACCTACGATGGTGTGAATTTCATCTATAAAAAGAATGATATCATCATTTTTTTCCAATTCATTCATCACTGCTTTCATACGCTCTTCAAACTGCCCACGGTATTTTGTTCCGGCAACAAGACTGGCT
The DNA here is from genome assembly GCF_003970335.1 of Flavobacterium sp. LS1P28. Lineage (NCBI taxonomy): Bacteria > Pseudomonadati > Bacteroidota > Flavobacteriia > Flavobacteriales > Flavobacteriaceae > Flavobacterium > Flavobacterium sp. LS1P28. Next base: position 122,776 of record NZ_RYDI01000007.1, on the reverse strand, counting down.
AAATCCAAGGTAACAACGCGTTTGTTGAATAAAGTACGTGATACTTTTTTCTGAATAATTCGCAACGCTAGACCTTCGGCAATGGCTGATTTTCCCACACCTGGTTCTCCTATTAGTAATGGATTGTTCTTTTTTCTACGACTCAAAATTTGCGAAACGCGTTCGATTTCTTTTTCACGCCCTACAACAGGATCCAGTTTTCCTTCTTCGGCCATTTCTGTTAAATCCCTTCCAAAATTATCTAAAACAGGGGTTTTCGATTTTTTATTGGATTTGTTGGCTGGATTGTTAAAGGTGCCTTCTTTTAGACTGTCATCTTGTCCTGAATCGTCATTATACGATTCGTTTCTTGGCAATTTCTCTATAAATTCTTCTTCGTTTGGAGTCATGTTTAGATATTGTTCTTTAGCTATATCATAATCAATTTTCAGTTTATTCAATAGCTTGGTTGTTGGATCATTTTCATTTCTTAATATGCATAACAATAAATGTGCGGTGCTGATAGAGGAACTCTGAAAAACCTTAGCTTCTAGAAAAGTGGTTTTCAAAGCCCGTTCTGCCTGGCGTGTCAGGTGCAGGTTTTTCTTCTCAACATTTACTTCTACACTAGGACTTGCGGGGCTTAAGATCTCTACTTTTCTGCGTAAATGGTCTAAATCGACGTCAAGGTTATTCAATATTTGAATTGCTTTTCCGTTACCGTCTCTTAGAATTCCCAGCATTAAGTGTTCTGTTCCTATAAAGTCATGTCCTAGTCGCAAAGCTTCTTCTTTGCTGTAAGTAATAACGTCTTTTACTCTTGGTGAAAAATTATCATCCATAATATATATTTGATATCGTAAATTTAGTGAATTAGTGATAGAAAAACAAAAACCATTCCTATATGAAGTCGTGTCAGCTAAGTGACAAAAATTATCAAGATATTAAAGTTAAATTTACCTTAAATTATCAACTAAAAGCGAAGTTTTATTTGTTAATAAATCATTGAAATTAGTGTTTTAAAATAGGTTTAAAAATTTCAAAAAGATGTATATTGGCACGTTTTGAAACTAATATAATTTTTTAATATAACAACTTATGTCTGAAGGAGAAAAGTTAATTCCTATTAACATTGAAGATGAAATGAAAACGGCCTACATCGATTACTCGATGTCGGTAATTGTATCAAGAGCACTTCCAGATGTTAGAGATGGCTTGAAACCAGTACATCGAAGAGTCCTATTTGGAATGCATGATTTGGGTGTAAATTCTAGATCTGCCCACAAAAAGTCCGCAAGAATTGTTGGGGAAGTTCTTGGTAAGTATCACCCACACGGTGATACCTCAGTTTATGATGCAATGGTTCGTATGGCACAAGAATGGAGTATGCGTTACTTATTGATTGATGGCCAGGGTAATTTTGGGTCAGTAGATGGCGATAGTCCTGCAGCAATGCGTTATACAGAGGCTAGAATGCGTAAAATTTCAGAAGAAATCTTGGCGGATATAGATAAAGAAACTGTTGATTTTAAATTAAATTTTGACGATACGCTGGAGGAGCCAACAGTTATGCCAACACGTGTTCCTACCTTATTAATAAATGGGGCAACAGGAATTGCAGTGGGTATGGCCACTAATATGCCTCCTCATAACTTGACTGAGGTGATAAACGGGACATTGGCTTTCATGGACAATAGCGATATTGAGATTGATGAGTTGATGACGCATATCAAAGCCCCGGATTTTCCTACAGGAGGTGTTATATATGGATATGAAGGCGTTCGTGAAGCATTCAAAACAGGTAGAGGACGTATTGTAATGCGTGCCAAAGTAGGTTTTGAAGAAGTGGACGGAAGAGAATGTATTATCGTTACCGAAATTCCTTATCAAGTTAACAAGGCCGATATGATTAAGCGTACGGCTGATTTGGTTAACGATAAAAAAATTGATGGAATTGCGAATATCCGAGATGAATCGGATAGAAACGGGATGCGTATCGTTTATATCTTGAAACGAGATGCTACGCCAAACGTAGTTTTGAATACACTTTATAAGTTTACACAATTACAGTCTTCTTTCAGTGTAAACAATATTGCCATTGTAAAAGGGCGTCCGCAAATGTTGAATCTGAAAGATCTGATTCATTATTTTATAGAGCACCGTCATGATGTAGTGACTCGCAGAACGCAATTTGAATTGAAAAAAGCAGAAGCAAGAGCCCATATTTTAGAAGGTTTGATTATCGCTTCGGATAATATTGACGAAGTAATTGCTTTAATTAAAGCTTCAAAAAGCACCGAAGAAGCAAGAGAAAAATTAATCGAAAGATTCAATTTATCCGATATTCAATCTCGAGCCATTGTTGAAATGCGTTTGCGTCAATTAACAGGTCTTGAACAAGATAAGTTAAGAACAGAATACGATGAAATCATGAAGTTAATCGAGCATTTAAAAGCTTTATTAGCAGATGTAAACTTAAGAATAGCCTTGATTAAAGAAGAACTAACTGAAATTCGTGATAAATATGGAGATGAACGCCGTTCTGTAATTGAATATTCAGGAGGAGATGTAAGTATTGAAGATTTAATTGCCGATGAAAATGTAGTTATCACGATTTCACATGCAGGATATATTAAACGTACAAATCTTACGGAATACAAAACTCAAAACAGAGGCGGAGTTGGACAAAAAAGTGCAGGAACACGGGATCAGGATTTCTTAGAGCACATGTTTGTGGCTACGAATCACCAATATATGATGTTCTTTACCCAAAAAGGGAAATGTTTCTGGATGCGTGTTTACGAAATACCAGAAGGAAGTAAAACGGCCAAAGGAAGAGCAATCCAAAACTTGGTAAATATAGAAAGCGACGATAAAGTAAAAGCATTTATTTGTACTCAGGATTTAAAAGATCAAGATTACATCAAAAGTCACAACCTTATTATGGTGACTAAAAAAGGGCAGGTTAAGAAAACATCTTTAGAGAAATATTCTAAACCCAGAGTGAATGGAGTTGCTGCAATTACCATTAAAGAAGGGGATGAGTTATTAGAAGCAAAATTAACGAACGGGCAAAGCCAAATTATTTTAGCTGTGAAATCTGGTAAATTAGTTCGTTTTGAAGAAACTAAAACCCGTCCAATGGGAAGAACAGCTTCAGGAGTTCGCGGAATTACACTTAAGGATGATACGGATGAAGTAATTGGCATGGTCACTGTAAACGATATGAGCAGCGAAATATTAGTAGTTGCTGAAAACGGTTATGGAAAACGGTCAAGCCTTGACGAATACAGAATTACAAATCGTGGAGGTAAAGGAGTAAAAACCTTGAATATTACGGAGAAAACTGGGAAGCTGATTTCTATTAATGCCGTTACTGATGCGGATGATTTAATGATTATTAATAAATCTGGATTGACTATCAGAATGGCTGTAGAGGATTTGAGAGTAATGGGACGTGCTACGCAAGGTGTAAAACTGATCAATATAAAAGGAAACGATTCCATAGCTGCAGTCACTAAAGTAATGAAAGACGATGTGGCGGAAGTAGTTGTTGATGAAGACGGAAATATTATTGAGTCGGAAGCTATCGAAAGAGTAAAACCTGTTCTTGAAGTTCTTGAAGAGGATGGTGTAGCTGAAGAGGAGGATGAAGAGGACGATTCTGAAAGTGAAGACGAAGACACTGAAGACGAAGACGATTCAGATGACGAAGCTTAGTATGAATACTAATAACTGGTTTCAAAACTTCCAATCCAATTGGATTGGAAATTTTGAAATTAAATAAGTGTAGATTAAAAAAGAACTATTAAACAAGAACTATTAAACAAAATCGAATACCATGAAAAGTAAATATGTAGTACTAGCATCAGCGTTAGTGATTTCAGTAGCCACTTTTGCTCAAAAAGATCAAATTAAAGCCGCTGAAAAAGCATTAAAAGGGGGTAAATCTCAAGAAGCAGTTACCATTTTGATGGAAGCCGAATCTCTCATCGCTAATGCTAAAGAGGCGGAGAAAGCACAATTTTTCTTTGTAAAAGGAAAAGCTTTATTGGATTTAGCCAATAAAAAAGTGGATGCAGATGCTAATCTTTCGCTTGCGGCAAAAGCATATCAAGATTTAATTGATGCTGAAAAAGTTTCCGGTAAATTGAAATTTTCTACAGAAGCTGCAGCTTCAATTACAGAAATTAAATATAAATTGATTAATGCTGCCATAGCGGATTCAAAAATCAATAAGCATTCAAATAGTGCAAAAAAACTGTATGATGCATATTTATTAGATAAAAAAGACACTATCAATTTGTATTATGCGGCCTCTACTTATGTGAATGCAGCAGAATATGACACAGCACTTAAGTTGTATGATGATTTGAAAAACTTAAATTATTCTGGAAAAGGAACCAGTTTTTTTGCGGTGAATAAAATCACTAATGAAGAAGATCTTTTTACAACGGCTCCGGAAAGAGACAGAGTAGTGAAAATAGGGACTCACGAAAAACCAAGAACAGAGGCTATTCCTTCTAAAAGAGGAGAGATCTATAAAAACATAGCTTTAATTTTAGTGCAAAACGGAAAAATTGAAGAGGCTAAAAAAGCAATATCGGATGCAAGACAAGCAAATCCGGAAGATACTTCATTGGTTTTGACAGAAGCAAATCTTTATTTAGAAACAAAAGATTTTGAAATGTATAAAAAGCTGATCGCTCAAGTATTAGAGAAAAATCCTAATGATGCTGATTTAGTTTTTAATTTAGGAGTTCTTAGTGCTAATGCAAAAAATCAGGTAGACGCTGAAAAGTACTATTTAAAAGTTATTGAAATTAATCCTAAATACATTAATGCTTACATCAATTTAGCGGCCATGAAGTTAGAGGATGAAAAGGTAATTATCGATGAAATGAATAAATTAGGAACTTCTACTAAGGATATGAAGCGCTATGATGAATTGAAAAAGAAAAGAGAAAATTTATTCAAAGCTACAATTCCTTTTCTTGCAAAAGCAGTTGAACTAGATCCTAAAAATGAGGATGTTTCAAAAACACTTTTAGGCGTATATAGCGCTTTAGAAATGACAGCTGAATACAAGGCATTGAAGGCAAAGAATTAGTGCTAGATTTTTAAATTTAAAAATAACCTCTCTCGAATTACTGTTTTGAGAGAGGTTTTTTTTATATGATTTTTTTAATGACTCTTAATTTGTGTGTATGCTTATTGGTTTCGGCATTAAATATTCCTAAATGATCAAGCCTGTCAATTCGTACTTTTCCACTGGCATGAATGATGTAATTATCATCCATAATTATTCCTACATGGATTATGTTGCCTTCTTCGTTATCAAAAAAAGCGAGATCTCCTGGTTCACTTTCTTCTATAAAACTTAAAGCTTCCCCTTGTTTTGATTGTTGAGAGGCATCACGAAGCAATTTATATCCGTTCAGTTTATACACCATTTGAGTAAATCCTGAACAATCAATTCCAAAAGGAGTTTTCCCTCCCCAAAGATAAGGAGCGTTTAAATACATAAAGGCAGTTTTTATCAAATGCTCTTTTGTTTTTTTGCCACTTGTTTTTGTTCCATCAAACTCAAAATTCGAAATGTTTATCTCACTGTTATTTATAAATGAAACCGAGGATCCGAGCGGAATAGGAATTAATTGATTATCTGGAGTAGTGATATATTCAATTAAATCGGAATTCAATATGATCGTTTCTGCGGACAATTGATTAAAATTTGATTCTGAAATCAACTGTAATTGTTTAGAATCGATCCAGCCTTCATACTCGTCGTACTGTACTTTGATGCGAGACCATTGTTTCATTTGCTCTAAAATTTCAAAATGTTCTCCAAATAAAATTTGAGAAACAATTTCGCTTTTATCACTGGGTTCAAACCGAAGTGGTATCATTGCTAGATTACAAATTCCGAACATTTAGGGTAATTTATGAGTTTAGAATTAGGAGTTATATGTTTTTAATATACAACTCCTAATTTATAATTATTTTAAGCTCTTTCAATAACAATTGCTGAAGCACCACCACCACCATTACAGATTGCAGCAGCTCCAATTTTACCATTATTTTGTTCTAATACGTTGATCAAAGTAACAATAATTCTTACTCCGGAGCAACCTAAAGGATGTCCTAATGATACAGCACCACCATTCACATTAATCGTGCTGCTCTCTAGTCCTAAAATTTTGGCATTGGCTAGGCCAACTACAGCAAAAGCTTCATTGAATTCAAAATAATCAACATCAGTAATGGCTATTCCTGCTTTTTCTAATGCTTTAGGAATTGCTTTTGATGGACTTGTTGTAAACCATTTTGGTTCTTGTGCGGCATCTGCATACCCTTTTATATACGCCAGAGGTTTCAATCCTAAAGAGATTGCTTTTTCTTCGCTCATTAATATCACAGCTGCTGCTCCATCGTTTATTGTAGAAGCGTTTGCTGCGGTAACTGTACCGTCTTTTGTGAAAACAGGATTTAATGAAGGTATTTTGTCTAATTTTACATTAGAAAACTCTTCGTCTTTAGAAATTATAATAGGATCTCCTTTTCTTTGAGGAACGGCTACAGAGACAATTTCATTATCAAATTTTCCGGTCTCCCAAGCTTTTGCACTTCGCTCGTAGGATTGAATTGCGGCGTTGTCTTGGTCTTCTCGGGTAAAATTATATTCAGCAGCACATAAGTCCGCACAAACGCCCATTGCGTTGTTGTCGTAAGCATCAACAAGTCCATCTTTTTGTAAACCATCAATAAATGTTGCTGGACCAAATTTAGTTCCTGTTCTCAAATTCATATAGTGAGGAATTAAACTCATGTTTTCCATTCCACCCGCAACAACAATTTCAGCATCACCACATAAAATGGCTTGAGTACCTAGCATTACAGCTTTCATTCCAGAGGCACATACTTTGTTGACTGTAGTACAAGCAACAGAATTAGGTAAACCAGCATATAGTGCAGCTTGGCGAGCAGGAGCTTGTCCTACACCAGCTTGAACTACATTACCCATAAATACTTCATCAATTAAATTTGGATCCAATTTTATTTTGTCCAAAGCTCCTTTTATAGCCACAGCACCTAATCTAGGAGCGGTAACTGTAGATAATCCTCCCATAAAACTACCGATAGGTGTTCTAACGGCAGAAACGATAACAACTCTTTTGTTCATGATTTATATAATGTTGGTTTATGTAGCAAATTTAATCTTTTTTAAACAATTTCGTATTTTGATGTTGGGATAATCTCTTTTAAAAATTTATTTATATTCTATATGTTTGATTGTGAAGTCTTTTTAGAATTAGGACAAAAAATATTTAAAAAAAAGGTCTAAATAGTTGTGAGGAACGTAAAGATGTGTTAAATTTGCAACCGCAAAACAGGACACGTTTCTTTGAGCTTGGAGGGGTGCCAGAGTGGTAATGGAGCAGTTTGCTAAACTGTCATCGAGCAATCGGTGCCAGGGTTCGAGTCCCTGTCCCTCCGCTTTATTTTTTTTCGGGGTGTAGCGTAGCTCGGTTATCGCGCCTGCTTTGGGAGCAGGAGGCCGCAGGTTCGAATCCTGCCACCCCGACTAGTTTTTTACATGAGCAATGGAGGCATAGCTCAGCTGGATAGAGCACCTGCCTTCTAAGCAGGCGGTCGAAGGTTCGAATCCTTCTGCCTTCACAAAAACCCTTATAAACGTTTGATTTATAAGGGTTTTTTATTTCTAGTTGCCAGTTTAGTTGCCTTTTGTACATGTTGATAACTTTTTACTAGACAAAAAGCCCCGATAACATTTTAGTTTATCGGGGCTTTTTTGATTAATCTGTAAAATCAATTATTATTGCGTCGGGCGGTGTATCTTCTCGGCTGTTGTTTCTTATTACGCTCATTCCGCTATAATGTTTTTTTGATTTGGTAACCAAAAGATATGAAAAAAAGGGCTTACTGTTAAAAGTGGCCCTTTGTCTTGAATTTATTTAGTCGGTTAGTAGTGAAAAAAAATGGAAACTCAAAAAACGTACAACTGCCCAATGCATCCAGAAGTTACGTTGGATAAACCCGGAAAATGTCCCAAATGCGGAATGAATTTAGTGGAGAAAAAAGAGTAAAAATTCTATTAGCAACTAACGGTTCAAAATAAAGTAGTACCCACAAAAGTAGTTACAGGTTCACCAAAAAACACAATACTTTATGGAACTTAAGAATCCAAAAATGATGTGATGTTGCTCCTGGTGTTCCATCATTTCGCTTGAGTTTTTAATACCACATTAAACAGTATCTGTTGATTGGTTGACAGAAAAGATCACAATCTAAAAATCCGTAAAATTGATGCGCCATCATCAAAATTGGCTTAGAAGTTTTGGGGAGTTAAGATTTACTTAATATTTTTTTTAAAATTATTGGTAATCAATAAAATTTATTACTTTTACAATCTTGAAGAAAATAATTACCATATCATTCCTTTTTGTTTTTTTGTGTGCTAACACAGAGATGGGGCAATTATTGAAATTACCGAACTTACTACAACACTTTTCAAATCATCAAAAGGATTACAGTAACCAGAATATTTCATTACTTGATTTCATAGCAATTCATTACAATGATACTCAGCATCATTCTGATCAGGAAAAAGACAACCATCAAAGTTTACCTTTTAAGACTATTAACCAATCTGTTAATACAGCCCTTGCATTTGAAAACCAAACAGAGTTTTCCTTTCGCAAACCAAATACTATTTCTGTAAATAGTACTGTCCCGTTTCCTCCAGAATTTTACAATTCCGATGTTTTTGCATGCATCTGGCTTCCACCCAAATTGAGTTAAATTAATTTTTCAATGCTTAATTAATAATATTGTGAATATTTCTAATTAGGTATTAAAAAGTACTTTGCTATATACTTATAGCGAATGTTTCTTTGTATCAATTTCACTACTATTTTGTATTAAAAAATAAGTTTTTTAGTGAGTTAATGCATCTGAATAACTAGAATCCTTTTTTAGTCGCATACGCTATGAATTGACTTTTTAGTAATGTCGAAGACATGCTCAATTATTCTTAACACTACAACATCTATAATGAAAACAATTAAATCCATTGCAGTTGCGATACTGATAACTATTGCAGGCACAACAATTTCTAATGCACAAGTAAACGAAAATCAATCCAAAACGCCGCACGGTGGAATAATACAAGATTCAGGCGACTACAAAATTGAAAGGGTCGAAAGAGAAAACAATATTAGTTTTTACGTACTGAATGCGAAAGGAAAAACGGTTTCAAATAAAAAAATTACTGGCTTGGCTGTTTTTGAATTTTTTAATAAAACAAAAGCAACGAATCCAGTTTCTTTGGACACCAACAATGCTTTATTTGTACAAGTTCCTAAAGCAAGCATATATGCTTATTGTACCATCACATTACTTGTCAATGGAAAAACAATCTCTTCCAAATTTAAAAATAGCCAAGTTTCTGAACAAGATATTAATCATGGACACCAACATTAATTTTATTATTCTTTATAAACCCAATTAAAATTACAATTATGAAAAATTTTTTAATCGTAGCGACTATCGCAATCGGAATGTTAACTTCTTGCAACAACAAAGCAAATAACGAAACTGAAAACACTGAAAGTCAATCTACTGAAACAGTAGAACAAGTTCAAGTGGTCACAGATTCTACGGATCAAGTAGGTACGGACAGTATTAATCAAGTGGAGCAAGATAAAGTTGACGCGGCTCATGGTCACACGCATTAGTATAATTTAACAGGCTGCTTCTCTTGCGAAAATTTCAGGAGAGAAGTAGTTTTTAAAAGAAAAATAAAATTATGAATTCAAAAAAAATAATATTTCTTGTTATACTTTTTTTTGTCGGCATCACAGGCGTTTTTGCTCATGGTGTAGATGAGAATACGCAAACTTTTTTGTCAGGAAATGATGGCGTTGCTTTTGGCCCATTTCTCTATATTGGTGCAAAACACATGCTTACGGGTTACGATCATCTGCTTTTTTTAGTTGGCGTTATCTTTTTCCTTTATCGTCCGAAAGAAGTGCTACTTTATGTAAGTTTCTTTACAATTGGTCATAGCGCAACATTATTGTTTGGCGTTATGAGTACTATATCAATTAATTCGTATTTAATTGATGCCATTATTGCACTGTCAATAGTGTATAAAGGTTTTGATAATTTAGGTGGTTTCAAGAAATTTTTCGGAAGACAACCCAATACAAAAGCTGCTGTTTTGATTTTCGGATTATTTCATGGTTTCGGGCTTGCCAGCAAATTGCAAGATTTCAAATTTGAAAAAGAAGGATTGTTTACCAATCTGCTTGGATTCAATATTGGTGTCGAAATAGGTCAGTTCATAGCATTAACTTTTGTGCTAATCTTGATTACTTTATGGCGCAGACATTCCAGCTTTATGAAATTTTCAACAATAACAAATACGCTGCTTATGGCTGCTGGATTTGTATTAATAGGATATCAGTTAACGGGTTATTTTACATCTTAAAAATTAAAAAATGTCAGAAATAAATCATCAAATAGTAAATAAAAAACAAATTATCAAAGCAGTTATCTTCGCGTTACTACTTTCTGTACTAATTTTAGTAAGCGCAGTTTTACCTGCCGAATATGGAATGGATCCAATAGGAACAGGCAAACTGTTCGGGTTTAGTAAGCTTTATGTACCAGCGGATGCTGATGATGGATTAGCTACAATAACAAGAAAAACATTCCCATTAATTAAAATGGAAAAAGCAGGTTCTGGACCTGAAGTAGAAAGACCAATCGAAGCAAATAATCCTGCACCTGAAAAACAATATGCAGAAAGAGAAGACACGGTTGAAGTAATCGTACCGGCAGGAAAAGGAATTGAATATAAAATTTATATGCTGAAATATGGCAAAATGAAATACGAATGGACGACTAATAAAGGAATTGTTTATTTTGATTTTCACGGGGAAGTAAAACAAGCTAAAGAAACGAATGACGTTTATTTTGAAAGTTACACGCTTGCCTATTCCAATAATATGGTTGGAACTTTTTATGCTCCGTATGAAGGAAAACACGGTTGGTTTTTCAGAAATAATGAAAAGACAGCCATTACAGTTACAATAAAATTAAAAGGTCAGTATTCAATATAAGTAGTGAACATTCCTTAATATAACAAATTATGCTAAATAAAATTATTGAGTTTTCAATCAAAAACAAACTCATTATTGGACTGTTTATTTTAGCTCTCATCGGATATGGGAGTTATCAATTTACTAAATTACCAATTGATGCCGTTCCTGATATTACAGATAATCAAGTCCAGGTAATTACTTCAGCGCCATCACTGGGTGCGACCGATATTGAAAGACTGATTACTTTTCCAATAGAACAAGCCAATAGTAATATTCCTGGACTGAAAGAAATTCGTAGTTTTTCTCGTTTTGGTTTATCAGTGGTTACCATTGTTTTTAATGATGCAACCGATGTGTACTGGGCAAGACAGCAAGTAACAGAACGATTAAGTGCTGTTAAAGACCAAATTCCCACCGGTATTGGAGATCCAGTTCTTGCACCGGTGACAACAGGACTAGGCGAAATTTATCAATATGCGGTACGAACCAAACCCGGTTATGAAAAAAAATACGATATCACGGAGTTAAGAACCATTCAAGATTGGATTGTTCGCCGGCAGTTATTGAGCGTTGAAGGTGTGGCGGAAGTGAGCAGTTTTGGTGGAAAATTGAAACAATTTGAAATAGCCGTTGACCCAAATAAATTGCAATCCTATAATATCACTATTACAGATGTTTTCACTGCTTTAGAAAAAAACAATCAAAATACGGGTGGTGCTTACATTGAAAAAGGGCCTAAAGTTTTATACATCCGCAGTGAGGGATTAATTAATACTATCGAAAACATAAAAGATATTGCTATTAAAAACACTAATAGCGGTAGTCCTTTGTTTATTCGTGATGTAGCTGAAGTTCGCATTGGTAGTGCTATCCGTTACGGAGCAATGACATTTCACAAAAAAGAGGTTCAATCTGGTGAAGTTTCGGGTGCAGTAGTAATGATGTTAAAAGGAGCCAACAGTAATGTGGTTATTAAAAACATTAAGGATCGTATTGCACAAATTGAAAAAACATTACCCGAAGGTGTTATACTGGAACCTTTTCTAGACCGCACCAAAATGGTAAATAATTCTATTTCGACGGTCGAAAAAAATTTATTAGAAGGTGCATTAATAGTTCTCTTTGTTCTTATTTTCTTTTTAGGAAACATACGAGCAGGATTAATTGTGGCGTCAGTTATCCCTTTGGCAATGTTGATAGCGGTCATATTGATGAACATATTTGGGGTGAGCGGTAATTTAATGAGTTTAGGGGCATTAGATTTTGGATTGATTGTAGATGGTGCTGTTATTATTGTTGAAGCGTGTTTGTTTAGTTTGCACAGCAGGAAAACTGCTCAAATTTCACAACAAGAAATGGATAACACCGTACTAAAAACGTCAATAAAAATGCGTAATGTTTCCGTTTTTGGGGAATTGATTATATTGATCGTATACATTCCCATTTTTACGTTGCGCGGTATCGAAGGGAAAATGTTTTTACCAATGGCACAAACCATTGCATTTGCTCTGTTTGGCGCTTTTATATTGTCATTGACTTATGTTCCGATGATGACCGCTCTATTTTTAAATAAAAAAATATCCCACAAAAAAACTTTTTCAGATAGAATGATGGAAAAATTAGAAAATTTTTATCAACCCATTTTGAACAAAGCATTGGGAATTCCAAAAACAATTATTGCTGTAACATTAGGATTGTTTGTTTTAGCGCTGATTACACTTTCGTTTATGGGTGGTGAATTTATGCCCTCGTTAGAAGAAGGAGATTTTGCAGTAGAAACTAGGGTTTTGCCGGGAAGTAATTTGCAAACTTCAATGACAGCTATTTCACAAGGTGCAAAAATATTAATAGAAAAATTTCCCGAAGTGGAGAAAATTGTAGGCAAAACAGGAAGTAGCGAAGTGCCTACCGATCCAATGCCAATTGATGCAAGCGATATGATGATCATTTTAAAGAACAAAAGTGAATGGACTTCTGCCACAACTTTTGACGAATTATCAGCAAAAATGGCCAAGGAATTGGAAGCTGTTCCTGGAGTTTCCTTTGGTTTTCAATATCCGGTTCAAATGCGTTTTAATGAATTGATGACTGGTGCTAGGCAAGATGTGGTCTGTAAAATATTTGGAGAAAACTTAGATACGTTGGCGTTATACGCCAATAAATTAGGTAAAATTGTAAATACAGTTGAAGGAACTTCAGATCTTTATGTAGAAACCGTTACCGGAATGCCACAAGTAGTAATTGACTACAACAGAGCTTCCATTGCACAATACGGATTAAACATTCAGGATATTAATCGAGTTGTAAATACCGCATTTGCAGGACAAAGCACAGGGGTTGTTTATGAAGGTGAAAAACGATTTGATTTAGTAGTTCGCTTAGAAGGCGAAAAACGTCAGGATTTGGCAGATGTTCAAAATTTATTAATTCCAACGGCAACTGGTTTGCAAATTCCTTTATCTCAATTAGCTAAAGTTGAAATTATCGAAGGACCGAATCAAATACAAAGGGAAGATGCCAAACGTAGAATTGTAGTTGGATTTAATGTACGAGGCCGTGATGTACAAAGTATTGTAAAAGAACTGCAAGGTAAAGTCGAAGCTCAAATAAAATTTCCTGCGGGTTACTATCCTACGTATGGCGGTGCTTTTGAAAACTTAAACGAAGCCAAAAATCGTTTGATGATTGCGGTTCCAGTTTCATTACTATTAATATTTATTTTGCTCTATTTTGCGTTCAATTCCGTAAGACAAGGACTGTTGATTTATTCGGCAATTCCACTATCGGCAATTGGAGGTATTTTCTTTTTAGCATTGCGAGGAATGCCGTTTAGTATCAGTGCCGGAGTTGGTTTTATAGCCTTATTTGGTGTAGCGGTTCTGAATGGATTGGTGTTAATTGCAGAATTCAACAGCATTCGAAAATCGGGGGAAACCGATTTAAAAGCGATTGTTTTGCAAGGAACTAGAATACGATTACGCCCCGTTTTAATGACTGCATTTGTAGCATCATTAGGTTTTTTACCCATGGCATTGAGCAATGGTTCTGGTGCAGAAGTACAAAAACCATTGGCAACTGTTGTCATCGGAGGTCTGTTGGTTGCAACATTTTTAACTCTATTTGTTTTACCAATTTTATATATCATGTTTGAAAAAGGAATTAAATTACAACCCAAAAAGATAAAATCAATTACGACTATCCTGGTATTGGGATTGTTCTTTTCTTTTCAAAGTACCAATGCTCAGGAAAAAATTTCAATAGAGCGCGCGATTGAAACAGCTCTTTTAAACAATATCAAAATTAAAAATGAAAAACTGAATTCAGAGTACTTGCAAATAATGGAAAACACAGGTTATGATATTTCCAACACGGGAATTATAAGCGAATATGGTCAGTTTAACAGCACTGTAAATGATGTGAAAATTGGTGTTTCGCAAAGCATAAAATTCCCAACCGTTTATAAAAGACAGAAACAACTTTTAATAGAAGAAGCCAAAAAAGGACAATGGAACGAAGCTTTGCAAAGAAAGCAATTGACCAGACAGGTAACAATCGTGTTTTACGAAATGATGTATCTAAAAGAAAAGGAAAAGCTGTTGCTAAAAAGCGATAGTATATATTCTGATTTTTTAAGGATCTCAACGCTTCGGTTTGATAAAGGCGAAAGCAATATATTAGAAAAAGCAACCGCTGAAAACCAATCTGGACAAATAAAAATTCAACTTTTGGAATTACAAAGTGATTACAAAATAATTCAATCACAATTCAAGTATTTACTTAATACGGATAAAGACTTTGTCCCAGTTTCAAATAAATTTAAAATGGATTTCATCAAAAATTCAGATACAAATGCTATTAGCAATCAACCCAGTGTGAAATTATTTGAGCAAGAAGTGAATAGCAGTAAAGCAGAAGTTTCACTTGAAAAATCTAAAAAATTACCGGAATTAATTGGTGGTGTTTATTACCAGACTTTCAAAACAAATACTGTATTTCAAGACAGTAATAATGGTGTTTACGGACAATTAGGAGTGGCGCTTCCATTATTTAATACAGCAATAAATAACAGGAAAAAGGCTTTAGAGATAAATACGCAAATAGCCGAAAATAATTTAAATAATGAAAAACTAAAACTGGAAAGCAAGAATCAGGAATTAGTCCAGGAATATAAAAAACACAAAGAAACTATCGCCTATTACGAGAGTCAAGCTTTAAAAAATGTTGATTTAGTAACTAAAGCTGCTAATGATAAATTTATCAATGGTGACATTAATTATATGGAATGGGTAATGCTTATTAATCAAGGTACCGAAATTCAAAGCAGATACATCGAAGCAGTTAAAAAATTAAACACCGCTGTTATTGAAATCAATGCTTTAACTAATTAAAATAGTTTAATTATGAAAGGAGCATGATCGTAATTGGAGTCGCAAGCGCCAATGATGATATGCGAATTACATATGACTGGACTTGCTAACTTTACCCGCATAAAAAGTTAAGAATAAAAACCTTAATTTTAAATTATGAAAAAGAATCGAAAATTCACAAATACCAAAATAAAAATACTATCATGATTAAAAATACAATTATTACAATATTGGCAATAGTATTCCTTTCTTCTTGTGGAAACAAGAAAACGGAAAGCGAAACCGAAGCTAATCCAACTATCGAAAACACGACAACTCTTACCGATGCACAAATAAAAAATGCAGGTATTGAAACTGGAAAAATCACACAAAAACAAATTTCATCTACCTTAAAATTAAATGGTAAAATAGATGTGCCGCCTCAAAGCTTAGTTTCCATTAGTGTTCCAATGGGCGGTTATTTAAAATACACCAAATTGTTAGAAGGAATGCATGTTACCAAAGGGCAGGTTTTGTGCGTTGTAGAAGACCAACAATACATTCAACTGCAGGAAGATTACCTTTTGGCGAAAGCAAAAATTGGGTATGCAAAAGCCGAATTTGAAAGACAAAAAGAACTCAACCAAAGCAAAGCCAGCAGCGATAAAGTGTATCAACAAGCACAATCAGAATACAACTCACTATTTGTAATGGTGCAATCGTATGGCGAGAAATTAAAATTTGCGGGGATAAATCCGAATAATGTTTCAACAAAAAACATTTCAAAAAGCATCAATGTATACTCGCCAATAAGTGGTTATGTAGCTAAGGTCAATGTAAATATTGGCAAGTATGTAAACCCGAGCGATGTTTTATTCGAGATTGTAAATCCATCGGATATTCATTTGGCCTTAACCGTATTTGAAAAAGACATCAATAAATTGGCTATTGGTCAATCGGTATTGGCTTATACTAATACCAATCCCGAGAAAAAATATCCTTGCCAAATTATTTTGATAGGTAAAGATTTTTCAGAAAACCACAGCACTGAAATACACTGCCATTTTATAAATTATGATAAAACACTTTTACCGGGCATGTATATGAATGCCGAAATAGAATTAAAAAGTCAGCAATCAAATGTACTGCCATCTGATGCTATTGTAAATTATGAAAACAAGAATTATATTTTTGTTGCCAAACAAAACAAACAACTTGAAATGAAAGAAGTCACAATAGGAGCTACAGAAAATGAATTCACTGAAATTCTTTCAGACGATTTAAAAGACGAAAGAATTGTTATCAAAGGAGCTTATGCACTTTTAATGAAAATGAAAAATGTAGAAGAATAAAAAACATAAATTTACAGTAATGACAGAAAATAATTTTTAAAATCAATCACGCTGTCTGATGTAGCTGCATTAGTTGTCAGAATTTTATAAGTGAATAACTCAGTTAAATTTAGAAAAAACAATTTAATACCTAAATTCAAATTTCATTCAAAATTGAATTGTTAATTTGCAATATGAAAATTCTAATCATCGAAGACGAAATCGATATTGCGAACAGCATAAAAAGTTATCTAAAAACAAATGATATTCATTGCGAAACCGCAAGCACGTATCAAACGGCTTTAGACAAAATTATTATGTATGATTATGATTGTATTTTAGTAGATCTAATGCTTCCGGGTGGTGATGGATTTAGCATTTTGAAGAAATTGAAAATACTAAACAAATCAGAGGGGATTATTATAATTTCGGCTAAAGAAACGTTAGAGACCAAAATCGAGGGATTCAATCTTGGAGCAGATGATTATTTGACGAAACCCTTTCATCTTTCAGAGTTGTTGGTCAGAATTCAGGCCTTGGTTAGAAGAAAAAAATACGACGGAAACAATAAAATTGAATTCAATGAAATAGAAATTGATACTTTAGCAAAATCGGTAAAAATTGGAGAGAAGAAAATAGAATGCACCAAGAAAGAAATTGATTTATTATTGTTTTTAATTGGAAATAAAAACAAGGTTTTGTCTAAAAGTGCCATAGCTGAACACCTTTCAGGTGATATGGCGGACATGCTGGACAATCATGATTTTGTTTATGCCCACATCAAGAATTTGAAAAAAAAGCTAAACGATGCCGGAAGCAATGATTACATAAAATCAGTTTACGGAATTGGTTACAAATGGAACAATGAATAAAAAATTATTACATACTACTCTAAAATATTATGTTTTATTTTCTTTAATAGTGATGCTTTCAGCAGCGCCATTATTCTTTTATATAACTCAATTACTGTATCTACATGAAACAGATGAAGCCTTGCTACTTCAAAAAGAGGAATTCGAGTTATTGTATGCGCCGCAATTACAAGACAAGGATGTTGCAGTTTGGAATAAATGGAATAGGGATATAAAAATAGAGAAAGTTCAGAAAATAATTTCTAGAGACACACTATTCAGCAATAGTTATTATAATAATTTGGATAAAGAAAACGAACCCTATCGGGTGCTCAATGCTCCAGTTACAATTAATAATAAACACTACCTTTTTTCTGCCAGAATAAACCTAGTTGACAATAAGGATTTTATTGTCAGTATTTTAATGGTGTTTACCATCATTATTTTAATTCTTTTATTTGGATTATTTATCATTACTAAAAGGCTATCTCTTAGGCTTTGGAAACCATTTTATGACACTCTTGAGCAAATTGAGAAATTTGAAATCGATAAAAGTTCTCATCCAAAATTAGTTGTAAATACTATTGAGGAATTCAATCGACTCAATCAGGCAATAAATAAATTGATTGAAAAAAACACACGCATTTATAAAAGCCAAAAAGAATTTATTGAGAACGCGGCACACGAATTGCAAACACCAATTGCTATTTTTAAAGGAAAATTGGAAACATTATTGCAAAGAGACGATGTATCGGAAGAACAATTTGAAATACTGGATAAATTAAATGATACAACAACAAGGCTCAACCGATTAAATAAAAACCTGTTGCTTTTATCAAAAATAGAAAGCAAACAATATAACATTCCTGAAGAGGTTCTTTTGAATGAGGTTATCACAAATCAATTAGATTTTTTTAACGAACAGGCATTAGCAAAAAATATAAGCATCAACACAGATTTAGAAGCGGATACATTCGTTCAAACGAACATGTTTTTATCTGAAGTTTTGATCAGTAATTTGTTTCTGAATGCAATTAATCATAATGTGGCTAATGGAAGCATAAATGTTGTATTGCATAAGAATGCTTTAGTTTTTTCCAATACGGGTATATTAAAATCGCTCGAAACAGATAAATTATTTGAACGTTTTTCTAAAGTAAATCCATCCTCGAAAGGGAACGGTTTGGGTTTATCAATAATTAATAAAATTGTAGAGAACAACAATTGGGAAGTTATTTATAGTTACAAAGATAAGTTACACATTTTCGAAATTCAATTCTAAAATTCAATATTTCTTCAAACTCCAATCGCAATTTTGTCGTTTAAATAAAGAATAAAAATTAAGATATGCCAATAAAAACAATATTATTAGTATCATTTCTAATACTATCAATTTCAGATTTATTAGGACAAAACAAAGCGGTCACACTATCCGGAATTACAAAAGATAAAACATCAAAAGAGACTTTGCTTTATGTAAATGTACTCTTGAAAAACACAAAGGATAACGTTTTGATTACGGGAACTGTTACCAATGAAGAGGGTAGGTTTTCATTTTCGAATGTAGTTCCTGGAAATTACTTTCTAGAGTTTACACTTGATGGATACAAAACAAAAAACCAACCTATTTATGTAGGTTCACTTTCTGAATTTCTAGATGAGGGAAGCATTGAATTGGAAGATAATGCTACTATTTTAAATGAAGTTGTGGTCGTTTCAAAGGAAGAACTTATTAATCAGAAAATGGACAAAAAAACCTTCTCTGTGGCAGATAATATCAGTCAGAGTGGTGGTTCTGTTTTACAAACAATGCAAAATTTGCCTGGTGTTTCCGTGCAAGACGGGAAAGTACAAATTAGAGGCAATGATAAAGTCACCGTTTTAATTGACGGAAAACAAACCGCATTAACAGGGTTTGGAAACCAATCGGGCTTAGATAATATACCCGCATCTGCGATAGAAAAAATAGAAATCATTAACAATCCTTCTGCAAAATACGATGCCAACGGAAACGCTGGAATTATCAATATTATTTACAAGAAAAACAAAAAAGAGGGATTCAACGGAAAAGTGGGTTTTACCTCTGGATTGGGTGCGCTGTGGGAAAGAAAAGAAAATTTACCAACTATTCGTCCGCAATACTCATTAACACCAAAAATTAATCCGACGTTATCACTTAATTATCGTAAAAACAAAATCAATGCTTTTTTTCAGGGTGATTATCTTTATACAGAAACACTCAATAAAAATGAGTTTGTAATGCGAACCTACACTGATGGAACTATTATTAATCAACAAACCAAAAGAAATCGGAATACGCACTTTACTACTTTAAAAACTGGAATTGACTGGAATATTAATGACCGAAATTCATTAACCGTTTCTGGTCTGTTTGGAACCGAAAAAATCATTGACAATGGAGATCAGCCCTTTTTCAATGAAAATTATTCGGAACGATTGCGACTGTGGCAATTTTTGGAAGATGAATTAAAAACCACCGCTATAGCTACTGCGGCATACCAGCACAAGTTTAAAGAAGCAGGACGGTTATTAAATATTGGTTTAAATTATACTTTTCACAGAGAGGATGAAAAATATTTTTTTGACAATATTTTGCCAACCTACACCGGAAAAGATGCTTTCAAATTGTTATCAGAGGAGAAAGTAGCCGACTTTAATATTGATTATATCAAACCCTTAAAATACGGTAGATTTGAAACCGGTTTTAAATTCAGAAAAAGGGATATTCCAACTAATATGCAGTTCTTTCCCGGCGCAAATTCTCCCATAGATAGCGGTGCTGGCGGTCAAGCAACTTACAAAGAAATTATTCCGGCCGTGTACGGAAATTATATTTTTGAAAACAATAAAATTGAGGTAGAACTGGGTTTGCGAGTAGAATATGTCGATTTGCAATACAATATCAATCCGGATCATAATACCTATAAAAGTGACGGGTACAACTACACCCAACCTTTTCCAAATGTGCGATTGGCATACAAAATTGATGACAGCAATAAAATATCATTATTTTACAATCGTAGAGTAGACAGGCCAAATGAAGTCGATATTAGAATATTTCCAAAATACGATGATGCAGAAATAATAAAGGTTGGGAATCCTGCACTTCGTCCGCAGTTCACCAATTTGTTAGAACTGGGTTATAAAACGAACTTAAAAAAAGGATATTTCTATTCGGCAGTGTACCACCGTTTTGCAAATGCTACCATTACTCGAATAGCATCGACAGTTCCAGACAGCAATTTAATCTATGCTATTTTCCAAAATGCAAATAAAAGTTTCAATACAGGGATTGAAATGATCTTTTCACAAGAGATTGCAAAATGGTACTCGTTTAACTTCAACTTAATTGCGTATCACAATCAAATTAATGCTTTTGCTGTTGAAAATAAATATCCAATTCCCAATACTTTTTCGGCAGAGAAGCAAGACATTTTTTCTGGAAATATTAAATGGAACAATATCTTGCACTTATCCAAAAAAGTGGATGCTCAAGTAACCGCTATATATTTGGCGCCAGATATTATTCCGCAAGGAAAAATTGCTTCTCGATTTTCAATTGATTTAGGGATTAAAAAATCAGTCCAAAATGGCAAAGGAGAATTCTTTCTAAATGCAACCGACATTTTAAATACATTAGTAATCAGGAAACAAATTCAAGGTCTGAATTTTAATTATAACAGCACTGACTATAATGAAACACAGGTAGTTCGATTAGGTTATAATTATAAATTTTAACTCAAATAAGAAAATTACCGGAAATCCCGATTGTATTTTAGATAATGAGAATTTGTGCAACTACTTTAGAGAAACAGCTGAAAACTTACTTTTAATGGCATTAAATATTGGTTATGCGTTGGCTAACTAATTTTTGCTGTTAAGCCGTTAAAATGGTAAGTCAATAGATTCTGGATTAATAAAATCTTTGGTATACGGATTTTCAAGAAAGCTAAGTGGCGGCATTTGAAATTTAAGAATATCCTCTTTTTCAATACCGTAAACCTGCCAATAATTGGATAGCAATTGGGCATATATATCCTCATCCCAAAATCCGAAATGAGGTTGCTTACCAGCCGTTTCAACTTCTATAGCAATCCCATTGTCTTGGTTTTCAATTTTGTATTCAGGTTTGTACTGTAATATATAATCTGAATAATGAAACCTAGCGTACAACTCTTCAAACTGGATGGGATGTAAAACATGACCTTCCATTTTATCGAGAATCTCTTTTTGCTTCTCCCCAATTACGCCGTTATCTTGTAAACATGCAATAAAACCAAATTCATTGACTCCAAATGAGAACATTAAATTAACTGCATCGTTGCGATAGCTAAAAATATCGGCAGAATATTTAAGTGGAAATACGGCGATGCTCCATGGTTTTTTTCCAACGAAGGAAATCGGTTCTATTAAGGATTGTAGCATTAAATGGAAGTAACCAAAGCGTTTCCTGAGAGTGACGGAAATCTCAAAATCTTCACCTTGCCTTAGCAGCCTGTCTCTTTCATAAAGCATTTCGTAGTATAGCATACCATAGACCATTCTGCCTGTCCATTGAAAAAGCAACTCTTGATCGAGTGACGCCATGCCTTCAAAACCTTTTTTATACGCAGCCTCAACTTTTACATCCAGCTCCTCAAAAGCTGTTTTCACTTCGGAAGAACACGGTAATTTAAGATCTGAATAATTATAAGATTTGGTTTTATCCATCATCTCAATTCTTTCATTACCTAATTTAAAATGATCCATCAGCCATACTGGAAAAACGGTCATGTTTTCATTTGTCAAAGCTCCTGAAAGAAAGCAAAAATGTTCGTCAAAATTCAAATCCTTAAAAGGATTAAAAAGCGTATGTGTCATCAATATTCAGAAATATTAAGTTTTAATTTTTTTCCAAATGTAGCCATAAATTATTATTTTCTTTGCCTAATTTATATAGAATGAAAAATCTCAAATTTTGGACAGTACCGTAAAACCTTCGTTTAAATGCAGATTTTAACAATGTTGATTATTACGACCCAGAGTTTTCAGCCCAGCTTTTCCTAAAATAGGTAAGGCTGCAATATATCCATTTTGAAATCCAAATCCCACTCCTCTATATATATAGTTTATACCAAAAAATGGATGAATATTCAAATAAAGTAGCTATTCTTATGTTGCCTAAAAAACCAAATAAACTCATATTTATAGTCACGTAATATTATTATACTTTTTAGTATAAATTAATTTATACTTTTTAGTACATAATAAATAACTTCGTTTATCTTTGCAGAGAAGATTTAAATTTAATAGCTAAAATCATGAGCAAAGAAGCGTCCACAGAAACTCTTGAAGATTACACCAAGAGTGATTACAAATATGGATTTACCAGTAATATTGATACTGAACTTATTCCAAAAGGTTTAAATGAAGATACTATTCGATTAATATCTTTTAAAAAAGAGGAGCCGAAATGGCTACTTGACTGGCGTTTAGAAGCATTTAGGCATTGGGAGACCCTAACAGAACCCAAATGGCCGAATGTGAAATATCCACCAGTAAATTATCAGGACATCATTTATTATGCTGCTCCAAAACAAAAAAAAATACTCAACAGCTTGGATGAAGCAGATCCTGAATTATTGAAAACGTTTGAGAAATTAGGTATTTCAATAGGAGAACAAAAACGATTAACAGGTGTTGCCGTTGATATCGTAATTGACAGTGTATCTGTGATAACTACCTTCAAAGAAGAATTATCCAAATTAGGAATTATCTTTTGCTCGTTTGGTGATGCCGTAAAAGAACATCCTGAGCTAATAAAAAAATATTTAGGAATGGTTGTTCCTTCTACTGATAATTTTTATGCTGCACTTAATTCCGCCGTGTTCACAGATGGTTCGTTTTGTTACATTCCAAAAGGGGTTAGGTGTCCGATGGAACTTTCAACTTACTTCCGTATCAATGCCGAGGGATCAGGCCAATTTGAAAGAACATTAATTGTGGCCGAAGCAGGCAGTTATGTTAGCTATTTGGAAGGATGCACTGCTCCTACAAGAGATGAAAATCAATTGCATGCTGCAGTGGTTGAACTCATAGCGTTTGACGATGCTCAAATCAAATATTCCACTATCCAAAACTGGTATCCGGGAGATAAAGACGGAAAAGGAGGCATTTATAACTTCGTAACTAAAAGAGGATTGTGCGCAGGTGTAAGATCAAAAATCAGTTGGACACAAGTAGAAGCAGGTTCTTCCATTACTTGGAAATATCCAAGTTGCATTTTAAAAGGTGACTATTCAACGGGTGAGTTTTATTCTGTTGCAGTTACAAATAATTTACAACAAGCGGATACAGGAACTAAGATGTGGCATATTGGTAAAAACACCAGCAGTACTATTATTTCCAAAGGTATCTCAGCAGGTCAAAGCAATAACTCGTACAGAGGTTTGGTTAAAGTAGGAAAAAATGCGGAAAATGCTAAGAATTTTTCACAATGTGATTCCTTATTAATGGGAGATAAATGTGGTGCGCATACTTTCCCTTATCTCGAAATTGACAATGATACAGCTCAAATTGAACACGAAGCCACAACTTCTAAAGTAGGTGAAGATCAACTTTATTACTGTATGCAAAGAGGATTAAAAATGGAGGATGCCATTAATCTTATTGTTAATGGGTATTGCAAGGATGTGTTTAAAGAATTACCAATGGAATTTGCAGTGGAAGCACAAAAATTGCTTGCTGTAAGTTTAGAAGGTAGTGTTGGATAAAATAATTAAATAAAAAAAACAGAACTCATGTTAATAATAAAAAATTTACACGCAGAAATTGAAGGAAAAAAAATATTGAATGGTATTAACCTTCAAATAAATGCTGGCGAAGTACACGCTATAATGGGACCAAACGGTGGTGGTAAAAGTACGCTGGCACACGTTTTAGCAGGTCGAGAAGGGTATGAAATTACTGAGGGCAGTGTTACCTATATGGGAAAAGACCTCCTCGAATTATCAGTTGATGAACGTGCCAAGGAAGGTATATTTCAGGCATTTCAATATCCGATAGAAATACCAGGCGTAAGTACTGCAAACTTTCTTAAACATACTATTAATGCAGTTAGAAAACATCAGGAAAAGCCGGATTTGAGTGCAACGGAAATGCTAAAATATATTAAAGAGAAGGCGAAAATGGTGGAGATGGAAGATGGTTTTTTAAGCCGTTCTCTAAATCAAGGCTTTTCGGGCGGAGAAAAAAAACGCAATGAAATTTTACAAATGGCTGTATTAAAACCAAGACTTGCCGTGTTGGATGAAACTGATTCAGGGCTTGATATTGATGCGCTTAAAATAGTTGCCAATGGTGTTAATCAACTAAAAACAAAGGACAATGCTTTTATAGTAATTACACACTACCAACGTTTACTCGATTACATTATCCCTGATTTTGTGCATGTGTTATACAATGGACAAATCGTTAAATCGGGCGACAAAAATTTAGCATTACAGCTGGAAGAAAAGGGATACGACTGGATTAAAGAAGAAGTAGCAACATTAACAATATCTTAAAAAGATAAGCATGAAAATTCAAAATACACCAGATAAAAATGATAACAGGGGAAAGTTTATTGAACTATTCCGTCTTTATGAAAATTCATTAAATGGACAGAAAAATAATGTAATGCATAGTCTCCAGAAAGTTGCTATTCAACGATTTGGCAATAACGTAGATTTTCCAACCAGAAGAAATGAGGATTGGAAATATACCAATGTTGCCGAGTTACTTCAGCTAACATACCAGCAGCCAAAACTGGTTGACATTACAACAGAAGATATTAAGCCTTTTCTTTTTGAAGGGTTGGATGCATACCTGCTAGTTTTTGTGAACGGTAAATACAATAAATTACTTTCATCAAAAGATGAATTATCGCAAAAAATCATAGTGCAGGATATTCCTTCTAGTTTGAGAGAAGATAGGCTTACAAAAGAAACGGTTTCTGAATACCTGTCGAAATGGGCAATTAAAGAAATGAATTCCTTCGTTGTATTAAATACTGCCTTCGCTCACAATGGAATTTATATTTATGTGCCTGATGGATTAGTGCTGGATCGCCCTGTTCATATACTAAATATAGCACATACAGAAGAAGAGCCAACAGTTATCAGTCCGCAAAAAATAATCGTAGCCGGAGAAAATAGTAAATTAACGGTTATTGAAACGTATCATCATCTCACTAATTCCCAACAAACGTATTTCACGAATACGGTTACACAGTTGGTTCTAAAAAGAAATGCGATTGTTGATCATTATAGAATTCAAGATGAAGGTGAGAATGCATTTTTTATCAATAATACAGAAGTTGAGCAGCTGCGTGATAGTACCTACAGCTCTTATGTAGTTGATTTGGGCGGAAAATTAGTAAGGAACAACCTAAGCTCCATTTTAAAGGATAGTGGAACAATGACTAATTTTTATGGACTTTATGTTGGTATAAATAAGCAGCATATAGACAACCAAACTTTTATAGACCATGCGTATCCGAATTGTAACAGCAACGAATTGTACAAAGGAATTCTTGCAGATAAAGCTAAAGGAGTATTTAATGGTAAAATAATAGTACGACCCGATGCTCAAAAAACAAATGCTTTTCAGAAAAACCATAGCCTTGTATTATCAAAAACCGCCTCGATGAATAGCAAACCCCAGTTGGAAATTTTTGCGGATGATGTTAAATGCAGTCACGGGGCAACCATTGGACAATTAAATAAAGAGGCATTATATTATATGCGTTCCAGAGGCTTATCTGAAAAAGAAGCTATATCAGTTTTAAAACAAGCTTTTTTAACAGAAATAACGGAGTTAATTAAAATTGAACCTGTAAGGGAAAAAGTAGAACAGCTGCTTGTTGATAAATTTAAGCAATTTACGGAAACAAACAATTAACTATTAAATTGATAAATGACATGCCTGAAATAACTAAAGAGGATATTCTAAAAATACTGACTAACGTCGTTGAGCCTGACCTCAAGAGAAGTATTGTTGAATTAGGATTAGTGAATGATATTCATGTTGAAGGGAACATCATCAGCTTTATCGTTAAGATTAGCAGCCCTACTATGAATAGTAAAAAGATAGTAAAAGAGGCTTGTATGGATAGCCTTTTGCAAGCATTAGGTACGGATATTAAGGTGGATATAGATATGCAAGCCCTACCTGGTTTTAAGGATAGAGCTCCTGAACTTAGAACAATATTGCCTGGTGTTAAACATATTATTGCTATTGCCTCCGGGAAAGGTGGTGTAGGTAAATCTACCGTTTCCGCCAATCTTGCAGTGGGATTAAGCCAATTAGGTGCAAAAGTGGGCTTATTAGATGCCGATATTTATGGGCCATCAATGCCACTTATGTTTGACTTAGTGAATAGAAAGCCTGAAGTTTCAAATGATTCTGGTCGAAATCTAATAGAACCAATTGTATCTCATGGAGTAGGAGTTTTATCTATTGGTTTTTTTACGGAAGCATCGCAGGCACTTCCATGGCGTGGACCTATGGTTTCCAAAGCCCTTATTCAATTATTTCAGGATGCCGATTGGGGTAATTTAGATTATCTGCTTGTGGATCTTCCGCCAGGCACAGGTGATATTCATCTTACGCTGGTAGATAAAATTCCGCTTACAGGTACTATTGTAGTTAGTACACCACAAGAAGTAGCTTTGGCTGATGCCAGAAAAGGTATCGATATGTTCAGGATGCCAATGGTTAATGTTCCGGTGCTTGGATTGGTTGAAAATATGGCATACTATATACCGGAAGGTAATCCTGATAAAAAAGATTACATATTTGGAAAGGATGGTGCAAAAAAATTATCAGAAGAAATGAATGTTCCACTATTGGGTCAAATCCCTTTAATAACAAGAATACGGGAGGCAGGAGACATTGGAGTGCCTGCAGCATTAAATGAAAATACGATTGAAAGTAAAATATTTAAAGACTTAGCCCTAAAAGTAATGGAATGCGTAAAAGACATTAAAGCTGAAAGACTAACAACTAACAATTAAAAAATGGAAATAGCAGCTAAAATAGCATTGGAAATA
This sequence comes from Flavobacterium sp. LS1P28, assembly GCF_003970335.1. Taxonomy (NCBI): domain Bacteria; kingdom Pseudomonadati; phylum Bacteroidota; class Flavobacteriia; order Flavobacteriales; family Flavobacteriaceae; genus Flavobacterium; species Flavobacterium sp. LS1P28. Next base: position 95,049 of record NZ_RYDI01000007.1, on the reverse strand, counting down.
AAAGTCATAGAGGTTCTAACAACCTGTTTTGACCCAGAAATACCTACCAATATTTATGATTTAGGATTGGTATATGGAATCAACATTGATGATGAAGCCAATGTGCATACCATAATGACACTAACCTCCCCTTCATGTCCGGTAGCGGGAACACTTCCTCCAGAAGTGGAAGAAAAGATTAGGAATATTCCTGGAGTTAGCAGCTCTAATGTAGAAGTAACTTGGGATCCCGCTTGGTCAAAAGACATGATGAGCGAGACGGCTAAATTTGAAACTGGAATGATGTAAATTAAACAATAACAAAATTAATCATTAAAAAAATGGAACAATCTAATTTAACCAAAATCACGCAACAACCCAGCTATGATGCCGTTTATGTTCAGCCCATGAGAGAGGAACTAACAACTGTAGGTTGCAAAGAATTATTAACCCCTGAAGATGTAGATAAGGCATTAGACAGAAATGATGACAAAACGATACTTGTTGTAATCAACTCTGTATGCGGTTGTTCGGCAGGTAGTGGACGACCAGGAGTAATGATGGCGTTGCAAAACAGTATTATCCCTGATGAGCTTTACACGCTGTTTGGTGGAATGGAAAAAGATGCAATTGACTGGTACAGGAATAAATATCTTGCAAATCATCACACCTCTTCACCCCACATTGCCCTTTTTAGAAATGGTGAGCCAGTTGCAATTTTTAAACGTTCCGATATTGACGGACATACAGCAGAAAGTATTGCCAGCCAATTGGTAGTTATTTTTAACAACGAATGCAGTAATACAGGGCCGTCAATTTCTGCAAAAGATTTTGAAAATATTACTCAAGGCAAATACGGTTGTTATACTGATTTAGGTAAGGATAAAAACTAAATAGTTTGTGTCTATTTAGTTTGTGTTTATGGTTTATAATAAATTTGCAATAGTAAGCTACTTTTTTATTTGCGAACTTTGTCTGTAATAGTAAATTAAATACACAAACTAATTAAATAATACAATTATGAAAATAACAGCTCAGGTAGAATATGGATTAAGAATAATGGTAAGGATAACCCGATGCACAGATGAGAAAGGACTAAGCATTCGTCAGCTAAGTGAAGCAGAAGGATTATCTATTAACTATGTTGCTAAATTAACCCGACTACTTCGCATAAAGGGATTAATTAACAGTACAAGAGGCCACATGGGCGGATATGTACTCGCAAAACCTGCTGCTTCCATAACAATAAATGATACATTGAAAGCTTTGGGTGGAAGGTTTTTCGATAAAAAATTCTGTGATAGTCATGCAGGAATACTTGCGTTATGCACTAATTCTGTAGATTGTTCCATCCGTTCGCTTTGGTCAATGATGCAGGCTACACTGGATAAATTACTAGATAAGGTAACTATGGCAGACATGATGAAAAATGAAAAAGATGTTTCTGGAGTGTTACAAAATATTATAGAAGGAAGCGCTAAATAAATTATTAAATTAAATCTTGATTACTAAAATTCATTACTATGGCAATAATGATAACAGAGGAGTGTATAAATTGTGGAGCATGCGAGCCTGAATGCCCCAATAATGCAATTTATGAAGGTGGTGATGAATGGAGATATGCAGACGGCACCGCACTCAAAGGCTTTTACACAGGACAAAATTCAGGTAATACCGTTGATGTTGATACTCCCAATACGCCTGTTTCTATGGATTTTTATTATATCGTAACTGATAAATGTACCGAGTGTGTCGGTTTTCATGATGAACCACAATGTGCCGCAGTTTGTCCGGTAGATTGCTGCGTAGATGATCCGGATTACAGAGAAACAATAGAAGAATTACTACACAAAAAAGAATTTATGCATCTTATATGATAACTGCACTTACAAAAATACAAATAGAAAAAACAGGTCAATTTAATGGACACGGAGGTGCTATTTACACATTAGAATTTGCTCATGAAGCTCATCTTTTTTACTCTGGCAGCAGTGATAACCTTGTGGTAGAATGGAATATGAAAGACCAGGAACAAAACAAAGTTGTTGCGAAATTACCTGCCAAAGCCATGGCATTGAAATATGTTCCCGATAGAAATATATTACTTATTGGTCAGTCATTAGGAGGTATTCATGTTATTGACTTAAAAGAAAATAAGGAAATAAAACTATTACAGCTTCATAAGGAATACATTTTTGATATCCAATATTTACCAGAAACAGAATGCTTTTGGGTTTTAGCTGGTGACGGTACACTTTCAGTTTGGTCAATCAATGATTTCTCATTGATAACAGCTCTAAAACTTTGTGATAAAAATATCCGTAGCATCGATTTTAATATTATTTTGAAAGAAGCAGCTATTGGATGCGGTGATGGGTCTATTCGAATTTTTGATTTTGAAACCTATGAAGAAAAGAAAATCCTTAAGGGGCATCTTGATGATTTTTCGGTAAATACAGTACGCTATCATCCAAACGGGAAATACCTTTTGTCTGGTTCTAGAGATGCCTATTTGAATGTATGGGATATTGAAAACGATTATGCGTTGATCCATCATATTCCCGCCCATAATTACGCTATTTACAGCATCGTTTTCAGTCCTGATAAAAAGTTTTTTGCTACGGGTAGCAGAGATAAAACAATTAAAATATGGGATGCAGAAAACTTTGAACTACCCTATCGAATAGATAAGTCTCAACACGGAGGCCATACCCATTCGGTAAATAAACTTTTATGGAGTGATTTTAATAATTATTTGATTTCAACCGGTGATGATAAAACTATCATGCTATGGGGAATTATAATACCAATGTAATAAAATAAAAAATTAATATTGGTTAAAATTTAGATTATGTCAGAAATAATTGAAGAAGAAAGTAAATATACTAAAAAGCCAGATTGGCTTCGTGTAAAACTACCCACAGGAAAAGAATATGCCGAAGTAAGACAAATAGTATCCGAACATAAACTACATACGATATGTGAAAGCGGCAGTTGTCCTAACATGGGCGAATGTTGGGGAAATGGAACGGCTACCTTTATGATATTGGGGAATACCTGTACAAGATCCTGCGGATTTTGTAATGTACATACTGGTAAACCTCTGCCTGCTGATCCGGAGGAACCTAAAATGGTAGCCGAATCTATTCGCCTAATGAAGTTGAAACATGCCGTAATAACTTCGGTTGATAGAGATGACTTGAAAGATGGTGGTTCTATGATATGGGAAGAAACCGTAAATGAAGTAAGAAAAGCATGCCCGGGAATTACCATGGAAACGCTTATTGGGGATTTTCAGGGTAAATGGGAAAATCTCCAACGAATTATTAATGCGCATCCCGAAATAGTTTCACATAATCTTGAAACCGTACGCAGATTAACGAAAGAAGTTAGGGTACAGGCAAAGTATGACAGAAGCCTAGAGGTTCTCAAAAGATTAAAGGAAGCAGGGATGAAAACTAAATCAGGTATCATGTTGGGTTTAGGTGAAACAGAAGAAGAAATATATGAAACTATGGACGACTTGAGAAGCGTTGGTGTTGATATATTAACTATTGGCCAGTATATGCAGCCTACTAAAAACCATTTACTCGTTATAGAATTTATTAAGCCAGAAATATTTGCAAAGTATAAAGAAATAGGCATGAACAAGGGTTTTCGTTTTGTTGAAAGCGGACCATTAATAAGATCATCTTATCATGCAGAAAGACACTTGTTTTAATAAATAAAATAGATTTAATATTTACGCTCACAAAAATAATTATGGCTAAAACAAAAATTACAGTAAACAATAATGGTTCCCTGAGAATAGAAAATGACTTTGAGATTGTAGATAAAAATGGGAATGTATATGATTTAGCAGGACGAGAGATGCTTTCACTTTGCCGTTGTGGTCTTTCTAAAAATAAACCTTTTTGTGATGGTACTCATAACGGACACTTTGAACATGAGGCTGTTGCATTTGGATTGCCTCCAAAAAAATAATATATTAAACAAACATCATGTTCGACGTTGCTATTAATTTGATAATTCTTTCCAAAAACTTCCTGCATTTTTGCATGAACATGTTGCGCTTACCCCATTAAAAGATCCTACTCTTATTCATGTAACGGTGTTAAAAAAAGAACTTGGTCTTGATTCACTTAGTGATTCCATTTTACAAAAATGGTTAAATGGCTAAATCAAGATTAGTAATGAGCAGAGAATTGCTACCCGTTATACCGGTCATCAATTTGGGAGCTATGCCGGACAGTTAGGCGATGGCAGGGCAATTTCCTAGTGCGAAATTTTAACTTCTGATGGAAAGCGATGGGAAATACAAACTAAAGGATCAGGCAAAACTTCTTTTTCCAGAATGGGAGATGGCAAAGCCGTAATTCGTTCATCAGTCAGAGAATATCTTTGCTTAGAAACCATGTACGGTTTAGGAATTCCTACCTCAAGAGTGATACTATGGCTTTCACTTTATGACCAAAGATTGAAAAGAGAATTATCTGACGAAATGAAACGCGTAAATCCAAAGTATGTATTAAGAAATTATATTGCTCAGGAAATAATTGAGGAGGTAGAAAAAGGAGGGAATGAAAAATTAAAAAAATGGTTAGAAATTTTGTATTCGCCATTTGCCGAACATCCAGAATATGAATCGTATTCAAAACCAACGCCTACAGAAAAGAAAATTATAGTGTTTCCTGTTCATCTTAAGTTCTTGCAAAAAAATAAAATAGTGTAAAATAATTTAAAACATAAAAACATGTCAGAACATAAAGTTTATTTAAACTGGAAAAACAAAGGAGATAATATACCCGATAAAACAATAATTAATGCAATGCACCACCGTGCTCACCGGGAATGTTTTATAGCCAATTCGGTTTTAACAGAGATAATTGTTGAACCGGTTTATTAAAGTAATTGAGCAAAGGTGAATTAATTTTAGATAAAAAATTAAAGTTTAATATGCTCAGCAAAAGGAACAAAACAGTATATATTGACAAACATGAAAAAGGAATTTATACAATAGCTATGGATACTACTACAAAACACAAAAATGATGTACCATCCCTAATCAGTGGTTATAGTCAATTAAATATATATGATTGGCTTGCCGATATACCATTGCCACCCAATCAACAAACATTCAACATTGTTGAAGTAAAATTTAAAGGAGGACGTAAAGATTTTTATTTGAAGCATGAAAATATATCTCTTAAACAAACAGATATAGTAGTTGTTGAAACCATTGGAGGACACGATACAGGTCATGTTTCATTAACAGGAGAACTGGTTAGGTTGCAATTAAAAAAACACAATATCCAGACGGAAGAAGTCATTAAAAAAATCTATAGAAAGGCAACATCAGCTGATATTGAAAAATGGAAAACAGCGAAGGGTTTGGAATCTGAAACGATGTATAAAGCCCGAATTTTAGCTAAAGATTTGGACTTGAAGATGAAAATATGTGATGTTGATTATCAAGGGGATAAGTCAAGTGCCACCTTCTATTATACCGCTGAAGGACGGGTAGATTTCCGGGAACTAATTCTGGTAATGGCTACAGCGTTTCATATCAAAATAGTAATGCGTCAGATTAGCCTGTTCGAGGAAGCCGCCCGTTTAGGTGGTATCGGTACTTGTGGAAGAGAGTTTTGTCATACTGCCTGGTTAACAGATTTTAATACTAGGGCTACATTATACGGCAGGAATAAAGATAAACAATGGACTGAATTCAAATGTTGCTTAATAGAAGATCGAGAAAACAACAAATCTTCTTTGAAGGACAATGATCTCAATAGAATTAAAACGCTTAAAGGTATCGCCAGCCGTCAAAAAACAGATATTGAAAAAAATATAATGTGGTTTAGTTACCCGAATGAAGATGATTTAATACCTATAAAAATCTCAAGGGTTAAAGAAATTCAAACACTAATTAAAGAAGGCATGATTCTGAAAGATTTAAAGGAAGAGATAGAAATCATAATTGAGGAACCGGCTATTGATAACTTCTTAGGTTATGTAAATGTTGTAGGTCAAGATAGTCTAACAAGATTCGAAAAAAAAAGAACAAATAAACATATAAAAAGGAATAAATGAAACTGCCAAAAAACTTAGAAAAAGTAATTCTTTTGGATGTTCATAAAATCCGAAAAGATTTCCCTATCCTTTCAAGGATGGTGAATAATAAGCCATTGATTTATTTTGATAACGGTGCTACTACACAGAAACCGCAACAAGTGATTGATTCCCTCATAAAATATTACACGGTGCAGAACGCTAACATTCACCGTGGAGTTCATCGAATGAGTCAGGATGTAACTGATGAATATGAGAATGCCCGAATTACTGTTCAAAAACATATAGGTGCTAAACAGGAACACGAAATAATTTTTACAAGCGGAACTACTGATAGCATCAACTTTATAGCCACTGCGTTTGGGAAAAAGTATGTGAATGCTGGCGACGAGATTGTTGTTAGTGAGATGGAGCATCACAGTAATATTCTCCCATGGCAACAGCTATGCGAAGAAAAAAATGCAGTACTTAAAGTTGTCCCAATCACTGATAGCGGAGAATTGTGTATGGACGAATATAAAAAACTACTTTCTGCAAAAACAAAACTGATCGCCATTACACACGTATCAAACACACTTGGTACGGTAAATCCCGTAAAAGAGATGATTGCTATCGCTCACTCGAAAAATATTCCTGTGCTTGTGGATGGAGCCCAATCAATCCCTCATATAAAAGTGGATGTGCAAGATTTAGATGCTGATTTTTATTGTTTTAGCGGGCACAAAGTTTATGCTCCCACAGGAGTAGGAATACTTTACGGAAAAGAAGAATGGCTTAATAAACTCCCGAATTATCAAGTAGGTGGCGGAACCATTAAAACAGTTTCATTCGATAAATCAGAATACGCAGAATCCCCTCTTCGATTTGAGGCAGGAACTCCGAATATCGAAGGAGGAATTGGTCTTGCAGTGGCACTGGACTACATCAACGTACTCGGTCTTGAAAATATTGCTACTTATGAACACGAACTGCTTGGGTATGCTACAGAAAAACTTTCAGCGATTGATAATTTGCGAATTATCGGCACGGCAAAAGAAAAAGCAAGTGTAATTTCGTTTGTTGTGGATGGGATCCATCCGCTTGACTTAGGCATGCTCCTGGATGCGCAGGGAATAGCAGTACGAACAGGGCACCACTGTACGCAACCACTAATGGCACATTATCAAATTCCGGGGACTGTGCGTGCAAGTTTTTCATTTTATAATACAAAGGAGGAAATAGATGTTTTTGCAAACGCAATTGTGAAATCAATTAAACGAATAAACCAAAAATGATAGAGATGAAAACAATAGAAAATATAGAGCAGGAACTCGTGGAAGAATTCTCGGAGTTTGAGGACCTGTTTGATAAATTCGGATACCTGATTGATTTAGGTAAAAATCTAAAACCATTAGACGTTTCATTGAAAACGGATAACTGTATGATAAAAGGATGCCAGGCACATGTGTGGTTATATAGTGAATTAAAAGATGGTAAAATTATTTTTTATGCAGATGCAAATGCCGATTATGCTAAAGGGCTTGTTGCCATGTTGATTCATGTACTTTCGGGGCATACACCTGATGAAATTATTAAAGCCCCGCTTAATTTTATTGAAAGGATAGGATTTAAAAGCATGCTTTCGATGAAACGTGCCGGAGGATTGGAGAGCATGATAAAGCAAATGAAACTTGATGCGGTGGTTTACAAAGCCAAGGATTGAGCTACTTTCTTAACCTAATAAAGAATTGAATTAAATCCTGAAATTATTGGAAACAAAAAGTTTTGTAGGAAGTATTGGTGTAGTATAATATTTTTCATCTTAGGGAAAAGGATAACCTTTTGTTGGAGTAGCTTTAGATACTTGGAATATGTGGACGGAATGACAAGATGGGGTAGGAGCTTCAAACCCAACATCAGGAACAACATACAATTTAGTGCAACAACCTTGGGTAAATAAAGGTTATTTATACAACATAACAAATAAATGTAATAACTATTGATAAAAAAGTGGAGAGCCAAACCCAGAATTTTGATTTGTTCTCTCCACCATCAGATACTAAATAAGGGCTTTGTTAATACCCTGCTGTCACTTGCTCACTATAGGTTTTATGAGGTACTGAGAGAGTTCTTCAAAACGTTGTTTTTTTATAGCATAGAACGGAAGGAGTTTTTGGTATTCCCTTACTTTATGGATTTCTTTTTGTTCATTTATTCTTATATCTTTCGGCAGTTTATCTAAAATATTATGATAAGCCCCAAGAAAGATTATACCCGTTTCATTTGGGCCGAGTGTTGCCGAAATCCTGCCAGCAATATACTCATCCCGTTGATTCAACAGTTTGGATCGGCTAATTTTAAACCTAATAATCCTGATCAGTTTCATGATTAATGGGCCGGAAGAGGGTATCAATTTTAGCATTTCCAATTCTTTTTTAACCATCGAAATATCCTCGGTTCGCACGATAATAGCTCCCCGTTTGACCAGTCTTGAAATAATTTCATAGTTCTTACTTCCTGCCTTTATGCTATCTTCCATGATTTTTATTGCGATCTCTCCATCCGCAACCATTCCATCCTGGTATATTTTTACAACTTTTCCGCCAAGCCCAATAGTATCACAATATTGGCTTATTATCTCCCAGTATTTGTTAACGGTATCAACATGTGTTTCCCAAAATTCTCTCCCAAATTCATCAATACCCTTCTGGGTTAGCTCGGCTGCCATGGATCCCATGTCGGCACTTGTATGAATGATGGGAACATATATTAGTGTCTTCATTGTGAAAGGTTTTTAGCTTTGATCTATACTCAACTCTTCACTAGCCAATTGGCATACGGTACTCAGAGTTTCCATAGCCTGTTCAATATCGGTAAAACTTCGGTTTTTAATCGCTGATTTCAACTCTTCAAGTGCATTTTCAATAGCAGCCTTTTTGTTACCTGGAATTGTATCCCCAAATTCCTTTAACTGTTTTTCCGTTTGGAAGATCTGAGTGTCGGCCTGATTGCCTTGAACCACCTTTTCTTTCGTCTCTCTATCCGAAACAGCGTGTTGCCTGGCTTCCTCCTTCATCCGGTGAATATCCTCATGCGAAAGTCCGGTAGAGGCCTCAATGCGAATCTGCTGCGATTTGTCAGTTAACTGATCTTTGGCAGTCACATGAAGAATGCCATTAGCATCAATATCAAAGGTAACTTCGATTTTAGGAATACCCCTATGGAATGGCGGAATTCCATCAAAATGAAACCTCCCGATGCTCTTGTTATCGTTAGCCATTGGCCGTTCTCCTTGTAATATGTGTATTTCTACAGAGGGTTGGCTATCAGCAGCCGTAGAAAAGACTTCTGATTGCTGAGTAGGAATGGTTGTATTGGCTTCGATCAGCCGTGTCATCACACCACCCCGGGTTTCGATACCTAATGAAAGCGGTGTAACATCAAGTAGCAATACATCTTTTACTTCGCCAGCAAGAACTCCACCCTGGATGGCAGCGCCAATAGCGACAACTTCATCTGGGTTAACACCTTTGGAAGGTTCTTTCTCGAAAAAGTCACGCACAATTTTTTGAACAGCAGGTATTCTGGTTGATCCGCCAACGAGGATGATTTCATCTAAATCGGAGACCTTCAATCGGGCATTCTTAAGTGCCTGCTGACAAGATAGAATAGTTGACTGCAACAGGTTATCAACCAACTGTTCAAATTTGGCACGGGTAAGCTTCTTTACCAAGTGCTTGGGTATGCCTTGAACCAGCATAATATAGGGTAGGTTAATTTCAGTTTCCATCAATCCAGACAATTCGATCTTTGCGTTTTCGGCCGCCTCTTTCAACCGCAGAAGTACCATAGAATCTCTAAGGAGATCTATACCTTCGTCTTTTCTGAATTCATCAACCAACCAGTCAATGATCAGCTGATTAAAATCATCGCCACCAAGGTGAGTGTTCCCGTTGGTAGATTTCACTTCAAAAATACCATTTCCGAGTTCGAGTATCGAAATATCGAAAGTTCCGCCACCAAGGTCATATACTGCAACCTTAATATCTGTATGCCTTTTATCCAATCCATAGGCAAGAGCTGCCGCCGTAGGTTCGTTAATAATACGTCTGACTGTAAACCCTGCAATCTCACCAGCCTCTTTGGTTGCCTGCCGCTGTGAATCGCTGAAATAGGCAGGAACGGTAATCACCGCCTCCTTGATCTCTTGTCCAAGGTAGTCTTCAGCTGTTTTTTTCATTTTCTGAAGAATCATAGCCGAAATCTCCTGAGCCGAATACAGTTCCCCGGAAATGTTTACACGGGGTGTATTATTTTCGCCTTTTGAAACCTGATATGGCAATCTGCTAATCTCTTTCTCAACCAGATCGTATGATTCACCAATAAACCGTTTAATGGAAAAAATCGTGTTTACTGGATTGCTAATGGCCTGACGTTTTGCCGGGTCACCAACTTTACGCTCACCACTGTCAGTAAATCCTACTACAGAAGGCGTTGTTCTGTTACCTTCACTGTTAAGGATTACGACCGGTTCATTACCTTCCATAACAGCTATACAGGAATTTGTGGTTCCTAAATCTATACCTAAAATTTTACTCATTATATTACATTAAATTGCCTAATGGGCCAAGATTGATGTTTAAATCCCTGTCGGTAAGATTAAAGTGCTTTTTCAGCTCTTCCATTTTTAGTTCAAGTTTCATAAGGGTTTCACCAAGCCGTTCAATCTCATCTTCAGTCAATGATCCCCCGTCAACTCTGCGCATAGCTTGCTTTTCAACCAGTTTACGAATGAGTTCAACCAGGGTTAGTACCAGTTTTGCCAAGCCGGAATCAGCATTGTCTGGGCCTAGCTTTAGCCTGGATTCTTCATTGTTTGTTAGTTTCCCGATCTCCTCCGAAAGCTCATCAAGCGATCCGGTATTAAACAGTATTTTATTTTCACTTATCATACCGATTATTTTATGGCGATTTCAACAAAATTATACGGAGGCCAAGGTCCAGTCAGGACAAAGTTAAGCCTTGGATATTGGTTTTGCAAATCCCCAATTACATGAATTAGTCCATCTTTCCGCTCCATGTCAAGTAAGAAAACGGCATCAATGATAGCTGTTGTTGTTATTGCCCTTTTTTTGAATTTATTGACGGTGTTTAACCGGAAAAGGTATCCAGTGATCATTTCAATGACCGAATTAACATAAGTTAGCATCAATTCCTCAAGCCTGTGCTCTTTAAGTTTTTTATCCAGATAATCCTTGTAAACTGAATTTTTGATTTCCGTCGCAGAATTCTCGGTTGTTTGGGTATCTGCCTCTGATTTTATCTTCAGTTCTGATTTTAATTTTTCGGAATCACAAAAAATCTTTAGCCCAAATTCATACTTATTTTCAACTTCCTGGAGATTTTGTTGAAATTCATGGTAGTTTCTTTCGAGCATTTTATTAATTAATTCGGCTGATTCCATTATTGAGCCATATCGCATGGGAAGAACTGTAAATTGTTGCGCAAGGTTTTCGATCACACCTGCATATTCAATAGCATTGGATCTATCTGCAATTAATTCAGCTCTTTTTACATCGCTTACTACAGCAGTAATTTCACCAAAAGAAACAGCACATAAGTCAGAACCAGAAATGCCCTTCATCCCAACCAGCAGAGCATTTAACTTCTCTGGATTTCTTTTTACGGATAATATGGAATAAATCATTTTTTTCATTTCTACAAAATTATTGGCTTTCCAGACTTTAACTGCTCCATGGTTTCAACAGAGCTTAGAAGCAATTTCACTCCTATATATACCAGGTCGATATCTGCTACTGAAATTATAATATCCCCACTGAGGATAACCCCTTTGTTCAATACTCTGTCAAGCAATTCAAGCATGGTAATGTCTTTAGACCGGTCGATTACATTATTGTGCATTATTGTTTTTCTTTAATGGAAATAAAACTAAATGGTGGCCAGGGACCGGTTGCTTCAATAATAAAGCCGGAATCCCCTTCTTTTTTTTTCAATGTTTCAACTGTACTTATAAAATCAGCAACTTTGTTTTTACTTACAAGAAAGGTGGTATTGAGGATCATGGTCTCTTCTCTTCCGGTAAACGCTTTCGGGAGTAGATTGTTGAGGCTGGTTGATTCGCTCAGTTTTTTAAATTCATCATAATATTTCTGTCCGTAGTTCTTACAAATCCTGTCCATCTCATTTTCGATTAGGTCAGTTTTTTTTCTTCCCAGCAAAAAGGCTTTCCCAGGCGAACTTTCCATAATCTGCTTTTCAAGCGCAGCAGCTTCCTCGCTTAATTCGTCAATTTGCTCGCACAGTGTTTTACGATCGCAATAAATTTTAATCGACCATTCTTCCTTTCCCTCGATATGATTGAAGCTTTCAATCAATGAGTCAGCATAATCAATAATGAAGGTTTTCAAACTGGCTTTAGTATGATAGATGGTGCCAAATTTAAAAGGAATCACAGTACTCTGTTCCATAATCATGCTGATTACCCTGATATGATTCCGTGCGTTTAATTCCGCCCACTGAATATCTGATAAATTCTTTTTGAAATTTTCTTCAGAGAATTCACTTTTGGAAACATATTTAACGATCACGTGAAAATCATCGAACATAAGTGATTCCACTGTACTATACCCCATGCCCGTTATAAGCCGGGGAGGAGTACGTGATATGCAATAAACATATATCAGATCATTTATCATGACAGAAATTTGTTAATTAATATATTCGTCAGTGCTATCTATTCCTTCCAAGGAACCATGCCGTTCGAAGGATGTAATTTCAAGATTTTCATCCAGTTTGACCGCATAGAAAAGCCGCACTTTTTTTGACGGAAGATCCATTGATTTTAGAAATGAATCGTCTTCATATACCTCTGCCACAGCATTCCAGATTTCTTTCACTTTTTCAATTTTTATGACCGTTACATCATAACTTTTGATGTTCTCTCTCAGGAACTTAATCACTACTTTTTTAACTTCAATAATGTTGCTCATATTTTTTACTCCTTATTTATCTTTCCTTATATTTTCCAGTAATTTCAACAATTCATCTTCTCTTCTGTCATATTCTTCTTCATCAATTTCATCCAATTCAAATTTCAACTGTAGTCGCATCAGTTTTTCTTTGACGGAGCCTTCATCCGACGTTTCCTTCTCAACAATCTCATTGATTTTATTAGCGATAAAAACTACTCCTTTTAGGGGTGCTAACAGTATGCTATCGATTAAAAACATATTATATTCCTTTAGTGTTTATTACAAGGGTGACAAAATTATAGAGAGGTAATGTTCCTACATATTTGAAGGTCATAAAGCGGCCAAATTTCTCCTCTAAATCATTCACAGCTTTATCAAATGCAGATTCAGCTAAGTTTTTAACAAGAAAGGCAACATTGATAATCATCATTTCTCCGTAGCTATCGTTTATTTTTACATCAACAGAAAGTGGATTTAAAATATCGAGAATGCTATTTTTGTAATTTTCCGTCTCCTTTTTGAGTGCTTCTGCTACCATTTCGCCTATTTTCATGCGCTGGTAATGGCTTTTATCGGCCGGAAGACTCATCAATTTTCCCCTGAGTAACCTAATTTCGTCATATTTTTCAATGATACTTTCATATATCACAGCTTCCTTTGTCAGTACTTTGAGACCCAGTTCTTTCTTGCCTTCCATTTTAGTAAGTAAGTCATCAAATTTTTTGTAATCTTTCTCAAGAATTCTCAGGATACCAGAGTCATCGTTATGTTCGGAAATAGTTGAAAACCGAACAGGAAGAACCGTAAATTGTTTCATAACCTCTTCAAGTACTCTTTCGTGAGTGATCATGTTTATTCTTCGGACTTCGTATTCGATGATCGGCGAATTACTGACGATAGCACTAATATCTTTAAAATTTATCCCATAAACCAGGTCCGTCCGTTTACCCATACCAATCGGACCATAGTCTAATGGATCTGAATGCCTGATAATCCCATAAATATATTTTCCTTCTTTCGGTATATCAACTTCTTTTTCCATAAAATCCTTCAGATATGTTGTTACTATTTTATTAATTAATCTGCGTCATCAGCGTTTTGTTTTTCTATTACAATTCCCATTTCTCTGGAAATATTTTCAGGTCAATAAAATTATAAATAGGTAAGGCAGCTGTATATACAAAATCACTTCGGTCCTCGTATCTGGCACCAAGGTCGGCCATTATGTGGTCAAATTCGATCTCCCTGCCACTATTCACCAAGAATGCAGTATTCATAAACATGGCATCACCATTTGTTTTGTTATGTTTATACTCGAATGCTGATCTGCGCAAAGCATCGATAATCGTTTCAGTTTCCTCTACTTTCTTTTCAATCAGTGCATCTGCTACTAGATTTCCGGCATCTGCAATTTCCATGTTCTTCCTTTCCTGATCATGTAGTTTTTCAATTTCGGTCATTATTTTTTGTAGCTCAACGTGTTCCTTGTCGATCTCTTTGTATATCATTCGCATGTTTTTCCATGTTCCTCTCACATTAAGCTCCACTTTATTTTCAAACTGTTTGAGCAATTCCATAAATTCGTTGTATCTCCGGTTAAGTAGATTTCGTATTTCGTTAGGAGTTGCCGCAATGGTGCCAAACCTAATGGGAAGTATGCTCTTAAATTCCTGCATCACCACTTCTATAACCTTTTGGTGTGCAAGCATGTTTTCTGGATTAGCCACTACCGTGTTAAGGGGATGATCACTCACCACCATACACAAGCCATCGAAACTGATAGTGGAGACTAGGTCGCCGCGTCCGCCTATTCCTATTGGACCCAGATTGATGTCGTAATCCGTTGCAATGATGCAATAAATATATTTCCCGTCACGTTGCATATTATTCCTTTATTTTTATCAAAATCAAATTTTCATTCACTTTTTGTTTTCCCTTAAAGGTTAAACTCTCTTTTGAAGATTGCCTTTCCGCTTCTGAATATTCGAGCAATGTATGATAGGCTTTATTAATCCTATTGAAATTTTCCTTATTATGATTATTCTGATTTGCATCGGGATGAAATTCTTTTGCTTTTTCCTGATATGCCCTTTTTATTTCAGAGTCAGAAGTTTCTATTGTTAAGCCAAGTTCTATTTTTGCCTGTGCCACATTCTCCTGATCTAATTCTTTAACTTCAATAGTATAAAAACTATAGCAGGGCAAGGGTCCAACCAATTTGAAGTTCAACAAGCCTTTGTATTCTTCATCAAGTTGGTCAATTATCTGTTCAAATTTTTCTTTTTTATTCCTGTTAATGAGAAAAGCAGAGTTGGCCACCATTTCGTCATTCATCACCTCATGTGATTTTATATCGAGACTGATTGATGACAGCGAATCCAAAATATTCGTTTCAACCTTTGTGTTTTTTTCTTTTACTTTTTCCTGAACTAGCATCCCTATTTTTATCTGGTCGATTTGTGAAAGCGTATCTGTCTTTTTTAGAATATCATCTCTTATTGCGATGATCTCGGGGTGGTTTCCAATCTCTATGAGGGTATTAGAAAAATCAGCCCAAGTAACCACTAAGTCAATTTCTGTCAGGGTTTCAATTTTATTTAGGGTATCAATAACTAAATCATGGCCATTTGCAAGTATTTTAATAACCTCTTCCTTTGAGTTTACAATCGTACCGAGCCGCATAGGGATAAGCATGTTGAATCCTTTCTCCATGAGTTCTTCTATGGTTTTTTGATGATGAACCAGCAAGTATCCCAAACTTTCCCTGTCTAAATAATCAATGTGTGCACTCTCCCTGTCGGAAACAATGGCAGATATATTTTGGAAGGGGATGGCATAAATCCCTGAATTTTCAAATGATTTAAATATATCCGTACTGTAAAAATTCGGCACTATTCCATAGATGTATATTCCTTTTGTTGTCATTTTATTAGTTTATTGGTTGATCGGTTTATTGGTTGATATTAACTAGTTTCCTTGACGTTTGCCAAACTTCCATATTTTCAAATGAATATTTCATAAACGCCTTAACTTATCAACCTTTCTATCAACCTTTTTTCGTTGAATTTTGTTGTAATACCAGCCCGATCGCTTCTTCGAAATGATTCTCCATGATGATGATTTCTCCGGTAACTTCCTTCGATTTTCCTTTGCTTTTATCAATCAATTCTCGAATAGCAAGCATGGCCGCTTTACGACAAATAAATTCGATATCTGATCCGGTGAGGCTTTCTGTTTTCAGGGCCAGTTTATTTAGGCTTACTTTTTTTCCAAGTGGTTTATTCCGGGTATGAATACCGAATATTTTTTCCCTTGTTTTTACATCTGGGAACGGCAATTCAAATATCAGATCGAACCGGCCACTTCTTAGCAAAGCTGGATCAATTAAATCGATTCTGTTGGTAGCGGCCAGCACAATCACTCCTTTCAGGTCTTCAATACCATCCATTTCGGTAAGGAACTGGCCAATCACTCTTTCGATTACCCCGGAACCTGAACCGTCACTACTGCGTCTGGGGGTTAGGCTATCTATTTCATCCAGAAACAAGATACAAGGCGATGCCTGTTTTGCCATCCTGAATAATTCTCTTACCCCTTTTTCCGATTCACCGATGTAGCGGCTTAAAATTTGTGGCCCTTTTACAGAGATAAAATTAACTCCGCTCTCGCTTGCCAGCGCTTTTGCCAGGTAGGTTTTACCTGTGCCAGGTTTCCCGTGAAGGATAATTCCCTTGGGAGGTTTGGTATCGGCTTTTTTAAACAGGTCGTCATATATCAGTGGCCACTCTACGGTTTCCTTTAAAGCCTCTTTTATTTCATCGAGGCCGCCAACATCATCCCATTTCACATTGGGTACCTCCACAAAAACCTCCCTTATGGCCGAAGGCTCTACTTCTTTCATTGCGTCAAAAAAGTTATCCATGGTTACTTCGAGCGACATCAAAAGTTCGTAAGGGATTTCGGCCATCTCGAAATCGATTTGTGGGAGTATTTTCCGCAAAGCAGTCATGGCGGCTTCCCTGGCTAAAGCTTCCAAATCAGCACCCACAAAACCATGGGTAATTTCTGCTAGTTTTTCCATATCTACATCCAGCGACAAAGGAATTCCCCTAGTATGGATGTGAAGAATTTCCAGCCTGCCTATTTTATCGGGAATAGAGATAGAAATTTCGCGATCAAAACGTCCCGGCCTTCTCAATGCCGGATCAATGGAATTAGGAATGTTGGTTGCGCCAATTACAATGACCTTCCCCCTTGATTCCAATCCGTCCATAAGTGATAATAGTTGGGCTACAACACGCTTTTCAACCTGTTTTTCGCCACCCATATCTTCCCGCTTGGGCGCAATAGCATCAATTTCATCAATAAAAATGATGGATGGTGCATGTGCCTGAGCCTCTTCAAAAATTTTCCTTATCCGGCCTTCACTTTCCCCATAAAATTTCCCCATGATCTCCGGACCGGAGATGTTGATAAAATAAGCATCTGTTTCATGAGCCACCGCTCTAACGATGAGCGTTTTCCCTGTTCCAGGTGGGCCATACAGGAATACACCTTTGGGAGCCTGAACACCAAGACGTTCAAAAATTTCAGGATACTTCAAGGGCAGTTCTATCATCTCCCGAATGCGCTGTACCTGATTTCCAAGTCCGCCGATGTCTTCGTACGAAACCTTACTTTTATTTTCCCCTTCTTGCTTGGTCAATTCAAGCTGAAACGTGGTATTTGGGTGTATCAGTACCACCCCATCAGGGTTGGTACCGGTTACGGTATAATTAACCGCACGGGAACCAAAAAGGGTGGCTCTCACTTTATCTCCTTTTGTTACCGAAAGACCATTGATGAGCGAACCAATATATTTTGCGTCATCGGCCTTAAATAAAGAACCAGAGTTTGTATCAGGTTTGAGTTTTATTTTTGAAGCCTGGCGGCAGGTAGTTTTAATGATCTTCACTTTTTCATCAATCCCAGCCTGAGCATTTTCTCTGGTAATGCCATCAATCTGAATAATACGTTTGTCCCTGTCTTCTGGAAAACAAGGCATAATCTTAACAGGCGTGGCACGTTTGCCTTCTATAACAATCACATCGCCACTTTCCAAACCCATCAACTTCATGTCTTTTGGGTCAATCCTAGCAATTGCCCTTCCAACATCCTTTACCGGGGCTTCTTTTACACGTAATATTATTTCGTCTTTCATTTTCGTTGATAAAAGGTTGGTGAAAAAGTTAATATGTTGGGTTATTTATTTGTTGATAGGTTTATTGATTTATAAGTTTATTTGCTCGATATTTACCAGTTTCATTGGCGTTTTCCAAACTTCAAAATTTTCAAAGGGACATTTCATAAACTCTTCAACCGCTTTATTAACTTGTCAATACTTGTCTCAATTTATCCAACGCTTCCAGTCCTTTAATTTCTTCAGCAAATTTTGGCACTTGAACTATATTTAAATTGCTAAACGTTTTTTTAATCTCTTGTAAATAAGGTAATTGATTAGCCTTTACTCTTTTGCAAAAATCACCATCATCCGAAACCATTACATTGTTCACGATAATCTGCCTCGCAATTATTCCGGATGCGCTAAGATCAGCAAGCAGTCTGTCTGTTTCCATGGTAGCCATCGCTTCGGGGATACATACAGGAATAAATTCACATTTGGTTTTATCCCGCAACAGGTTTTGGATTCTTTTTACTATTTTTTTCAGGCTGAATAACAATGCGTCCACCTCATCCTGTTGATAGGACCCCGAAAAACTGGTAACCATATAGCGGTATTTCCATCTCATTCTGGCTGCAACTTTTATCCAATCATCCAATAACTTTGGAGATGAAATCAATCGCAATGCATGCCCGGTGGGTGCTGTATCCACCACATATTTATCGTATCCACCTTCTTCAATAAAATCAATGATGGTTTTAAAACTCATCATCTCATCAATGCCGGGTATTGATAAGTCCAGCATTTCATCGATGTCCTCGCTGTCAAGATTTGTAGAGGTATCAAAAAGTTTTTTCAGCTCATTCCGGTGTTCTGTTTTAAAATTGGAAAGTGCTTTGTCGGCATCTACTTCAAGGGCCGACATGTTAGCTGTACCGTCAACATTTACTACTTTAAAACCAATTTCTTGTTCGAGACAATCCGATACGGAATGAGCCGGATCGGTAGATATAAGTAGCGTTTTAAAATTTTTAGATAATGCCAGGGCAGTAGCTATGGCACAAACACTTTTTCCAACACCACCTTTTCCTCCGAAAATAATGAGTTTTAAGTCCTTGTTTTCTAAGCACTCAAGTGCCATGATTTTATTTTTTAATATTGATTTCAAGGATACCGTTGATGAATTTGTGATTTAAATTTTCTTTAATGACTTTTACCGGAAGCAGTAATTCTTTTCGGTATGTTCGGCTTTTGCTGATCGCAGAAATTTCAAGAATGTCTTCCTTCAAGTCGATTATAAGGTCATTTTCCTCTATTCCAGGCATTTCGGCAATGACAACAATTTCATTCTCTTCATCAAAGATGTCTGTTATCGGTTCCCGCTCTTCATCTACTTTAGGCCCTTCGGGTGTTTTTTTTATGTTCCCGAAAGTTTCCACTTTTGGGGTACCACCACCTGCCGTGTTGATGGTAAAGCCATAAACGCCTTTCATGCCTTTTTTGATATGATCAAAATTGATCTCCCCTTCCTTACTTATTCCGGCCTTTTCTTCGAGCTTTCCCGCAAGGTCAACCAATTTTTCGATGCCTTTGAACAAACCGCCAAGCCCGAAAATTTCAAAATCAGCTTCGTCTCTTTTTCCTTTATTTTTATCGTTTTCCATTTTATTGATAATTTATTAGGTTCTGTAAATTATAATGGTTTACTAATAGCTTCAAGCTTTTCCAGACGAGCCTCTAAAGTTTCATGTTGTTGCATCAGCTCTTTTTCTCTAGCTTTAGTGGACAGGTAAGTATCTTCCTGCCACCAGTTGATACCCATCTCCATGGCCTTGTCAACTGAACAAACCAGTAGTCTGATTTTTATAGTAAGTAAATCAATATCAGCTATTTGTATCTTAATATCACCTGCTATTACAATCCCTTTATCGAGTACTCTTTCAAGAATATCAGCAAGGCCAGTCGCATTAATTGAATGGGTGGGTTGTGTTTGTGACATAATAAGCGTATTGTTTTTAATAGTCTATCGACATGGTTTTAAAATTCGGTTTCTCCTCATCTTTGTTTGTTTGATAGCTTTCTGTCCTATCTGGATTTTGGAGCAGTATAGATTGTCCATTATAAAACTCTTGAATTTCGTTTAGCCTAATTTGAATGATATTAAGTCTTCGCGAAATCAATATTTCTTCGCTTCGCAAACGAGTTCTTTCCTTTTCAAGCATATACATTTTTAAAAAATCAGAACCTTCATTATTTGAAATGGCTGATTTTTTTGTATTGTACATTGTTTTGATACTTCCAATCCCTTTTACTGCATTTGAAGTTGGCATAATATATTATATTAGTTGATGGGTAATTAGCAATTTTTTTCGATCAGTTCATTAACAATTAATCTAACCTTTTCCTGATTGGTTTTTGAGCCAACCCTGCTGGTTTCAGAAGTAAGTATATCCTGACATATTAATCTAAACATTTCGTTGTTTTTAGAAGGAGTTGCATTTATGGTTGCCAAAGTTTTTGCAATCATAATAGAGCCACGAACGGTTGGGTCAAATTCTGTTTTCCCAGATTCGCGTAAGCCTCTCACAATCTTTATGATTTTTTCAGCATCGTCCAATGTAAGGTTTGATTTAGCCCTGGTAATCTGTAACTCAGTTTCGTAATCAAAATGATCGAGATCCATGGTTACCATCCTGTCGCGCAATGCGTCCTGAGTCCGGTTAACACCCGCATATTCTTCAGGATTTGAAGTAAAGATGGCACGAAATTCTGGATGTACTTTCATATAATAATCCTCTTCTTTTCCTGCCGAGGTGCTCATCATTTTTTCCTGAAGGATGGGCAGTAATATATTATTTGCTTCGGCACGTGAGCGGGTAAATTCATCATAAATAAGTGTGAAACCATTTTTAACTGCTATTGTTAAACGATTATTCACCCATTTTTTTTCCATGTCTTCCTCAACTTTGTGAACACTATGTATAAATCTATCGTCTAATTTTTTAAATCTATATCCAGACTCGCTACCAACCAGATCGGATGTTTTATACTCCGCATCGCCATGAATAATGACTACTGGTCTTCCAATTTTACTTGCTAAATGCATAGCCACAGTTGTTTTTCCAGTTCCAGATGGGCCTCTAAAATGTACTGGAAATCCTGCTTTTATGTAGGTAAGACTACGCTCTGTAATATCTTTAATGTACGCTGTCTCAACAAAATCCGACATGGGCTTAGGTTCAAGGACCGTGTTAGTTTCATTGTTCATTATTTTATTCTCCATAATTTTCACCTTTATTATTTGATTAAAACTCCTGTTTAGGTAATTGTTCCAGAGTCAATTTCCAAATGTTCCTCGCCTCTTCAATGTCTTGTATCATTCTTGCCCTTGTTTTTACAAATTCTTCCTTGCGGGTATAATGCTTAGCCATGGCCTCTAATCTTTTCGTAAGACCTTTCCTTATTGTGTTGCTGGTATTGTTCATTATTAATTACCTTCATATCCTTTGCCTTTACAACGTGTACAAGGCAAGCCGTCATTTGATTTTCCTGTACCCTTACATTGCGAACATTTTGTATTGCTTTGGCAATAATTACTTCCCTTTCCACCACATACAATACAAGGGACTCTGGCTCCCAGCGGATTTTTACCTGTACCCGAACAAAAAACACAGGCTATTGCAGGATTCTCCACTTCAACCTGTCCAGTTCCTTTACAAACCTGACAACCCGACATTGGTGAGAGTAAATCATAAGGATCCTTTCCAAGACCATTACAAAATGTGCAACTGATTGTTTTTGACATGGTTTTTATATCAATTATAAATTAAAAATGCTGAGTTGAAGAAAATGCCCCACAACTCTTGCTCAGTACAGGATATTATTTTATCGGGAAGTAAATATTTTCAACTTTTTGAACTTTCCCCTCATCTAATAAATTTTTAGCTACAAACCCAAGCTTCATGCGTGTTTCTCCCAGTGGCTCTTCCATTTCTGAAATTCTTACACCTTGTGGATGGTTGTTGATATAATCCGTTACTTTCTCTTCCAAAGTTATTGGGATTACTGCTTTGGTTTCCACTTTTTGCTGAACTTCAACCTGAATTACCTTTACTTCTTTAACTGGAGTTTCTATTTTAACTTCTTTTTTTTCAATTTTTTTAGCTACTTCCTTAGGCTGAGCAACAACTTTATTTCGTAATTGAGTAAGAATTTCCGACATTTTTTTCCATGATGCTGATGCATCACCTCTGTCTTTCGCATAATCACCAAGTAGCGCTTTAATTGCTTTTTTAAGGTTTTTTACATCATTTTGGATCCCTTTCATTACTAAATCAAATTCCTTAAGCCTGGTTATTTCGCCGTTAGAAAGCAAATTATGAGTATATGTGAAAATCCTTAAAATCTCTCCATTTATACCTTTCATAAGGATGGAAAATTCTTCAAGCCTGTCCGTTTCGCTTTTCTCAAGCAAACTATGGGTATATGTAAAAATATCTGAAACTTCTGTATTTATGTTTTTCATAAGACTAGCAAATTCCTTGAGCCTTTCTGTTTCGTTAGTTTCAAGCAAATTATCCGTGTAAGTAAAAATCTCTGAAATCTTATTGTTGATACTTTTCATAAGAGCAACAAATTCTTTCATTCTATTTTTTTCACCCTCATTTAACCCTGCTCTTAGAGCTGTTGCCATATTCTTATTTTCTTTACTAATTTTTTTCAAGGAAATATCTGAATCTTTTAACCGTTTTTGTTCGTCCTTTTCAAGTTTTACTCTTAAAGCTACAGCATTGGCATTTAAAGCCACTGACATCTCTTGATGATCCTTTTGAAATCCATCAAGGGTTTTTTGTACTTCAATTACAAGCTCTTCATTTTCCTTGTTTCTTTTTTTGAATGAAGCAAGTATGTCTTCGCTTAAATTTTTCATTTCTGATGATAGTCTCATTTTTTATTTTTTAATTATTAATGAATATTTAATTCCCTATGGTTATTTACCCTATTGGATACTTGACATAAGGCCTTGATTCTCTTTAATTATTTGATCTTTAACTTTTTTTATATCCTTTACCAGAATATTATCGCCTTTTTTAAGTAAGTTTTCAAGGCATTCTATCATACTGTTATGTATTTTCTGAAAATTCAAGAATGTTTTCATTACCTTTTCCTTTCTCATTTCCTGTAGTTTGGGGATTTGAGAAAGCTGCTCTTTGATGATGCTTATTCTTTCCAGCGCATCTGGTGAGGTAATGTCTTTAAGACCTAACAGACCATTCTTAAGCGATTGGGCAGTTTCTTTCTGGGTTTCAACAAAATTCAAAAACTGGCTTTCGGCTTCGCTTCTCTTTTCATCGATTATATCAAAAATACACGACATTATTGTATTGTAATCTTTTTTTCGCAGGGAGCCATTTTTTGCCAGAGTTTCGCTAAGTCTGGAATTTAATATCTCTATTTCCTTTGTAAGTTCGTTTAGAGAATTATTGACATTCCCGAACAAGGAATAAGATGATTCTGTAATATTTTCGGATGATTGAAAGACAGTTTGAATTTTTTGAATCCGGCTTTCATAAGATGTTATAATATTGTCGAAAAAACCATCTATATTTAATTCAGGTTGAGTATTCATTGTGGTTGAATAGGTTGATGAAAAATAGGGATTGATGAGTTTGAAATAGAAATTCTTGGTAAATCATGCTTCCGAGCATTAATCCGTAAGGATGATTTAGCAAGAACACCTATTTTTTAACTACAAATGCCTAAGCGGCTTTAGCAGTTAATCCAATTGCTTCTGCATACTTTAAGTATGTTTCAACTGAGGCAACAACGATTCTTGCTTCAATAGCAAGTAACTCAATACCTACCAACGAAACTCTTACCCAGGCATCAACTACAACACCCTTGTCCAAGATACGATCAATAACCTCTACGAGGCTAGATGATCCAATTGTTTTTTCTACTGCCATTTTTTATTAAATTAAGTTATTAATAAAACCGTGCTTTACAAATTAGAGAGACGGCTTACCTCTTGTTCTGAGCGTATTACAAGTAGTGTGCCGAAAAGTAAGTAAACAGGAATATTGCATTGTATTATACAGTACAGTATGCTGTAATTAAGGTATATAGGTGTTTATATAAGTAATAGGAACGATATATTGTTGCATATTATAATGTCAAACCTTCAGTAAAGACTGGGGTTGAGTTAAAAACAAACAAGACATTATTTCAATATCATTAATTAATTGTGATTTTTTATAAAAAAAATAAATTATATTAATATATTTTTTACGAAAAGATTAGTAAAAATGGATAATAATTGAAATTATCGCACACATGTGCGGAAATGGGAGAACTTCATTTGGTAGGCAGGCTCTCAACAAATGGTTAAGTGCAATTAACTTCGTCAGTTACATTATCCACAAAAAGGTTAACGAATTCAACTTACAAAACGGATAGGTAAATTTGTAAGTCCGAGACTTCCTGAGTCAAGGAGCATTCCTAATCCGACCGTCCTTCCCGAATCTGATAATAACATTGACCCTTCCCAGACCTGATCTGAGATCTCCTGAATAGAACGATACTTTTTATATCAGAAGTATTGTTGGTTATCGTTTTTTACTCTTCGTTTTTATTAACAGATATATTGTACTTTTTCATTTTTCGCAAGAGAGCATCGCGGGTAATTCCCAGCATATCAGCTGCAGCCGTCTGATTGCATTTACAATTTTGTAGAGCTTTACGTACCATTTTAATTTCGTGGGTTCTCAGATTGACTGAATCAGAATGAGCTTCCGATGAGGATATTTTTTGCGATTTTACAGGGAAGTCATTTATCCCGAGCAGGTTGCCTTTGCAAAGAATGAGGGCCCTTTCGGTCATATTTCTCAATTCTCTGACATTTCCAGGAAAATCATATTTTAGGAGCGCATCAAAAACCTCTTTGGAGATATGAATGTTTGGTTTTTTAAATTTCGTTGCATAGTCATCAACATAATGGATCAACAGAGGTTTGATATCTTCTGGCCTTTCCCTAAGGGGCGGAATATGTATATGCAGTGTATTGAGCCGGTGAAGCAGATCGAGCCTGAATTTTTTTTGCTCCACTTTTTTATAAATATCATGATTGGTGGCAGAAATAATCCGGAAGTCAGTATGTATCGGGTTTGTATCCCCCACCCGGGTGATTACCTTTTCTTCCGTGGCACGCAGAATTTTCGCCTGTAGATTTAATGGCATATCTGCGATTTCGTCAAGAAATAGGGTACCGCCGTTACACACTTCAAAGTAACCCATTTTATCGGAGATGGCACCGGTAAACGATCCCTTTTTATGGCCAAAAAATTCGCTTTCCAAAAGTGATTCTGTAATGGCACTACTATTAACGGCACAAAAAACAGGATCCTTCTTTTCGCTCGAATAATGTATGATTCTGGCAATATTTTCTTTTCCGGTTCCACTTTCGCCGGTTATCAGCACATTAGCATCGGGATAATTTGCGGCGATGATGGCTTGTTCAAATACATTCAAAATCTGTGGGCTGACTCCGATAAACTGTCGGTTGATTTTATCTTCGAGGGTTTTGGATATTAATGAGTTCTTTTCTTCCATCTGCTTCAGCCTTCGTTGCATCTGAAGATATTTTCGGGTACGCTCAATCGCAATCTGAATGTCAATAAACCGGAAAGGTTTGCGCAAATAATCGAATGCCCCAAATCGCATGGCTTTGATCACCGTATCCATATCGCCATGAGCCGAAATGACGATGACTTCCATCTCAGCGTATTGGATTTTTACCTCTTTCAGAATATCAAGGCCATTCACACCAGGCAACCGCACGTCAAGGATTAAAAGATCAATTTTATTATTTTTTAATACTTTTTTCCCTTCTGCGGCTGTGTTGGCCTCATAAAATTCAAAGTCTGAATCCAGAAAAAAACCAATCAATTCTTCTGTGAATTGCTTCTCATCATCAATGATCAAGATTTTTATTTTCTCTTTTTTTTCCATTTTTACTTTTTCTTTTGAGTATCCAAAACTAGTTTTATTTTCGTTCCATAAAAATGATCGCTCGTTATGTCTATGGTTCCGTTCATTTCCTTGATTATCTGATAACAGATTGATAATCCAACTCCGGTTCCCTTTCCTTCATCTTTTGTAGTATAAAAAGGAAGTAAAATATTATTGATATCGTCATTTCCAATGCCAATACCATTATCTGTAACTTCTACGATTAGAAATTGATTCTGCTGATACGTTCTGATCCCAATGAGTGTTTCAAAATAATCTTCCTGTATGCTTTGCTTTTCTTCTATTGCATCTTTGGCATTGGCCAGCAGATTAATAATAACCTGCTCAAATTTGTAGGTATTGCCAACTATATGAGGAATTTGTTTATCAAGTTGGAGGTTCAGGTTGATTCCAAGGTGTTTCAACTGTTCTATTGATATAGTAACGGCATTTTCGATGCTTGAATTAATATCGAAAGCTGTCAATATGTAATCGCTGTCGTTTCTTGAAAATGCCCTGATATGATCTATAATGTTCCTGATCCGGATTATATTTTCAAAAATTTTGCTTGATTTATTTTCAAGGAATTCAATGTTGATAGTTTCGGTTTTGGCAGACTCAAATAAAATCTTATCCATTACCATAGAAATGATATTTAATGGCTGGTTGATCTCATGTGCAATACCTGTGGCCATTTCTCCAAGGTTGGCCATCCGGTCGGCATGAAGTTGTTTTGCCTCTATCTTCTTACGTTGTGAAATATCACGGATGATGATCATGAATGATAAGGACACCCCATCCGGGTCCTGTATTAAAGTGACACTCGTTTCACCGGCAAATAACGATTGATTTAGCTTTCTAATTTTTAATTCAATATTTTGTGATAGTCCTTCATTCATTGTCTTTTCAATGATTTTTCTTATCGTATTTTTTTCATCAAATGGAATGAATCGGAAAATTTTTTTGCCTACCAAATCATCTTTGGTATCGGTGCCAAATAATTCAAGCCCGATTTCAGAAACCTCAGTAATGACTCCTTTCATATTGATTAATAAAATACCATCGGGAGATGCATTTAGCAAGGTTTTGTATTTTCCTTCGCTTACTTCCAGCGCCTGCTTGGCCTGTATGTGATTGGTAATGTCATGGACAACAGTAAAACGGCATTTTTTATTCCGGATATATACATTATCTGCCGATAACAGCACATGCTTCACATCTCCATTCTTCGCTATCAGATTTGCTTCCAGGTTAGATATTTTTTGATTGGTATCTATCTTCAGGTATAGGGTATTTAGACTTTCAAGTGTTAAAATACCAAATTCCACAGGTGCTTTACCTATGACTTCATTTTTATCAAATCCGAGCAAATTGCAAAATGCGTCATTCACTTCAATATATTCTCCTGTAACCAAATCGCTTAAACTACAAGCAGATGGATTGAGATAAAATTTTTTTAAAAATTTTTTTTCTGATAGTTTCATTTGAGATATATCTTTAGCTGACTCTGAAAATGATCCGTTTACCATGCCAAACACTCTGTGATACCTTAGTTTCCACAAAAAATTGTATGCCGGACTTTACAATAAATGGTACAGAACAAAAATCTGGCGCTCCGTTTAATATTTCACAAGCAATTCCGTCTATTTCATCGCAGCGTTTGGGCGGATGAATCATGAGAACTAATTGTATTAAAAGTTCTTTTCTTACATAGCCGTGTCTCGTCCTGAAAAAAATTACACTTATTGATTAAAAATCCTACTGCAAATCTATACATTTAAATTAATCCTGAATATCGTTTATACTATTTATTCGACTTTACTCAATAACAAATTGGATAATGATAAAAATTTAGGCATCTGTAAAAGCTTCTGAAATGAAGAATTAAACCAGCTGAATATTTATCAAGTTATAGTGCTTGATAAAAAATATTGATTTGCTCGGATGTTTTTCCTTTTAAACTGCGTTTAAAGCGAATCATACTATTTACAATCATTTACTTAAATTAATGTTTGTCAAGTGGAATTTTTTTTAATAGGTATTTGATTATTAATATTTTGCACTATAATATTACATATAAAATACATCAAAAAAAAATATTTTTGATGTATTGCATTAAAATGCTTCAAAACACATAATCTTAAAAAAGCAGAATCGTTTTTAACAAAAAGCAGTTTTTCAGCATTTGTTTTATTGGTTTTTAGAAACAGTGAGTTCGATTTTTTATACATGAAGAATCCTTCTTTTGAAGCAAAAAAAGATTTGGAAAATTAAATTAGAAATGGGAATCGGTTATTTGAATTTTAATTCCCATGAAAGTACTAGAGAATAAATCCAAAAGAAATTTCCTTGGTCAAATATTATTTCTTGGTGTGTAACCGCTAATTGTGTTCCCCAGGCATTTTGCTTATTAGATGAGGTAAAATAATACCCAAGATTAATTCTTTGGGCTTCTAAGGCGACAAATTTAGCTGCATTTTCATCAATAGCGAACTGATTAATTTCCGGAGAGAAACCCATACTAACGGCTACTCCTAAATAATTATCAGCGTCACTTCGGTATTTTCTATAGGTAAAAGTCCCGGATATACTGGTTCCTGTTACTCCGGGAGTAAAGTAAGGACGGAAAGATAAATAACTGTTTCCGGTATACCAGCCCAGAGATCCAGTATAAATATTGGTGGTAGTATTGTATTTCAAGGTGCGGAATCCTAGGGAAATTTCAAAGCTTTTAGGTAGTGATTTAAATAATTCAGCACCATATTTTATATCTGGAAACAAAAAAGTACTGGCGATGCCAAAATTCACATAGGCATATAGTCCTTTTGTAATTTTTGGGTATAAATCTACTTCATATTGCACTCCATTTTCGTTGAATCTCCTGTTGAAATTTACTCTTCCTATGATGCTTCCGTATTTCGTTTGCCGCCTGTACATTAGCGCATGGTATTGCATTGGATCAAAAACATCGGAATAAAGGTCTACGGAGGAAGTTATTCCTATGGCATTTTGGCTCAAGCCATTGTTTAAATTCGCCTTGTAGTCTTTGGCTTTCTGATCCTCCGGATTTGTATCTAATAGGAGCTGAATCGTGCTTAATGCTTCTAATGTATTATTGCTGTTTTCTTGTGCGCTCGCCTTCAAATACAATAGTTCAGTGTCTTTTGGAAATATTTTTAAAGCATTATTTGTCATTTCTAATGCGGCAAATGGCAAATCTCCCCACAATTCATTTTTTATGGCAGCTATCCAGGTAGTTTTATTCTCAATGTCTTTTTCGAGGACATAATTAAATTCTTTTCTTGCTTTTTTATAGTCGCCGTCCCAAGAATAGGTTGTCGCTAAAAAAGAGCGGATATCATGGTAATTAGGATATGTTGTCAAAATGAATAACAAGGTGTCTTGTGCCTGCTTGCGTTGTTGATTAAAAGCTAAATTGCGAGCAATTTCAAAAGAAGCATCAGGATCTCCCTCAAATTTAGTTTCTTGTGCGGACATTTGAAAGCCGCCAAAAAACAGGGCTAGAAAAAGTAGTTTTAGCATTATTTTTGAAATCATTTTTTCAGATTTTTTTTAAAATTAGAGTATTCTTTATTTTTAGGATATAGTATCAATAGGCTATCAATCAGTGTGTTTGAATTTTTTAGATTGTGAATTCTATAGTATGCTTGTGCCAGTTTATAACCCAATTCTGCATCATTTATTTGATTACCCAATGCTAGCTTGCCAATTGCGACCCCTTTATTGTTTTGCCCTAACCACCAATACACATCCATCAGTGCTAAATAGGCATCGCTATAAAAAGGGGTTCTGTTGATAACTTCCAATAATTCTTTTTCGGCGTTTTTATAATCGCCATCCCAAGCTAACGTTCGGCCTTTGAGTGTTCTTACTTCGCCATAATTAGGAAGTTCATTCAAGATGTAATCACATAATAATCGGGCTTTTTCACGCTCTTTTGTAAATGCTAATTCTCTGGCTAAAAAGAAAACCTGATCACGATTCAATCCTTTTGTTAATTTTTTAATGGTCAAAAATTCTTCAGCAGTAAACGTATAAGCAGGTTTCTTAAAGCTTGTAGCAGCCTTTGTGATTTTATTCTTTGTAGTTAAATAAGCATTTAATTTTTTGAAATCAGTAAAAAAATTGCTTATCGTTTCAGTCATGTCGTTGTTTGCTTCACTAAGATTTAAATTTTCATCAATCTTAAATACAGTCCCATCAGAATAGAAATAGTCCTTATAAATATAATCATTGATGCTTCCTTTGTATCGCATCAGCGGAATGCTATGGATATTTCTGAATTCTCGCACGGTGTCGAGTCCCTGACCAAGCCAGGTCGTTTTTTCTAATGGATTAAATTCATAATTATTTGTCAAAAAAGAAATTAAACTTGGCGTAACATCGCTATGGGAAGAAATAGATTTGAATGTTGCCGTTTTCTTCAACATGGGGCTGTAAATGTAAAAAGGAACATGAAAACGGGATAAATTATCTTTTTGAGGAACTGGAATTAACCTGTGATCCCCCGTAATAATAAAAATGGTGTTTGCATACTCGGGTCTTTTAGCATAGGCTTGCATGAAATTCTGTATCGCATTGTCTGTGTACAACAAACACGCAAAAATATCTTTGTAATCGTTCCATTTGTCTTTTTCAAAATATGATTTGGTTTCTAAAATGCGTTCTACTTTTTCTAAATACGCTTTTTTAGAAGGAAAATTAAAGGGTTCGTGATTGGTAAGCGTCATGATGATATCCAGGCGAGGTTGTTTAGTATCTTTTAATTCAGATAATGTTTTACGAAAAATCTCCGCATCAGGATAGCCCCAGGAAAAACCGCCTGCATTTTTCTTTGTTTTTGTATATCCTGGGCCAAATTTATCGATATCTACAATTTTATCGATACCATTGTATTCCAGGAAATTACTTTTTTTGTCAAAACTGGAGTCATCACCACAAAAATAATTGGTAGTGTATCCATTTGATTTCAAAATACTGATTAGTGAATTGTGCTTGGGTAAGGGATTCAATTCCATAAAGCCATTTTTTCCAAACGGCAACGAACCTATTAATGAAGGGAGTGCGCCAAATGTTCGACCTGCATTGCTCACGAAATTCTCCCAGTAAAGCGATTTTGATACCAAGGCGTCAAGGTAAGGCGTGAAACCTTTATAATCGCCATTGTTAGTAAAATCGCTACCAAGTCCTTCAACAATTATAAAAACCACATTTGGTTTCTCTTTTTGAATGTTAAAAAACGAAGCCAGGACATCTTTAGTTTCTTCAGAGGCTCGTTCTAATGGGTATTCTTTCTTAAAAGAGAAGTCGCCTTGAGACGCTAAAGCGATGTCATTTTTAGCTCTTAGAATATCACTCAACAAAAAATTTAATTTGTTTTGAGAAGCAGTTTTATTGCTATTGGCAATTAATAAATTCAAACTTCCAAAAAAGAATACCACTAAAAGTAAAATTTTTGTGTTGATTTTATGTCCAAATAAATGGAACAACCAGTTCAGTCCCCAATACATTGCAGGTATAACTACAAAAGGTAAAAATGTCAGCAAGGATAAGGATAAAGATGCAGAAACAGTGGTGTACATATCACTCAATGAATAACCTAGAAGGTCTGCTCCAAGATTGATATGAGTGGTAAGGCTGTATCCCGTTAATCCAACTTGGATGAGTACGATACTGGAGAATAGTATTCTGATAACCAGTATTCCAATAGTATTTTTTATATATTCTAATCCTAAATACAGTGGGAAAAATAATACTCCGAGGAGTATTCCCGTAAAAAAATCATTCAATACTTTATAAATAAATGACAGTAATTCAAAATTTTTGAATACATCAATGAAACTCAACAGACAAAATATAAGGATCAACGAAACCGTAGCGTAAATATATTCTAAACTTTTTTTATAAGTAAATTTCGTTTTCATTTGCGTTTAATTAGATGCTTTAGTCATTCCTTTTCGGGTCATTTCTCCCCATTTTTTCTTTTTATTAAAATAGTAATCGCTATTCCCTTGAATTGCTGCATATAAAATAAAGGGATGATTGACAAATGGTTCTAAAAAAGCAATTAGCAATAAGTGAACGCCTGTTCCTTTCTTTTTATACTGATGATAGGTGAGTTCTTCTGTAATTAAGGATATTAAAGAAAAGAAAACGGTAAATAAATAGGCTAAAAGTAAAAAGGCAAGAGAATAATCCCAGCGTACTTGATTAAACACAATAAGAATTCCAAAATAGAGCAGACCTGCCACTTCTATGATAGGAGCCATTCTTTCGAAAAAAAACCAATAGGGATAACTCAGCATTCCCAGCGCCTTGTATTTTGGATTAAATCCAACTTTTCGATGTCTTCTCAAAGTTTCAATAGTTCCGCGAGTCCATCTGTTTCTTTGTGAAATAAATGTTTTATAATTATCAGGTGCTTCCGTCCAACACAGCGGATCAGGAATATAGGCAACTTTGTATTTTTTTTTCTGTTCTTCCATGTAGCCTCTCATTCGTACTACAAGTTCCATGTCTTCTCCTACCGTACGGATGTCATAACCGCCTACCCTGATCGCAATTTTTTTGTCAAACAAGCCAAAAGCGCCGGAAATCACTAACAACCCATTAAGTCTGCTCCAGGCCATTCTTCCTAATAAAAAAGCACGAATGTATTCTAGGATCTGGCCTTGCTCTAGTAATTTTTTAGGAAAATTGATATCTTGCAACTTGCCTTCTTTGACAATGCAGGAATTCGAAATTCTAATGACTCCTCCAGCAGCAATAACTCTTCTGTCAGTAGTTTCAAGAAAGGGTTTAATCATTTTTTGGAGTGAATCTTCAAGCAATAAACAATCGACGTCTATGCAGGCAACATACTTACTGTTGCTTATATTAAGGCCCATATTCAAAGCATCTGCTTTTCCTCCGTTTTCTTTGTCAACAACAATTAATTTTTCAAATGCAGGATTTGTTGATTTGTAAATTCCTTTTCTGAGCGGTCTGGTTGGGATTTGTTCGTTAATAAGCAAGGATACGGGCACTAGTTCATACACCAGAATGAGTTTTTCTAAACTGTCATCTTTGCTACCGTCATTTACTATAATTACATCATAATTTACGTAGTGGTTTGACAATAAAGAGCGTACGTTTTCAACGATATTTAAACTTTCATTATAGGCTGGAGCTATAATTGAAATGGAAGGGGAGCTATTTGAAGATAATATTTCTATGTAATTCACAAAACTGTTTTTTCGTTTGTATTCTATTGTTTCTACAGCAGAAATGGCGGCAAGTATGAGATAAGACACTATAGCCGTCATGCTATAAATAAAAAACAAATAATGGATTGTTTCAAATATAATTTGTTCAGTACTGTTTCCCATACTTAATTGTTTTCAATAAAATTAACAATTTTCAAAAATTGTGGATCAGAAGATTCTAATTTAAGCAGATTGAATTTTTCGGTATTAAGGATTTTTAAAATTTTTAATGAGGAAACCTTAATTTCAAAAATTGTATAATGTATGTATTGCATCAGAAACAATTCGTCACTGGTTTCATATAAATTTTCCATCATTTTAAAAAAAGCAATTTGTTCCTCCGGACTGCGTTGCTCTATATTGATTTTCAAAATTTCTTTGGCTTCTGAGGCATTTAAATAACTCAATACTTGAATGGACTCTAGTCTTATTTTTTTATTAATGTGGTACAACAAATGGATTAGTTCCTCTTTTGCTTCAAACTGATTGTACGTTTTTGCTAGTTTCAAAGAAAATATGACTACTGAATCATTAGGGGAACCCAACCAGGATTTAATATTAGAGATATTCTGATTTTCCAGTCTTTGTAGGACTTCTAATAATTGAATCTGATCCCATTCAGACAGTTGTGTTTCTAAAATGTCTAAAAAATTCAGTCCTTCAAAATAAAATAAATTGACCATATACAATTGCATTTCTTTTCGAACCTCTCTTCGGGGATGGTTTATGTGAACAATCACTTCATCATGTGCTTCCTTTACCTTAAATTGCTTTAATTCCCGGATTACTTTGGCAATAATATACCATTTTTTATGCTTTAATTGCGATAAAGTGTAGTTGATAAGACCAGTTTGAAAATAGAGTTTTTGAATAGATTCATCAATTTCTCCTGAAACCTCATTTTTTAACTTTAGCAAAACAGCAATTAAAATTTTCCGTTTGAATAGATCCGTTAGAGAGTCTTTTAATTCATCTATTATCACTTGCTGTTCCGGACTGATCTCTTGTTCTTCATCTCCAGAATATAGATATCGGATTAGAAGCGTTTCATATTTGCTTTCATATTCAGCCGTAATCCGTTCTTTTTTTCTCAGATGGCTTCTCAAATATTTCAAGTATAGTATTAGAGGAAGAAGAATAAGAATAAAAAGACCACTTATCATCCATGCCACTTGAATGATAAGTGGTGACCCATTGAAATAGTCAAGTAAGTAATAATTTGTATTCATATAGCAACCCCAGGGTTCTTTATAGGGACTTGTTAGCGCAATAATCTTTTTACTCTAATCACTAGTTCGTTAGGACTTAAAGGCTTACTCATAAAATCAGTAGCGCCTAAATCAAATGCTTTAAGAACAATTTCCTCTTGTCCCGCCGATGAAAAAACGATGATTGGGATTTGTAGGTTCAATTTATTTCTTACATAGCTGATAACTTCTAAACCACTAATAAAAGGCATCATGATATCAGTCAAAATTAAGTCAGGATTGTGTTCTTCTATTATTTCAAGTGCTTCTTTTCCATTTACAGCTGTCAGGATTTTATAGCCCTCTTTTTCCAATCGAAACTTTAATAATAATAAAAAAATAGAATTATCTTCAGCCAAGACGATTTTTTTCAAATCACTCATTGTCTACTGCTTTTAATTTTGGGAATAAAGTACGGTTTTTGTCTTTTATTTTTAAGGGGAAAAACAGTATAAGTTCGTCCATTTTATTTAGTTTTTGTACTGTTATAAATTTTTGTTTCATGGATTATATTTGGAAAATCTAAATTAAAATTATTATTAATATTTAATTAAGTAATGAGATTAAAATAATGTTGTATTTGTTTTTAACTCAACCTCAGTCTTTATTATAGGTTTGACATTATAATACGCAACAATATATCGTTCCTATTACTTATATACGCAATCGCATATTGAATAGTTTTTATTTTTAATGAATTAGTTTCTTGAGGTCGGTATCTAACCGCATATTATTTCTTTATGACAAATATTATCTGCCTTTCTCCAAACCACCAACAACGGATTCATCTACATTTATAATCCCTTTCATGGAAAATTTTTACTTGATTTCATTGCTTCTCGAACTTTTTACATAAACATTCTTGCTATTTTTTTTTGAACTCCAAATTGAACACCCATTTGAGATGCAGAAAGACTTTTTGTGGTTGTAGCCATTTCAAAGCAAATGAAAAATGCTTTTCTTAATCCAAATTTTACTTTATGGAATAGCGTATTAGCCATAGTTTATTCAGTATCATTACAAATGTTTTAGGTTCTTGTATAGTCTTTGCGAATTTGACTTTTAGTATGACTACAGTTTCTACAAACATACTTCTCTGAGCATTTTATTTTTAAAAGGTATTATCTACAAATTTAATCACTATTAAAGCGTTCAGCAAACTCTATAAGGTTTTGACCTTTGGGAATTACCATTTTATCGGTCTTTTATAGACTTTAAATATATGAAATTTAATACTGACCTCAATACTTTTTTATCCAAACAAATTTTTTGTTTTTTTTAAAGTCAAAATTTTTGGTTTGGAGCCATCATTTTAATCGAAAAGAAGACAAAAGAATAGGTGGCTTTCAAGATCCAATAAATAGAATTTTAAAAACACAATTGTAAAGGATAAATATTTTAAGCGAAGATACGCAAGTAGGTTTTCATCAAGTTTAAGTTCGATTTTTCTAAGGCTATTTATGACAGATGAAATTTTCGGGTTATTTTAATGTAAACTATTTTACACCATAGAAAAAAAATCCCCTAAAATTAAATTAACTTTTACCCCTGCTAAAATCCCTCGAAAACCCCCAGTCCAAACAAAGCAAAATCATATTTAACAGGATCTATACCATCTAATTTACGAAGGTTTGTATCTAATTCAGACAAGGCTTTTCCATCATTTTGTTTGCGTGTCAAGAGACCTAATTTTCGGGCTACATTACCGGAATGTACATCCAAGGGACAAGATAATGAAGCGGGTGAAATGCTTTTCCAGATTCCTAAATCGACTCCTTTATTATCTTGACGAATCATCCACCTGAGGTACATGTTAATTCTCTTTGCTGCTGAATTGTTCAGCGGATCGGAGATGTGCTTTTGGGTCCTGTGCGGATGCGGAATTTCAAAAAATATTTTCTTGAATTCATGGATGCTTTTTTGCATCGAATGAGTTTCCTGATGTTTGCTGAAAACCGCTTCTAAACCACCATGATTGGCATAAACGTGCTGCAAACTTCTGATGAAACTAGCAAAATCCTGTCCGTTGAAAGTGCGGTGTACAAACAATTCCAATTGTTCCAAATCATTTTCTGTATGTGACATGACAAAATCATACGGTGCATTTCCCATTAAATCCATCATGCGATGTGAATTTTTGATAATCATCTTACGGTTTCCCCAAGCAATGGTAGCGCTGAGAAAACCGGCAATTTCAATGTCTTCTTTTTGTGAAAACAAATGCGGGATTTGTACCGGATCACTTTCTATGAAATCGAGTGTGTTGTATTGTAGGACTTTTTCGTCGAGGAAATCTTTAAGTTCTGATGGATTCATTATAGAGGATGACTTTGGATACTAATTTGTTTTAGGAAGTACAGCTAGTTCTTTCAAGGTATAGCCCAGATAGAAACGGCATCCTTTTTATTTTTTCTTTAAAAATAAAAAGATAGAGTGTATAGCTGGAAATAGCTCCTAATTACTAATCAAACCGTCTACCATTATTAGTTTTCTGTCGGCCATATTGGCTAATTCCTCGTTGTGTGTTACAATTACAAACGTTTGTCCCAATTCATCACGCAGTTTGAAAAATAATTGATGTAGGTTTTCAGCAGAAGCCGTGTCTAGATTCCCGGAAGGCTCATCAGCAAAAATGATAGCAGGTTTATTAATAAGCGCTCTGGCCACCGCCACACGTTGCTGTTCCCCGCCGGAAAGCTCGTTGGGTTTGTGATTCATTCTATGGGAAAGACCAAGATAAGTCAGTAGTTTTTTAGCTTCAATTTCCGTTTCAACTTTGGGCTTATTAGCAATGAAAGCAGGTATGCACACATTTTCTAATGCGCTAAATTCTGGTAACAATTGGTGAAATTGGAATATAAAACCTAAATTTAAGTTTCTGAATTTGGATAAGTTTTTGTCATTCATCGTCAGAATGTCCTCATTGTTGATGCGTAATTCAATTCCGTTTTCAAGGCTTGGCTTGTCTAAAGTACCAAGGATTTGTAAAAGTGTTGTTTTTCCGGCTCCTGAAGCACCAACGATAGAGACAATCTCTCCTTTTTGAATATGTAAATCAACTCCTTTCAACACATGGAGTTGATCGTAATATTTATGTAAATTTTTGGCTTGTATCATTATAATCTATTTTTACAAAGAAACAAAGATTTTCATGATTATGAATTGGAACACCGTTTATTTTCCTTTGACAAACTATAAACTTTAGTTAAGAGTGGATATTCACAACGATTTAATGAATAAATTTGATCTTAAATCATAGGTTATGAATAAAATAATTGGGATTTTTTTAGCACTATTGCCTTTTTCATTTTGTGCAAAAGAAAAAAATAGTACTTTGCCTAAAAGTATAGAAACAAAAAATATGGAAATACAAAACAAAATGGAAGTGGCAACCTTTGCGGGAGGTTGTTTCTGGTGTACCGAAGCAGTTTTTTTACAACTAGACGGCGTGAGCAAGGTAGTTTCAGGATATATAGGCGGAAACACAGTAAATCCTACATATCAGCAAATAGGTACTGGTGACACTGGTCATGCCGAAGCGATTGAAATTACGTTTGATCCTAATAAAATAAGTTTTGGAGAGCTATTGGAAATATTCTTTGCCACACATGATCCTACAACCTTGAACCGTCAGGGGAATGATATTGGGACGCAATACCGAAGTGAAATTTTTTACCACAATCCTTTCCAGAAACAGTTATCCGAGGATTATATGGCTTTGATGACTACGGAAAACACATTTGGAAAACCAATTGTTACTAAAATTTCATCAGCAACGAAGTTTTATGTAGCGGAGGATTACCATCAAAACTACTACAATCAGAACAAAACACAAGGATATTGCAGTTATGTGATCACACCCAAAATTGATAAATTAAAAAAAATATATCAGGATAAACTCAAAAAATAATTGGCACTAGATTTGTACGCATTCCAAAATAAAATCAAAATTCTATGACAGAACAGGTGTCCGTTAGCGCAGAAAGCAGTAAGACCAGAAATCTCTTTTTAGGAATTCTGTTTGATGCCATCGGTATGCTTTCGTTCGTTGTTCCTTTTATAGGGGAGTTTTCAGATGTAATTTGGGCTCCTCTAGCCGGTTTTTTGATGACATGGATGTATAAAGGAACAATTGGACGGGTAGGAGGAGTGATTACTTTTCTGGAAGAAATTTTACCGTTTTCGGATTTTATTCCCACCTTTACCTTAACTTGGATTTACAAGTATGTAATTAAAAACAAAAACGCCTCGTAATTCGAGGCGTTTTTAGTTATTTCTTAAAAATAAATTCTAATCCCATGCGTTTAAGCATTTTTTTTTCGAAAGTCCAAAAGAATTTGAACTGTCCGAACAAAAAGCCTATTAACACTAATAATACTTGATAGATAGGGAAAATTAGAACTAACCGAACAGGAGTAAACCAATGCCCTAATTCTTCGGAAGTAATTCCCAGCCAAAAACAAAAAGGTTGGGACAACCATGCCGATGCGGATCCGGTTATTGCAAAAACAATAAATATAAGGGTAAGTTGGAAATTAGTTTCAATCCCCCAACGCTGTTTCAGTTTGTTCATTTTTATTTATAATCAATACAAAGATAGTGACATTATCTGATGGGGACAAAACCAAAGAATTTTTGTTTATGCGTGTTTTGAAAATAAATCATATAATTGTAGATCAAATAATTTACTTCATACCCGTAATCAATGTTAAGGTCATAATTGATTGTCAATTCATACAAATTGGGATCATAGCGTTGCGGTTGCAACACCCGACTGTTCCATTCCATCACATAAAGTTGGTTTTTGCTTTCCAAAAAAGGTTGGGAATGATAATTTCTTGGAAAAGCCCTTGAGTTAAGCCAAAGGCTAAAACCAGGATCAATAATTATCACCTCGTATTCCAGTTCCTCATTTGCAATACGAACTGTGTCGCCTTGAGCGGCAACAGATTTCTCGGTACTTGGAAATGCAGTTTTAGAAGATGTGCATCCCAAAATCACACAAAAAATGACGATAATGATGCAGTAACTTTTTTTCATGATAAAAAATTGAATTATAAAGTTACGAAAAACAAATCATTGATTGGTAGGATTTTAAACAAAAAAAGAGGCTGTTTGTATCAAACAGCCTCTCATTAAATATTTAATTTGAAAATACTAACCTAATATGCTAATAATTTGGGAAGCTAATTCAGTCCCAATTCTATCTTGTGCTTCTCCTGTTGCCGCTCCAATATGTGGAGTCAACGAGATTTTATGATGCATCAAAATAGCCATTTCAGGAGTTGGTTCATTTTCAAAAACGTCTAATCCTGCAAATAATACTTTTCCGCTGTCTAATGCTTTTACTAATGCAACTTCGTCAATAACACCGCCACGGGCACAGTTTACAATTCCTACACCCTCTTTCATAATAGCAAGTGCTGCCTCTCCAATGATGTAACCATCTTGGGCAGGAACGTGTAACGTAATGAAATCAGCTTCTTTGAATAAAGATTCTAATGATTGAGAAACGATTGTGGTCGTGATAGCTTGTCCGTCAAAAAATTCGACTTTAACATCTACTTGCGGGATAAAACTATCGGCAGCAATCACTTTCATTCCTAGTCCTAACGCCATTTTAGCGGTAGCCTGACCAATACGGCCAATTCCAACAATTCCCAGTGTTTTTCCTCTTAGTTCAATTCCGTTCGCATAAGCTTTCTTCAAACCATCAAAGTTGGTATCTCCTTCAAGCGGCATATTTCTGTTCGAATCATGCAAGAAGCGAACGCCGGAAAATAAATGTGCAAAAACCAATTCAGCCACTGATTCTGAGGATGAAGCTGGAGTATTAATCACGTGAATTCCTTTGCTTTTAGCATAATCCACATCAATATTATCCATACCTACACCACCACGACCTATGATTTTCAGCCCTGGGCAAGCGTCAATGATATCTTTCCGAACTTTAGTTGCACTTCGTACCAAGACCACACTTACATTATTTTCGTTTACAAAATTAGCCACTTGTTCCTGTGCTACTTTTGTTGTTATTACTTCAAATCCACCTTTTTCTAAAGCTAGAATTCCACTTTTAGAAATTCCGTCATTGGCTAATACTTTCATTTGTATTTTATATTTAAAGATTGAAAAATTTAAAGATTCAATCTATGTTGTTTAATGTGTGATTGATTAAAAATTGATTTTTCAAATCTTTAAATCATTCAATATTTTAATTTTTAAATTCCTTTTTCCAAAGCCTGCATTACATCCACTAATACTTGAACACTTTCTAACGGGAGTGCATTGTACATAGAAGCTCTGTAACCACCTACTGAACGGTGTCCGGGCAAACCTGAAATTCCCGCTGCTTTCCACATTGCATCAAATGTGGCAGCATGTGCTTCATCATTTAATAAGAAAGTAGCATTCAT
The DNA here is from genome assembly GCF_003970335.1 of Flavobacterium sp. LS1P28. Taxonomy (NCBI): domain Bacteria; kingdom Pseudomonadati; phylum Bacteroidota; class Flavobacteriia; order Flavobacteriales; family Flavobacteriaceae; genus Flavobacterium; species Flavobacterium sp. LS1P28. The sequence goes on along the minus strand of NZ_RYDI01000007.1, from coordinate 53,934 downwards.
GTTCGAACGATCTTCAACAGCTGCAGCGCCTTTGAATAATGGGTTTCTGTCAATTTCTCCGTAAATCAACGCTGCTTTAGCATTGTTTATTTTTTCAATAGCGGCAATACCACCAAGATTTTTCAACCATTGTAAGGTCAACAAGGAAGCATAAACCGGAAAAACAGGGGGTGTATTGTACATACTTTCTGCTTTGATATGTTTAGTGTAATCCAACATGCTTGGGATTATTCTACCACTTTTACTCAAGATTTCTTCTTTTACAACAATCAGGGTAGTTCCTGCTGGTCCCATATTTTTTTGGGCTCCGGCATAAATCAAATCAAATTTAGAAAAGTCTAATTGTCGTGAAAATATATCAGAGCTCATGTCACATACAATTGGCATGTCCAATGCCGGGAATTCCTTCATTTGTGTACCAAAAATAGTGTTGTTACTCGTGCAGTGAAAATAATCAGCATCTGCTGGTACTGCGTATCCTTTTGGAATATGATTGTAATTTTCGTCTTTTGAGGAAGCAACAACTACTGTGTCACCAAAAAGCTTAGCTTCTTTTATAGCACCAGCTGCCCAGGTTCCGGAATCAAGATACGCCGCTTTTCCGCCCTCTTTCATCAAGTTATAGGGAGCCATAATAAATTCTAGACTCGCTCCGCCTGCCAGAAATAAGGCGCTGTAGCCTTTGCCTTCAAGTCCTAAAAGTTCAATAACCAGTGTTCTCGCTTCGTCCATAACGGCAACAAAATCCTTGCTTCTGTGTGATATTTCTAAAAGGGATAATCCGGAATCATTAAAATTTAAAATAGCTTGTGCTGATTTTTCAAAAACTTCTTGCGGTAAAATACAAGGTCCTGCGCTGTAGTTGTGTTTTTTCATGGTGTAGTTTATGTCCAAAAAATTAAAGTGCAAATTTCGACAATAGGAGTTTAAAAAACGTTAATTAATTCGGAATAATTGTACTTTTTTCAGCTATATTGTTAACAAAAACGAAATAGTATCGGTATTATCTGCATAATTCCATAATTGGGGATTTTGAGTTTGTCCAAAAGCCACATTGTCATCAATCGTTCTATCCGCTACAACACATTGTATTTGCTCACTTTCTAATTTTAATTTTGTTTTTAATTCATTAATGTCGTCATAAAACTCATAAAAGACACTTGAAATTGGCGAGGCATGACTTTGATCTTCTTTTAAAGTCAGAAATCCATTGTCCAGTAATTTGAAATTACTCATCAGAAAAACCGCCTTATTGTAATCGTAATTGTTAGCATATTTTTCGTAATGAATGACGTCTTGGTACACAAATATGGCTTCAAAAAATGGGACAAACGAATATTCTTTTGGTACAAAAAGTTTAGAAACATTGCGGCAACCCAATCCGAAATAGCGAAAAATATCTTCGCCTAAAGCAGTAAGTTGTTCTTGGGTTTCATTTCCGGTTAAAACCGCTACTGAATTTCTGCTTTTTCTAATAATAGACGGTTTGTCTTTAAAATAATATTCAAAATAACGGGCTGTGTTGTTGCTTCCTGTGGCAATAACGGCATCAAAATTCTCTAATTTTCCATCTACAAAGGTAATATTCTTAGCTAATCCTGGTTGTACTGCAATGATGTATTTAGCTAAAAAAGGTAATAAATGCTGGTCATTTGACGATGTTTTAACCAACACATTATTTCCTGTAATTAGAACCGATAGAAAATCGTGAAAACCCACCAACGGAATATTTCCGGCAAGAATTAAGGCGATGTTTTTAGATTCTTGTATTGGAATAGTATAACTGGAAAGCCATTGGTTTAAGTTCTTTTCTGTCAGAGCTTCTGCCCAAGAATGTATCGAGAAATAGACGTTTTCTGGGGTGTACCAGCCATTATGCGATTGCGATAATTGTATCAAGTCAACAAAAGCATCAAAAAACGCTTCGTTGTGCAAAACAGTCGGATTTTTTAACGTGTTGTTTTCGGAAAACTGACTTAAAAATTTCCCTAATTCAACAAAAACACTTTTTTTTGTTTCTAATGTCATAATGTTTGCTTATGAATAGTTTTGATTGTAATTTTGCACAAAAATAAGCATAATTATGTCGAAAGTCAAAAGTCCTAATGTCAAAAGAACATTTGATATTTTACCTTCGATATTTTGACTTTAAAACAATAAAAAGATGGCAATTATTATAACAGACGAATGTATCAATTGTGGTGCTTGTGAGCCCGAGTGTCCAAATACCGCAATATATGAAGGAGCAGACGATTGGAGATACAAAGACGGAACAAAACTGAAAGGGAAAGTGATTTTGCCTGATGGGTCCGAAGTAGATTCCGATGAAGCTCAAACTCCAATTTCTGACGAAGTGTATTATATTGTACCCGGAAAATGTACGGAGTGTAAAGGATTTCACGATGAGCCACAATGTGCGGCCGTATGCCCGGTAGATTGCTGTATTCCGGATGACAATCATGTAGAAAGCGAAGAGACTTTACTGAACAGACAAGCGTTTTTACACAACGAATAGCAAATAATTTTGTATTGATATAAATCCTGAGTCTGATGCTCGGGATTTTTTTTTCTATTTTTTTCGTGCAACAATAACATACGTATCGTAAGCGTAGGTTTTTCTATCGATGGTTTGAATGATTTCAAAGTCGTTTAAATATAAAAATAGTTGTATTTCGTTTAAGGTAAAAACACGAACGGTAGAAAAATCATCGGCAATTATTTCTTTTTTATCATTTTTCATGGTGTAATAAAGTGCTGTCCAATCCAGCATGAAATTTTCTAAGGCAGTTGTTCTCCACTTGCTGTTGCGATAGTAGTCTATTCCTTGGTAGGTAGCTTCGTGAAGTGTTACAGGATTTTCTTTAATAAAAGGGATAAATCTATTAGCATCTATAAAGTCAAAAATGAGAATTCCCTCTTTACTCAGGTTTTTATAAATAGAACAGAACGTATTATTTAGATCTTGATTTGTTATCAAATAACTGGTAGAGCGTCCCGTAATTAATATGGAATCAACAGGTTTTTGTAGTTTAAAATCCCTCATGTCTCCCAGAATAAAAATCCCATTTTCATTTCTTTTTTTGGCAATTGCAATCATACTTTGGCTGTAATCCAAACCAATATAATCGATGTAATTTTGTAAAAACCGTTTGGCTAGATTGCCTGTTCCACTGCCAATTTCCAAAACTGTTTTGCACTCGTGTTCCTTAATTAAATTGGTATAGAATTGATATTCTGCATCATAATCAATAAAGGTTTGGTACATGGCGTCAAAAATTGAGGCCATTTTTCCATCATAAAGATTTGCCATGATAAGGTGTTTTAAAGACTAAATTTAGGGAGAATAAATGATATAAAAAAAGGGTTGTCTCAAATTAAAAATAAACCAGTCACTATTGTTTGTATTTCGAATTGGGAAAACCTATGATTTCCAAAGATCTATTTCACTCTCAAGGAGGTGAGTTTGATAAAAAGTAAAAAGCAGAGATGGAATAGGAATTTCTTTCTCCCGGAATAACTTCTTGTTTTTCGGATTTGGTTGTGCTTTGAGGATAATTTGATGTATACTCACTTCAATTACTTCGTCAAATAGATGGCCTAGCGGCACTAAGTCTTGTCTTGAAGAAGGCTAAAGCTTTATTTGCTTTTGATGAAAGGCTTTAAAAACAGGTTTTTGAAATTACATAGTATGGATTAAAAACCAGAAAATCGTAAAAATAGAATGCTTATTCTGTTAATTTGAATATATAAATAGGCTGTCCTTTTGAGATAGCCTATTTATATTGATCCAAAAAAGGAATTAGTTATACTTTTCCTAAGGTGTATAATTGTTCCATTGTAGGAGTCAAACTTCCGCCTGCGGGTTCTAATGTAATTCCAAAGGCTTCCGCTTCATTAGCATTATTTACTGCAAATAATTTTTGTTCATTTACATCAAAATCTTCTAATAATCCAATGCTGGTAGGAGTCAGCGGACTTAATTTTAACGCCCAAACCTGATATACCATTCCTTCTGGCGGTTCTGGCAAGCCTGCAGCATCAATATAAACCACTTTGGTGTCTTGATTCCAGTATACTTTTGCAAAGGATTCCGGAGCTACAGTTTGCCCTCCAAGAGCTACGACTGTATTTTTAGTATCCCTTACAACGGCTAAACTCGTTTCAATTGTTGTATTTTTTAATTTTAAGACATTAAATTCTTTTTCTAATTTAGCTTTCTCAATTGCTGTAGTAGCAACTTGTGTATTGGTCTGATCCAGTTGATTGTATTGGTACCCAATACCAACTAATAATAGTATAGCTGCAGCCCAACCAATGTACTGAGCTCTATTGTTAGTAGGTTGTAATGGTATGACTTGAGCATGTTTAAGTTCTAGCTTTTCTTTTATTTTTTCGAAATTAGCCACAGAATGAAAGGGTGAAAAGCTGGATGATATAGCAATAATCGCTTTCTCAATAGCAATAATTTCTGCATTTATTTCCGGACTGTTTTTCGCCATAGTGGTAACTTCTTCGTTTTCGGGTTCACTCAGTAAACCGTAAACGTAAAGCTCCAGAATTCCTGATTCAATATATTCTTTTGTTTCCATTATACTTTCAAATAATTTCGTAGGTCATTAATACAATTTCTATTTTGTGTTTTTACAGTTCCTAAAGGTATTGCCAACTCATCCGAAGCTTCCTGCTGGGTGTAACCTTTAAAAAAAAGTAAATCTATTATTTGAATACATTTTGGTTTCAGTCTTTTTACAAATTCCTGCAACCCTATTGTATCCACTTTGTCAGACAGTTTGTTGCTGTCTTCAAAATGATTTACGAAATTATCTGAAGAAAGGTTTTTTTGACTGTTATTAAAATTTTTAGAACGTAATTTATCAATAGAGGTATTTCTGGCAATATTTAGAATCCATGTGTAGAACCGACCTTTACTTTCGTGATAGGAATCAATGTTTTTCCAGATTTTGACAAATACATCCTGAAGTACATCTTCAGCTTCTTCTCTGTTTTTTACGAGAACATTGATCACGGAAAATAAGCTTTTCGAATACATATCATATAGATGTGTAAATGCCCTTTCATCTTTCTTGTAAATTAAGACTAACAATTCTTCTTGGCTCATACTATTTTTTATTTATCTCTTACAAATTTATACAATCTTACTTTACAATTGACCTTTTTTATGATTAGTAATACCAAAAAAAATAATTTTTAAAATAATTGAATTTTATTTAAGTATTTAAAATATTGATTGTAAGTAACTTAAATAAAAGTCTATTTTTTTTTAGGGTTAAAAAAAACCAAATCAAGTACAATCCCGTAAATGCTTGTATAACCTTTTAAATTTATAATAAAATGAAAAAATCAAAAATGATTTTAGGTCTTTCGCTAGTGGCGGTTTCAGGCTTAATTTTAGTAGCTGCGGATCACATTGATGCTCCTGCTACAGCATCGGGTGGTGCAAATGATATTACTGACGTGTACGCTTTTCAAGGGCAAGACACTAATAATTTAGTTTTTGCTGTAAATACACAAGGCTTGTTAAGTCCAAATGCAACTGGTGCTGCAAAATTCGATGAAAACACAATGATCGAAATTAATATTGACAACAATGGTGACAATGTTGAGGATTTAGTGATCCAAGCTATCAAAAGAGATGACAAGATGTATTTCTTTGGTCCGGTAGCTCCAGGTACTCCAGGAACTTCAAGCACGATTAAAACGGCTGCTGCCTCAGGAAGTGTTACCATATCTTCTTATGGAGCTGCTGCATTAACGGCAGAGAATAATGGAATGAAATTTTTTGCAGGACCAAGAGACGATCCCTTCTTTTTTGACTTAGGTCAATTTAAAGCTATTCTTGCTGGTACAGCAACTGGATTCAAGAATCCTGGAACAGATACTTTTGCAGGGACTAATGTGCTTTCAGTAGTTGTAGAAGTTCCTAAAGCAATGCTAGGTACTTCAGGAACAGTAAATGTTTGGGCAGAAACCAAGAAAAAACAATAACTATTTTAATTTTAAAGTATGAAATCGGAATCTACGATTTTTAAAATAACTAAATACAAACGTCATGAGTAAAACAAATAAATTCAAAATTATAACAATCGCATTAATAACTGCAGTTGTTTCAGTAAATTGTGATAATAATGATTCAGATTCTGTTTCTGAACCAAGTATTAATTTCACAGGTACTTTTGTACAGCAAGATCAAATGGCTAGACCGGCAATAAACACTGTATTTATTGCTTCAGGATCTCCTAAAGATGAATTTAACGGTACCATTCCTTCAGCAATGGGTGCTAAATATCAATCTGTTTTTCAATCTAGATTAATGGCCTTGAATCCAGGGTATACTACTAATGCATTAGGACAAACGGCTGCTCAGTTTACCGGTCTTTTAGCTACGGATGTATTAGGAGTTTCTAAAACAGCAAAAACAACTTTCTTTGATGGGACTAATATTTTGACAGGAAGAGCTTTGGCTGATGATGTAATCGATGTGGAATTATTATTGGTTTTTGGTGGATCAGCGGGTACTTCAAATCCAGGGCTTACTAAAGATAATGTGAATTCAAATGATAAAACATTTAGCACAACTTTCCCTTACCTAGCTTCTGCTTGGTAGTATTTTCTTAAAAAAACAGAGCGCTTTATTTAATAATCTTCGCTCTGTTTTTTTATTTTTAAAACAAACAAACAAACAAACAAACAAACAAACAAACAAACAAACAAACAAAATAATTAGAGTATGAAAACTTTAAAAATAATTCCATTTTTGGTTTTCACAATCCTATTAATATTCGGTTGCGAGACTAAATCAGAACAAATTACAAATGCAGATGATTACACGAAATATCTGGGTTTAAAAGATAATAAATCAGTGACTTTTGCTCAGAATGAAATTGATTTTTGGCAAAAAAAATTCGATGCAGCACCCAATCAAATTAGTTATTTAAGTCAGATAGCGGCTAATTACAGTACCCTTTTTGAATATACAGGCGATATTAAAAACCTATATAAAACGGAAGAATTATTAATACAATCGAACGAAGCCTACGATTATTCCAGAGTGTCAACGGTTCGATCTTTAGCAAGAAATTATATCTCTCAGCATCGTTTTAAAGAAGCATTGGTATTAGCTAATAAAGCATTAGCAATAGGTGAAGGAAAAAAAGAAACTCAAAAATTACTTTTCGACGTTCAAATGGAACTTGGGAATTATCCGGAAGCAGTCAAAAATTTGAATGCGATTAGGGATATGAATAGTTTTGATTATTTGATTCGCTTGGCAAAATGGAACGATCACAAAGGCGATCTTGAAACAGCTATTACTTTTATGGAAAAAGCCAGAGATATTGCTGAAAAAGAAGATAATAAAGTGCTTAAAATTTGGTCCTATTCGAACTTAGGTGATTTTTATGGTCACGCTGGCAGAATTCAGGATTCGTATGACAGTTTCTTAAAAACAGTAGCACTAGATCCTAATTATTCCTATGCTCTAAAAGGAATTGCCTGGATTGTTTTTTCGAAAGAAAGAAATACTGAAGAGGCGAATCGAATTATTGATGCTATTGCCACCACACACAACACCCCAGATTTTTATTTATTAAAATCTCAAATTGCTCAATTTGAAGGAAATAAAAGTGAAGAAATAAAAAATAGAAACGCTTATTTTTCGATGATGGAGAAAAATAATTATGGTGCGATGTACAACAAATACAATGCTTTGATTTATGCTGAGGACAAAAATACGGCGCAAAAAGCAATAGAAATTGCTAAGATTGAAGTAGCACACAGGCCCACTGCTGATTCCTATGATTTATTGGCCTGGGCGTACTTAAATGTAGGCGATAATAAAAAGGCTTTAGAAATTGCTCAGCTTCATGTAGCGGGGAAATCCTTTGAGCCAAAGATTCAATACCATTTAGCGATGATTTATAAATCGAATAATTTACCACTCAAAACCAAACCTATCAAGGACGAATTACTGTCTAGTTTGTATGAATTGGGGCCTAACTTTGAGAAAAAGGTAAACCAATTATAATTCATTATGAAAAATATTGTTTTAGTATTGATTTCCCTTTTTGGGCTGTCCTCTTACGCCCAAATCCAAAAAGGGAAAATTTTGGATCGTGATGGAAATCCAATTGAAAATGCCTATTTAGTTAATACAAATTCTGAGAGTCATGCCCACACCAATGAATTTGGATTGTTTAGTTTGGATAAAACGATTTTGGGAGATGTAATCAAAATAACTGCTTTAGGGTATAAAAAAACAAATTTCATCCTGAATTTTTCCGAGGAGGTAATTGTGATGGAAGATGATATTTTTAGATTGAATGAAATTGTTATCCAACCAAAACTTTCGGCGATGAATGTCATTTCAAAAATAGATTTAGAAACCACTCCTGTAAATTCGTCGCAGGAAATTCTTCGAAAAGTTCCGGGATTATTTATCGGACAACATGCCGGTGGGGGAAAAGCAGAGCAAATATTTTTAAGAGGTTTTGATATTGATCACGGCACAGATATTGCCATTTCAGTAGACGGAATGCCGGTAAATATGGTGTCTCACGCTCACGGTCAAGGCTATGCTGATTTGCATTTTGTAATTCCGGAAACAGTAGAAAAAATAGATTTTGGAAAAGGAACGTATTATGCCAACAAAGGGGATTTTGCTACGGCGGGATACGTTGCTTTCCAAACTAAAGACAAAATCGAAAAAAGCAGTATTGGTATCGAAGTCGGACAATTCAATACCCTAAGAACAGTTGGGCTTTTTAACCTTTTAGGGAATCAAAAAACACAAAGTGCTTATATTGCCACAGAGTATATCCTGACAGACGGTCCGTTTGAATCTCCCCAAAATTTTAACCGAATCAATATATTAGGTAAATATTCGGCTATTTTGAAAGATAACAGCAAGTTTTCAATCTTGGCTTCTCGCTTTTCCAGCAAATGGGATGCTTCAGGCCAAATTCCGCAACGGCTGATTGATGATGGAACGATTTCAAGATTTGGCTCTGTTGACGATACTGAAGGTGGAAATACATCCCGAACGAACTTCAATGCCAGTTTGAGTAAACCTATTGATGAAAATACATTTCTGAAAGCAAATGCTTTTTATTCAAAATATGATTTTGAATTGTATTCTAACTTTACTTTTTTCCTAAATGACCCCATCAATGGGGACCAGATTAAACAGAAGGAAAACAGGGATATTTATGGAATGAATGCTGAGTTGAACAAGAAAACGAAATGGAATGATACCGATGTTTTGTTCCAATTTGGAGCTGGTTTCCGTACGGATGCCACAACTGATACGGAACTTTCGCATACGTTGAATAGAAGAACCGTTCTTGAAAATATACAATTAGGAGATATTGATGAGTCTAATTTGTTTACGTATTTGAACTCTGAGTTTACTTTTGGAAAACTGATAATTAATCCGGCCATTCGATTGGATTATTTCAAATTCAATTATCAGGATAAATTGATGGAAAATTATAAAACAGCATCCGAATCGAAAGTAAAGTTTTCTCCAAAACTGAATTTTATTTATTCACAAAATAACAATTTGCAGTTTTTTATAAAATCAGGGATGGGTTTCCATTCGAATGATGCCCGTGTGGTGGTTCAAAACAATGGGAAACAAATACTACCAACTGCAATAGGAACGGATATAGGGACCATTTTTAAACCATTTCCAAAATTGATTGTCAATGCCGCTTTATGGCATTTGTACTTAGAACAAGAATTTGTTTATGTGGGAGATGCTGGAATTGTTGAACCAAGCGGACAATCAAGACGCATGGGTGCTGAACTAGGATTGCGGTATCAATTGAACGATTGGTTGTATTTTGATGCGGATGCTAATTATACTTATGCCAGAAGTATTGATGAGCCCAAAGGGCAGGATTACATTCCGTTAGCACCGGATTTTACCACAACTGGCGGATTAAGTTTCCAAAAAGTGAATGGTTTTTCGGGAGGAATTCGGTATCGGTATCTAAAAAATCGCCCGGCAAATGAAGATAATTCGATTGTTGCCAAAGGCTATTTTATATCCGATTTGAATGTTAACTATCAATATAAGAATATGAATTTTGGAATTTCAGTAGAAAATATTTTTGATACTGAATGGAACGAAACCCAGTTTGCCACTGAATCCAGATTACAAAATGAACCACAAAGTGTCGAAGAAATTCATTTAACTCCAGGAACGCCTCTCTTCATGAAAGGAAAAATAACGTATACTTTTTAAATACCACAGTAAGATTTGTTGTTTATTTGTTTGGGAGTCTAGCATTTTCATGATGTTAGGCTCCTTATTTTTTTAACTGTTGTTTAACAAAAAATTACTTTGACAAAACAAATATTTATCTAATTTTATAAAAAATTTCAATTATGAAAAATAGTGTATTTATAGCTACTTGCGCTTTACTGTTATTTAGTTGCCAAAATCAGGCACAACCTAAAAAATCTGAAATAAATATGAACACAGCTCCAATTGCAAAAGAAACCATTTATCAGTTTAAAGTAGAAGATTTATCAGGAAACAGTTTTGATTTTGCTTCTTTGAAAGGAAAAAAAATCATGATTGTGAATACGGCTTCAAAATGTGGACTGACACCTCAATACAAAGATCTTGAAGCTACATATAAAGAATACAAAGACAAAGGATTAGTGATTGTGGGTTTTCCTGCTAATAATTTTGCGTCACAAGAGCCAGGAACCAATGATGAAATTGCTACTTTTTGTCAAATGAATTACGGTGTTACGTTTCCTATGATGGACAAAGTTTCTGTAAAAGGAGAGGATATGGCTGCTATTTATCAGTTTTTGACTCAAAAATCTAAAAACGGATTACAAGATTCCACTGTAGAATGGAATTTTCAAAAATACCTAATCAATGAAAAAGGTGAATTAGAAAAAGTGATCGCTCCACGAACATTAGTAACGGATCCGGAAGTATTGAATTGGATTAAAGCATAATTTTATGTAACTAATTTGCTAATTATTATGTAAATAATCAAAAGAGATTTTCAGTCAAATGAAAATCTCTTTTTTTTGCTGTTTATAGTATTAATGTAGCTTCGATTAAATTTAACTATCAAGAAATTAAGTTACATTAAGAATCAGAGCTTAGTTTTTCTTAATTTCTTAATCGTTTATTTTTTTCCTTAGAATTTTTCATTTTTGAAAATTTCGGCTACAGCTGCTTCGTAATTCCGAATACTCTGTGCTTTTTTTATTTTCTTTAAAACTTTGTGCGGATTTGAAAACGTAGCTGAAAAGTATTCCCATAAATGGTACATTTTTAGTAAAATATGGGTTGATCGAGAAAGGGATTCGCTATAAATAGCATACAAAGTATCGTGAAACGCACTGAATAATTCCATTTTGTTTGCAGGATATTCTGAAGTATTGTTTTTTATCATACTTGGTAAAAAAGGATCTGATATTAATCCTCGGCCAATCATCCAATGGTCAATGGTTGGGAAGCGTTGCTGCATTTCATGAAATTTAGCCACGGAGGTTATGTCGCCATTGTAATATAATTTATGCTTGGTGTTGTCAACACAATGCTGGAATGCATCTAGATTTACGCCACCTTTGTACAATTGCTTGCCAATACGCGCATGAATCGCTATGTTCTTGATTGGATAGGTATCTAAAATAGGTAAAACATCCAGTATTTCTTCACTGTTTTCATACCCCAAACGCATTTTCATAGAGACAATAATATCCGATTCAGTATGCGCTCTGTGAAGGATAGTATTTATTTTATCGGGATTGCTGATCAAGCCGGAACCCATACCAGACTTAGTAACCATAGGATACGGGCAACCTAAATTCCAGTTTAATTCTTTATATCCCAATTCTTGAACGTACTTGGCCACAAATAAAAATTCATCGGCATCGTTTGTTATCACTTGCGGAATAACTTCTAAATCAAGATTATTTTCAGGAAGCAGGTCTCGTTCATACGAAGGTTTTATTACCATCTTTCCGTGCAATCGAATATAAGGCGAGTAAAATGTATCAATTCCTCCAAAAAGTTTGTTTTGGGCATTTCTAAAACGAAAGTCGGTAAATCCCTGTAAAGGTGAGGAGAGTAAGGTGTAGTCCATGAAATTTTTAGTTGTGCAAATATACTATAAAGTGGCAAGTCTTAAAGTTATAAATTTTTTAAAGCCTAACATGTTTAATAAATAAACTATTATATGCTGGTACAAATTCAATTATTCTAAAATCAATTGCATAAAAACGGAACTCAACCAACGATCAAATTTATAGCCGGATTCTTTAATAACGCCAACGGTTTCAAACCCATATTTTTTATGAAAAGCGATACTGCCTTTATTTTCGGAGTCAATAACGCCAATCATTGTATGGTATTTTTGTTTTTTTGCCAATTGAATTAGTTCAGCCAGTAATAATTTCCCAACGCCTTTTCCTAAAAACTCCTCCGCAACATAAACAGAATGTTCTACCGTAAAACGATATCCTATTTTATGACGAAAAGTTCCGTAAGTAGCGTACCCAATTGTTCCATTTTCAGTTTCAGCAACAATAACAGGTAAGTCATTAGTTATTTTGTCTTCAAACCACAATTTATGGGTTTCAAAATCACGGGGCTCATAATCATAAATCGAAGTACTGTGCAGTATTTGGTGATTGATGATCTCCAATATTGTATCTAAATCGGTAAAAACTGCCGGTCTTATTTTGATTTCCATAAAGAATATATTTTGCTTCAAATTTAAGAAAACTATTTAAGATTAGAGAAAAACCTTCACATCTTTGTATCTTTGTTTTTTTCAAACTAAAACAATGATTTACCCTAAAATACCTTTGGCACAAAGCATTATTGAAATCTGTTTGGCCAAAGGAATTACTACCATAATTATTTCTCCAGGTTCTCGTAATGCCCCGCTCACAATTGGTTTTGTAAACAATCCCGCTTTTCAATGTTACAGCATTGCTGACGAGCGTTCGGCTGCTTTTTTTGCATTGGGAATAGCACAACAAACCAAGCAACCAGCGGCTTTAGTGTGCACTTCTGGGTCGGCTTTATTGAATTATTATCCGGCTTTTGCGGAAGCATTTTACAGCCAGATTCCTATGATTGTGATTTCGGCAGACAGGCCCCAAAGCAAGATTGATATTGGTGACGGCCAAACGATTCGGCAAGAAAATGTATTCGAAAACCATTCGCTTTACAATGCTAATTTACTTGAGAATGTTTCGGTGGCAAATGATTTAAAAATCAATGCGGCGATCAATGCGGCCATCACTCAAAAAGGCCCCGTTCACATCAATGCGCCTTTTGAAGAACCATTGTATGAAACCGTTTCGGAACTTTCAATCGAAGTGAATAGTATCGCTTCCGCAAAAGTGACTCAGACGATTTCCATAGAAGACGTTTCGGAATTTGCAACAATTTGGAACAATTCCACTAAAAAAATGATTTTGGTTGGTGTGAATGCCCCAAATGCTATCAACCAAAAAATAATTGAGGCCTTCGCCAAAGACGTGTCGATAGTCGTGCTGACTGAAACAACTTCTAACGTGCATCACGATACTTTCATCAATACTATAGACACAATAATTACGCCTTTTACGAATGCCGATTTTGAAAATTTTCGTCCGGAAATTTTAGTCACTTTTGGAGGAATGGTCGTTTCAAAACGAATCAAGGCTTTTTTAAGAAAACACAAACCAAAACACCATTGGCATATTGATTCTTTAAGAGCTTACGACACGTTTGGCGCTTTGACCAAACATTTTGAAGCAGACCCAAATGTTTTTTTTGATACTTTCTTGCCACTTACAAAAGCAACAGAAAGTAATTATTTTCAGCAATTAGACGCGGTTAAAGTACTGCGAAAGCTAAAAAGTGATATTTATTTAAACAAAATTCCTTTTTCAGATTTTAAAGTTTTCGAAAAAGTGATGCAGTGTTTACCAACGAACAGTCAATTGCAAATCAGTAATAGTTCAGCAATTCGGTATGCGCAATTAGTAGCTGTTGATCCTTCAATTGAAGTATATTGCAATCGCGGTACCAGCGGAATCGATGGTAGTACTTCTACGGCTATTGGTGCGGCTGTTGCCAATGAAAAACAAACGGTTTTTATAACAGGTGATATAGGTTTTTTGTACGACAGCAATGCATTATGGAACAATTACATTCCAAAAAATTTCAAGATTATATTGATTAATAACGGTGGAGGAGGAATATTTAGGATTTTACCCGGACACAAAGAAACACCGGTTTTTAATACCTTCTTTGAAACTTCACATTGTTTAACTGCGGAACATTTGGCTAAAATGTATGGTTTTGAATACTGTATTGCCAGTGATGAGGCGAGTTTAGCAATAAGTTTGACTGCTTTGTATGCTCAAAATGAAAAACCAAGTATTTTGGAAATTTTCACACCAACCTTGAAAAACGACAGTATTTTACTGCAATATTTTAAAGAGTTGATTTAATTATTTTCGGATCATTGATATTTACCATTTATACTTAATTTATAAATGGGAAACATAAAAAAAAACGTTTGCATAAGCAAACGCTTTTTTATTTATTGTTGTGTTGAACCATCAAGTAAGATTCATTAATAAAAACGTGACTATAAAAAATTACTTTAATTGTTTAAAACCTTCTAGTGTTTTAACGAATTGGCAAAGGGAAAACCGGTAAACTGGAATGTCCTAATGCATCAACTGCTTGAACAGCAAAGAAAAAATTGTCTTTAGAATATGGGATTTCAGCTTTAGTATCTTGTACAAAAATTGTTTTTTCCCAATGTTGGGATGCCGTTTCTCTAATAAGAATGTTGTATCCATAAACCGATTTCCCTTCAGGTGCGGTCCAAACTAAAGTAGAAAAATTAGTCAAATCCTTTACTTCAATTCCTACGTTTGTTGGTGCTTTTGGAGACCAAGCCAAATTACTGAACGTAGCCAAGTTAGAACAGGTTACTTTCTTCATGTATTCAAAGTCCATAAATTCTGCAAGATCGCCGTACTGGATGTTGTTTTCTTTTCGAACATCTTGATGTTGGTGGTCGTAGTTTTCGTTCATTTCACAAAAACGAACAGCTGTAAATCCATTTTGACTGAAAGGAGTATGATCCCCACCACGTAAGAAACGGTCGTTGCGATACACTAAATTAATATCCAGTTGCTCCACATATTGATTGGTAACCGTTTTGATGTATCGCGCTAGTTGTCTGGATGGACTGTCATTATCACGATTGGTCGATTTACGCATTTTTGACTCGGCTTCTGTCTCTAAGAATGGAATTGTTTCACTGAAAACGCGCACTTTAGTATTGTCTCGTAATAAAGTACCGCTGGATAAACTGTTTCCAATCATATCATTGTTGATCATGGCAATAATATTCCATTTTCCCTCTTTGGCAACATCCGCTAAATGCTTAGCTCCGTATAATCCTTGTTCTTCACCAACTACAGCCACAAAAATCAGTGTAAAAGGGAATTCTCTTTGGCTCATTATACGGGCCAGTTCCATCATGGCGGCTACTCCGGAAGCGTCGTCATTAGCACCTGGCGCATCAATTTTAGCATCCATGACATCCGAAGCACGAGAATCTAAATGGCCGCTTATAATTAATACACGATCGTCCGTAGGATCAGTTCCTTTTAAGGTTGCCATGACATTACCCAATTGGCTGTCGGTGGCAATACGTCTTCCATCTGCTTTGATGGTGAAAAAGTCAATAACCGAAGTTAGTCTGCCGCCAGAAGCCAAAGCATATTTATCAAATTCCGATTTAACCCAGCGTTGCGCTGCGCCAATACCGCGAGTGTTACTTTTTGTGTCGCTTAGGGTATGTCTGGTTCCAAAAGACACTAGTTTTCGGACCGTAGCTTCCATATTTTCCGATTGTACCTCAGCCACCATTTTTTTTATTTCGGGATCATCGACGGTGGTTTGTGCGTAATTGGCATGAGTAATGAATAATAGTAGGAACAAACAGAGAATTGAGGTTGATTTCATCTAATTTTTTTTAGTTTTCTCAAAGTTAGGGAAAAGGAAAAGATTTTAGGCACAAAATTGTGCTTTAGTGTTTCATTGCTAGAACTTGCGCAATCGCTTTTTCAGCCAGAGGCGCCATTACCTGATAGCCCAATTTATTAGGATGTACTCCATCACCGGAATAGGCAGCTTTTAATCCGTTGCTCTCATCGACCATTGCTGAAAAATAATCCAGGTAGATAATTCCATTCGCATCAGCATATTTCTTTAGTAATTGATTAAGCTCCATAACCTTTACAGCCGGATTTTGATTGGGTTTCCAAGGAAAATCAAAAGCGGGTAATACGGAACACAAAATAACTTTGATCTGGTTTGCTTGTGCCAATTCAACCATCGAAATAATATTGTTTTCAATCCTATCTAATGTTGTGGGGCCTGTATTTCCGGCAATATCATTGATTCCTGCTAAAATGAGTACTGCGGCTGGCTGTAAAGCAATAACATCAGCTCTGAAACGGATGAGCATTTGCGGGGTTGTTTGACCGCTAATACCCCTATTTATATATGGTTTTCCTGAAAAGTATTCAGAATTGGTTGCACTCCAGAATTCGGTTATGGAATCACCCATAAAGACAATTCGTTGTTGTCCAGCTGCTGGTGGTTTCAGCGCAACATTCTGCTCTTGGTATTTGCTTAAATTTGGCCAGTCCTGCGCCTGTATTGTTTCTCCCATAACGATTGATAAAAATAAGATGCTGTAAATAAATTGGATGTTTTTCATTTGTAACCGGATTAGAAATTTTGAAAACAGTAAATAAGTGGTAGTGCAGTAAAACGCAACAACCTTCCATTCTTATCCGAAAGATAGAGAAAAGGAAGGTTGATTTTATAGTGTATTGGTATTTAATCAAATAAATCGGAAGACAAATACCGATCGCCTCGGTCGCAAATGATAGCGACAATCACACCGGACTCTATTGTATTTGCTATTTTTAGTGCTGCAGCCACGGAACCGCCACTACTCATTCCTGCAAAAATGCCTTCTTCAAGTGCCAAACGTTTGGTCATAGCACGTGCTTCCTGTTCCGAAATTTCAATGATGGTATCTACTTTTGAAGCATCAAAAATTCTAGGTAAATATTCTTGAGGCCATTTTCTGATTCCCGGAATCTGCGAACCGTCGCTGGGTTGCGCACCAATAATTTGAATTTCTGGATTCCGCTCTTTCAAATACGTTGACGTTCCTATAATTGTCCCTGTAGTTCCCATTGCTGATATGAAATGGGTTACCGTTCCTTCCGTATCATTCCATATTTCCGGACCTGTGGTTTTGTAATGTGCTTTCCAGTTGTCATCATTAGCAAACTGATTGAGCATTATGTATCCGCCTTCGGCTACCTTTTTATCAGCATAATCTCTGGAACCAATTATTCCGGTGTCAGCAGGCGTTAGAATGACCGTAGCTCCATAAGCACGCATAGTAAGCGTACGTTCTATAGTGGAATCTTCCGGGAGTATCAATTCGATTTCGATATTGAATAATTGGGCAATCATCGCCAAAGCAATTCCGGTATTGCCGCTGGTTGCCTCAATTAACTTGTCTCCTTTTTTGATTTCTCCTCTTTCTAATGCTGATTTGATCATGTTGTATGCCGCACGATCCTTTATGCTTCCGCCTGGATTATTTCCTTCGAGTTTCAGTAAAAGTTTTACCTTGTCATTTTGTATCAAATGGGTAGATTCAACTAAAGGTGTATTGCCTATTAAATCTAGTATTGTTTGAGATTTCATGCTATTGGGTGTGTTGTGTTTGATTTGTAATAATCCGAGTATTGACTAAATTTGATAAGTATTCGTTTATAAAAACTATTTTTAACAAGCTTATTTTAAAAATAGCAACAACAATAGCAGAAAGGAATATTTTTATAATTCAGTGGCATTTTCATGGTTTTTAAAACGAATGGTAAAGGTATTGAACAATTTTGGATTATTTGTTTTTAGTCAATAAAGCTATCTTGTTTATTGCTACATTTTTGTTAAATTTATCGCTTTTGAATGCAATTGAAATTTTTGTTATATCCGTTAATTGGAATTAATAAAAATTAAATCAATAGCTTTTTTTACAATTTTAAGATATAAACAGCTATTGCTAGACTGTTTATATTTTCAAGGTATACAAATTGATTATTAGTTTCGATAGAAGTGTTTTTTAAATTAGCCAATAAATAACTAGCTATGAAAAGTAATTCGACTTTTATAAGTGACATTTCTAAAAAGGTATTCCCAATAGCGGATAAAGTAGCTGCTAAGACCATACGGAACCCAATATTAGCACTTATTCAAAATGATTATCCTGATTTTGATGCCAATAAATTATTAGCAATAAGTGAACTTAATAGGTATCGGGAAAAATATATTTCGAATTATTTATTGGTCGAAATAGGGGAATTGTCTAATCTGGAGGCTAAAGTAATCGGTTCCTTAAGCGAAGATAAATCGCTGGTGAATACTGTAGAGGATGAAAATGGTGATCGAACCGTAGGGCAAAAAGTGGCAGACAAGGTAGCTGCTTTTGGCGGAAGCTGGAAATTTATCATTCTTTTTGGGGTGTTTATCTTGTTGTGGATTTTGGCTAATATTTATATTCTGCTGAATAAAGGTTTTGATCCGTATCCATTTATTTTATTAAATTTAATTTTGTCCTGTTTGGCTGCACTTCAAGCACCGGTAATTATGATGAGCCAAAACCGTCAGGAAGAAAAAGATCGGGAAAGAGCTAAAAAAGATTATATGATTAATTTGAAATCAGAACTTGAAATCAGAATGCTTCATGAAAAACTGGATCATTTGATTATGCATCAGCAAGAAGAATTAATTGAAATTCAGAAAGTACAAATCGAAATGATGAATGATATCCTAGCCCGAATCAAATAATTGTTGTTGCTGTAAAGGGGATAAAAAGAAACTCATTAGTAGTGTTTAAAATAATACCCTGCAATCATAAAAACACCATTAAGGACAGCGGCGCCGATAATTATTTTTTTGTAGTTTCTGTTGGTGTCTATGAAATTCAAAGCCAGAATTCCCAGAAATAATAAGGTCGTGAAAATTGCCGGATACCTATCGAAGGCACCTCCAAAATCGCCTTGTAAAAGCAATAAAAATCCTCGCTGAAAACCACAGCCCAAACACTCTATTCCAAAGAGTGTTTTACTGAAACACGGGAGCATGTATTTTTCTATATTCAATTTTTTTTCTTTTTTACAAGTATACGTAAAAGTAAGAAATTTTATCAAGAGTAAATAGAGTAATTTTAAATTCAGTACTTTTGGAATCTGATATTTTAAAAGATGAAAAAATATATAATCCCCATAATGATTCTCGCCATCACAGTTGCTTTATACGAGCAGGTGAGTGCCGAAAAAAACGTGTACATCATGGTTGTTGCAATTGTAGTTTTTATGATTGGAATGATGCAGTTGAGTGCTAAAACTCCGAGTAAAAATCAAGAAAAAGAAGACGAAAATGTTCAATAAAGGAGATAAAGTTTCCGTGCTGGATGAAGCGATGAATGGGATAGTGTTGTCAGTCAAAGACCAGCAGGTTACGATAGAAACGGAGGATGGTTTTACGATGACATTTATTGTCAATGAATTACTTAAAATAAACGATTCCAGTAACTTAATGGATTCAATCAGAAGAATAAATGTAAGTGAAATTGCAAAAGAGAAAGAGATCCCAAAACCCCGTAGTTTTGTAAAAGAAAGGAAATCTAAACACGAAATTCCAGCTCCTGAATTTGATTTACACATTGAAAAACTGGTGCCTAATAAACGCGGAATGTCGAATTATGATATTCTGACGCTACAGACTGAAACAGCAAAACGCCATATTGAATTTGCGATTAAAAATCGCATTCCAAAGATTGTTTTTATACATGGAGTCGGGGAAGGAGTCTTGAAAGCAGAGCTGGATTTCTTATTGGGACGGTATGATAACATCGCTTTTCAAGAAGGTAATTATCAAAAATACGGTCAAGGAGCAACAGAAGTTTTCATTAAACAAAATGCCATGTAAGTTCATTTTTGGATTTTTAATTAAAAAAAAAGGGTCTAATTTAAGTAAATTTCAATGGAGAAATCATCTTAAATAAGACCATTTTTGTAGCCTTGAAAACAACTTTTTCTTATCTGAAATATAAGTTTTTTGGCCCCTAATTGGTAGTCAATAAATCTCCATAAATATAAGCATCACCTAGAATAAAATCACTGTTTCCTTTCTTTATTTTTACTTTTTTCAGCACTACAGTATGTCTAAAACCTGATCCATTTGTTGTAGTTGTTACTTCTATAATACCGCTGGTATTTGCTATTCCTGACACTCCAATCCATTCTTCACTAAATGTCGGAGTAGTAGGAAAAGTAGTATTACAAAAATAATTTCCTGTAACCAAGCCAGAGAATAAACGATACGTCAGTTTGTTTTCTGTGTCGCCTATCAATCCGGTTCTAGGAGTGTTCAGCGGTGTTACGGCATTCACGATTAAACTGGCATCAATATCCAGAATTAGCGCTTCACTGCTGTTGTAATCGTATAATTGTTTGGAAGTAGCACATTGTTCCAGTGTTTTATTAAAACTAAAAGGCAGCGGTGTTGCTGCTATTTGATAGTCTCCAAAAAAGAATGTTTCGTACACTTGCGTTCCGTTTCCTTTATCAAAAGTGATGTTTTTGAACGTTATATTATGATTGTATCCTGTAATTTTAGTACTGTTATCATCAGGATTTAGGGGTTTTATTGCCGTTGTAGTTATTACAATTTTCCCGCCAGTTGCGGTCCATTGGCCTGTAACTGTAGGTGTTGCCGGAGGAATAGTTTCGCAAATTGTAGCATTTGTGACAGTTCCGTTATAAAAACGGTAAAAAACTCGATTTGTACCATTGATATCCAGTTCTTGCACACTTGTTTCTGTCGGAAAAACAACATTTTTTATTTCAAGAATTAACGCTTCGCTATCTTTTAATTTATAAATGATCCCATTTGTCGTGCAATTTTGTGTGGCTACATCTTCAAAAGTGATGGTTTCTTGAATTAAATCTCCATCATCACATCCGTTTAGGAGCAATGCAAAAACCAACAGGCTAACAATTCTTTTCATTTTATAAAATTTAAAACAAAAATAGAATTTTTAATTTATTCCAAATGCATAACCGCTTAAAAATAGATTATTTAACAGGATATTGTGTTTTAGCAACTATCAATTAAGTGATAAAGTACCTGTTTTAATAGTTATAAAATTGAAAGATAGTGAGAATTTAAAGCCGATTGAAATCAGTATCTTTGTCTAAATTTAATACGATAGATGAGACTTAACAAATATTATTCGGCTGCTTTTTTAGCTTTTTTTGTTTGGGGTTTTTTTAGTTTTGCTTTAAAGCCTTTACACAATTATCCGTCGCTGGATATATTATTTTACCGAGTGTTTTTTAGTGCCATTACCATGGTGTTGATCAATGTTGTTTTCCGTAGAAATGTAATGCGTAAAAACTGGAATCACTTCAAGACGATACCTCTCAAACAACAGAAGAGTGTTGTTATGCTAACACTTGGCGGAGGTATATTTCTCTCCTCAAACTGGTTTGTTTACATTTATGTGATGAATCACGTAAGTGTAAATGCGGCTTCGTTGGCGTATTTAATTTGTCCAATTGTAACAACTGTTTTTGCCTTTTTCATGTTGAAAGAAACGCTGAGCAAATGGCAGTGGATTGCTGTTTTAATTAGTGTATTTAGTTGCGTTTTATTATCCTTTAATCATTTTCAGGATATATTCTACAGTCTTATTACGGCTGCTACTTATGCGCTGTATTTAGTGAGTCAACGTAAAAATAATGATTTAGATAAATTCCTCAGCCTGACGATTCAATTGATTTTTACGGCACTTGTACTGCTCCCTTTTTATCCAAAATACAGTGGAACAATTCCTGTAGAGCCTCTGTTTTACGGCTACATGTTCCTGATTGTGGTTTTTTTTACGATTATCCCTTTGTTTCTAAATCTCTATGCGCTCAAAGGAATCAACTCTTCCGCGGTGGGAATTATGATTTATATTAACCCAATTATTAATTTCTTGTTGGCTATATTTTATTATAACGAGCAGGTTAGCTCGCTTCAATTGTTTTCTTATTTGCTGATTTTGGTTTCAATTGTTGTTTTTAATGAAAAACTGCTTTTTCCCCGAAAATTAAAACTCGTCCCTTCAGAAATACCAGTTTTAAAATAATTTTATAATTTAAAAAATGAAAAAAGTATATCTCGATAACGCTTCTACAACTGCTATTCGTCCCGAAGTAATCCAGGAAATGACTAAAGTATTAACGGAAGATTATGGAAATCCATCTTCAACGCACAGCTTAGGGCGTTCTGCAAAAAATGTTCTGGAGCTTTCCAGAAAGTCAATTGCCAAAAACCTGAATGCCACTGCGCAGGAAATAATTTTTACTTCCTGTGGTACCGAGGCCAATAACTGGATTCTTCGGTCAGCCGTTAAGGACTTGAAAGTGCAACGAATCATTACCAGTAAAATCGAGCATCATGCGGTTTTGTACACGGCTTTAGTTTTAGAAAAAGAGTATGGCATTCAGATTGATTATGTAGCAATAAAGCCAAATGGAGCAATTGATATTACTGATTTAGTAGAGTTATTATCACAGGATAAGAAAACATTAGTCAGTTTGATGCATGTGAATAATGAAATTGGAACTGTTTTAGATTTAGAACGAATAAGCCGTATTTGTCAAGAGCACAGTGCTTTGTTTCATTCGGATACCGTACAGTCCATAGGGAAAACCGGCATAGATTTGCAAAATTTATCTATAGATTTTATCGTGGCCAGTGCGCATAAATTTCATGGACCTAAAGGCGTTGGTTTTGCATTTATTCGAAAAAATTCAGGAATGCAACCCTTATTTTTTGGTGGCGAACAAGAGAAAGGATTGCGCGCCGGGACTGAGGCTCTACATCAAATTGCAGGAATGGCAAAAGCTCTGGAACTTTCATACACCAATTTAGAAACGGAACGAAAGCACATTTCTGAAGTACGGAGTTATTTAATTACCAAGCTTGAAATTGATTTTCCAGGTTTCGAAATTAATGGGAATAGCGATGGTTTTTACACGGTTTTAAATGTTTTACTGCCTTTTTTAGACGAAAAGACAGCGATGATTTTGTTTCATTTAGACATGAAAGGGATAGCAGTTTCCCGCGGTAGCGCCTGCCAGTCCGGGAGTATAAAACCGTCTCATGTATTAGCCGAAATGCTTTCGAATGACGATTTAAAGAAACCAAGTTTGCGCATTTCATTCAGCCATTATAATACTAAAGAAGATATCGATTTGCTTATTGCAGCTTTGAAAACGATATAAAAAATCTGCTGTAAAGTAGTTTCTTCAGTAGTATTAACGTATTTACGCACCTAGTTTTGGATATTTATAATGAAATCGATGGCTTTTCTGCATATTTTTCCATGATTAAGCGCGCTTTAAAAAAGCATAATGCAGATTCAGAACCTTGATTAATGTTGATGTATTTGTCTTTTGTGATTAATAGAGAGTTGCCGAGTGTTAATTAAAAAAAAAGTGTAAGCTGCAGTTCAATTACAAGTTATTCACCTGTTTGTTTAGAAATATGAATGGATTGCCCCACTAATTTCCAGTGTCCATCAATTTTTTCTAATAACCGAATTTCATACGAGAACGTTTTTTTACCATCTTTGGCCGTTGACTCTTCGTTGTGGCTTACCCAGGCGTTGTCCTTATGAATACTCATTTTGTAATTTGTATTTACAGAATAGCCACCGTTACCCATTGCTTCCGGATTTGTATTAATCATAGCCGTAGGCGGAATGTCGAGTACGGTTCCGTCTCCAGTTGAAATTAATATTCGGCTGTAGGGCTGAATGTACCAGCAGTCCGTATGTCCCTTGCTGTCGCCAGCTCTCCATGTGGCAGACTCTTTTTTAAGTAGTTTTTTGATGCTCTCAGATTCATCATTATTTTGACTATAACCTACCAAATTTAGTGCTAGTATAAGATAAAAGGATATTGTCCATTTCATATCAGGCCTGTTTTTTAGAATATTATGTTTTTCGTTTTTATGGCGTAAAATCAGCTAAAAACATGTGCTTTCAAGAATTTTAAGGTTCTTTACGAACGTAAATATATAATTTAATCCTATGAAAACAAATAGGATTTCATTTTTGTGCGTTGTTGTATTAAGAGAGAGTTTTACAACAGCTGCAAAAAAAGACTCTTGACACTATCCCGCTAATTATCACTGATTAACCGGATTGTGTTTAAAAAAATCCGGCTAGTCTAGTGGTAATATTAATTAAAGAAAGGTCGCTTTATTTTAAGGTTTTAGTATCGGATCCTACTAACTTGCATCAAAAAAGCACTGTTTTTTTAATGCGACGAAGGTTCATAAATGAGTCGTAAAAAGGAGCTAAACCGCTGGTTTTCTCTATTTATAGGAATTCCGGTTACTATGCCTATTAGTAAATTATCTGTAATTTCTACTCTCATTTGAGGTCGGATTGTCATATCAAAATCAGCATTATTAATTTCTTTGTTAAACTCCAGTCCAATAAAATTTCGCGTTCCGGGGATCATGTAATGGATATTTGAATTAATCTGCCAGTTCGTCTGTGTTGTATTATCTGAAAAGTGGTGCGTAAATTGTGGCCCGGTGTATAAAAGGGTATGAAAATTTTGTCCCCAGCGTTTAGCAATCACCAAGAACGGATTATATCCATTTCCGGTTATTAAAGTACTATTGCTGTAGTTGTTAAAATTGGGCAATAGAAATTCGTGAATATAGCCAACAGCCATTGATATTTTCTTTTTTTCTGAAACAAAAAAGGTATATTGTGCCGCTAGTTTTATACTATTCAGGTTACTTCCCGGCGAATTTCCGTTGCCGGAAGTAGGGTAATAAATTGAAAAAGGCAATTCTACTTCAAGTCCTAATCGATCAATTGGAGCCCATTCATATTCTAGCAGTGCAGTATTTTCATCATGAGTGATATTGTCTGTCAAACCGAGACCTAAATTCCATTCTTTTTCTCCTTTTCGGGCTCCCAAATCTCTAATGAGATCGATGTACAGAGGTTCAGCATGTAACACTTTTGGACGTTTTTTTTTGCCTTCAATTTCTTGAATGTAAAGACTGTCTTTGATCGTATTTTGTTGGTTTTTTTCTGTTTGTGCTTGAGAATGTGTACCCGTAAGTACCGTTAATAGCAGAGTAAATACCGCTGTTTTTAAATATTGAAGAGCCATTTTAATTTGTTTTATGTTTTAGTATACGAATTGCAACCCTAGTTTTCATGAGAAAATAAGGCAGGGATTAATGATCTAAATAACAAATTAAATGTTAGGGGGAGGCGTGTGTATTTCAAAATACGGGGTCGGAGGAATCGAATTTTGTTCAGCTAATTTCCCCTTTTTTAAATATAAATATTTTTTATAAAGACTAATTGCACTGTTTGGTACTACAAAAAAATCTATAAAAAAAGCACTTTTTGCAGCAAAATCTTGATTGGTATCATTATCATCGTATTCAGGTATGGCATTTTCGAATCCTAATATTTTTTCAACCACTATTTCAATAATGCTTTCCAGATCATTGTGGGTCAGATCCTCAGGTAAATAATTTGGTTGCGCATCCGGGGAATCAACAAAGCAGTTCAGCAGGTATAACGACATGAAACCCCAAAAATATCGAGTTAAAAGAGTATGTCGAATTTGTTTAATCATTTTGCATAATTACACTATTTTCTTGCTTAATAGTTGTAAATTTTCGTTAAAGTCGATTATAATTTAAGCGAGTCGCCATCTGCCAAGTGTTTAAAGGGTGCTTTTCTGGATTATTTTAAGTTTAAAAGAGAAAATATGGTACTAGTGAAATTTCCTTTGGTTGTATCCGTTTTACGGATCTGTTTGCAAGCAGTTTTTGTTTTTAATAATACGTTATTGGATTTTATTTCTAAATTTTTCTAAAATGATTAAAATATTCATCAATGCGTATCATCATTCCAGTCAGAATCTTCTTCAGTTGTTTTTTTGAAATCTTTATTCAAGAACTGTTTGTATTTCTTTTTGTCTTTTTGATTTTTTCTGATGAAAAATACTATCAAAGCAATTCCGAAGAAGAGTACAAGTCCAACTATTACCCAATTGATTTTCATTGTTTTTTTGTTTAATACGTAAATTAACAATCTGACATATTCACGGTGATGGCTAATCCGCCTTCGGAGGTTTCTTTGTACTTGTTGTTCATGTCTTTGGCGGTTTGCCACATCGTGTCCACGACTTTGTCTAAAGGCACTTTGGCATTTTTCGGATCGGTTTCCAGGGCTAATTCAGCGGCATTAATGGCTTTTATGGCACCCATAGTATTTCTTTCGATGCAGGGAATCTGAACCAAACCGCCAATAGGATCACAGGTCAACCCCAAGTGATGTTCCATGGCAATTTCGGCAGCCATTAAAACTTGTGCAGGAGTTCCGCCCATCAATTCGCATAAAGCGGCAGCAGCCATGGAAGATGAAACGCCTATTTCGGCCTGACAACCGCCCATTGCCGCAGAAATGGTAGAACCTTTCTTGAAAATACTGCCTACTTCACCGGCAACCATCAGGAATTGTTTGATTTCTTTTTCTCCTGCATTGTGGTTTTCAATCACTAAATAATACATTAAAACGGCCGGAATTACGCCTGCACTTCCATTTGTTGGAGCAGTGACCACGCGTCCTAAAGCGGCATTTACTTCATTTACCGCAAGGGCAAAACAGGAAACCCATTTCAGGATTTGGCGGAATTTCACTTCTGTTTTTCTGATCTCCTCAAGCCAGGTTTGAGGGGAATTATAATTGGATAAACCAATTAGTTTTTGGTGCATGTCAAAAGCACGGCGACGCACGTTTAGTCCGCCGGGAAGAATCCCTTCGGAATGACAACCAATGTACATGCATTCGAGCATCGTGTGCCAAATGCGTATTAGTTCCTGATCGATAACTGCTTCGGAACGCATTGATTTTTCGTTTTCATAAATGATTTCCGATATCGATTTGTTTTCTTTTATGCAATAATCCAGTAGTTCTGCCGCTTTCTCAATTGGATATGGAAAAGCACATTTTATTTTAATTTTCTTTTTAGCGTTGATGCGTTCTTCTTTTACTACAAATCCGCCACCAATAGAATAAAAGGTAGAAACGTATTGACGATCATCAGTCATATAGGCTGTGAAAGTCATTCCATTGGCATGAAAGGGAAGGAAGTTTTTATTAAAAACGATGTCTTGGAGGAAATAAAAAGCAATTGGCTTTTCGTTTCCTAAGTTGATTTTGTTTTTTGATTCAATGGATTTGATAATTGCATCAATATTTTCTATGGGAATGTATTCTGGATCTTGTCCGCTCAAACCCAGCATTACGGCTAAATCCGTGGCGTGTCCTTTGCCAGTTAAGGAAAGGGAACCGTATAAATCTATTTTCACCCTGTTGACCGCATGAAGTAAATTTTCGTTTCGCAATTCACTAAGAAAGCGTTCGGCAGCTCTCCAAGGCCCAAGTGTGTGTGAACTCGAAGGTCCAACACCAATTTTTAGCATATCAAAAACGGAGATACATTCTTCCATGTTAAGTGTGAATTTTTGTTACCTGCAAATATAATAGAATGTAGCAAGGATACGAATTGAAAATAGAATAATATTGTTTTTTTAATAATTAATATTGCTGTATTGTTAGTATTCTTCAAAAAAAAGGATTTAGCAAAACTAATACTTTGTTAAAATCAATATTTCTTTAATCCAAAATTTAGCTTGTGCAATACTTTGTAAATGGCTATTTTTGAAGTTTAACTAACCCAAAACAATATGAAAAAGATTATTTTTTCTTTTTATCTACTGCTAACTTTGGTGCTGAGTGTTCATTCGCAAGTGCAAAGTCCTTCTGAATTTATACCCAATTACGGAAAACAAATAACCTATTACCATCAGACTGAAAATTATTTTAAGCATCTTACGGAAAAGTCTACTTTTATCAAACACCAGAAATATGGTGTAACGCCGGAACAAAGGGATTTGAATGTATACTTTATATCGAGCCCGGAGAATTTGGCTAATTTGGAACAAATTAGGAATAACAATTTGGCAGCCATTGGTTTATCCGAAAATAAATCACAAATGATTGGCGATAAATTAATTGTTTGGTTGAGTTTTAATGTGCACGGAAATGAATTTTCCGGAACCGAAAGTGCTATGACCGTGGCGTACGAATTAGTAAATCCTTCGAATGCCGATACTAAAAAGTGGTTAGAGAATACCATTGTAATACTGGATCCATGCATCAATCCCGATGGATATTCCAGATACGGAAATTGGTTAAGAGAAATTTCAGGTAAAAAAACGCATCCGGAATTGTCAGACAGAGAGCACATGGAAGTGTGGCCGGGCGGTAGATACAACCATTATATATTTGATTTAAACAGAGACTGGGCGTGGCAAACACAACCGGAAACCCAACAGCGTATTGCGTTGTACAACCAATGGATGCCACAAGTTCATACAGATGTGCATGAAATGGGATACGATTCTCCGTATTTTTTTCCACCCTCAGCGGAACCTTTGCACGAATATATTGAGAAATACCAGAAAGATTTTCACTACACTTTAGGTAAAAATATTTCTAAAAAATTTGATGCTCAAAACTGGATGTATAACACCGGTGAACGTTTTGATTTGTTTTATCCAAGTTATGGGGATACGTATCCTACATACAATGGCGCGGTTGGTATGACGATGGAACAAGGCGGAATAGGTGCGGGGAGAGCCGTTACTATGGGCAACGGAATCACCTTGACGATACAAGACCGATTGACACATCACGCTACGGCAGTCCTGACGGTTGTAGAATCAGCCGCCGCACAAGCGGATGTTTTGCTGAAAGGTTTCAGAGGTTTTATGAATAATTCCCGAAAAACAGTGAAGGGAAATTATAAAATGTATGTGATGAAAAATAATCCGAAGTTGGTTCAAATGGCGGATTTGTTGAAAAAAAATAATGTAGAATTCAGTTACGCTGATGCCAGTCAAAAAGTATCCGGATTCAATTACAATACAAAAACAGATAAAGGTTTTACGATTGAACCCAATGATTTAATTGTAAAAGTAGATCAACAAAAAGCTGTTTTAGCACAAGTGCTTTTTGAACCGGACCAAAAGTTGAATGACAGTTTATCGTATGATATTACCTCTTGGGCTTTGCCCTTGGCGTACGGTGTTGAAGGCTATGCGTTAAAAAATAGTCTGGACATAAAGACTAAAGCAACTATTGAAGTGAAAGAAAAGATCGTTCCTAAAAATGCTTATGCGTTTCATATTCCTTGGAATAACAGAATTTCAGCTCAGGTGTTGTCTTTGTTGCACCAAAATAATATCAAAGTGAGGTCTGCGATGAAAAAAGCCATTTTTGGAGATGTGATTGTAGAGCCGGGTGGACTGTTAGTGACCAAAGCGGATAATCCTAAAGTGGTTGATTTTGAAAAAACGATTAGTGAACTCGTAAAAATAAAAACCGATTATAATTACATACTTACAGGTTTTTCGTCTAATTCTAAAGATGTAGGCGGCGAAAATTTTAATTTATTGAAAGCGCCTAAAGTCGTTTTATTATCCGGAAAAGGGGTGGGCTCTACAGAGTTTGGTGCCGCTTGGTATTATATGCAAGAAACTATTGCATATCCGGTGAGTGTGGTTGAAGTAAATAATTTCAATAGATTTAATCTTTTTAACTACAACACACTGATTTTAGCAGACGGATATTATGATTTTTCAGATGACCAACAAAAGAAAATTGGCGAATGGATTAAAAACGGTGGAAAAGTGATTGCAATGAATAGTGCGCTTACCCTTTTTGAAGCAAAAGAAGGATATGCGTTAAGTCCTTTTGCAACTGAAGAAGACAAATTAAGCTCTGAGAAAGCCGCTGAAGAAGAGGAACTAAAAGAACGCTTCTTAGATTTTCAGGATTCAGAACGCAGGTATATTTCTAAATCGATTCCCGGAGCCATAATTGAAAACCTATTGAATAAAACACATCCCATGTCTTTTGGTTTAGGCGATACATATTTCAGTCTAAAAACGGATGACAGACATTATTCACTATTGAAAAAAGCCATAAATGTTGCTTATGTTCCTAAAGATTATAAGAGTTATGGTTTTGTAGGTAATGAAATCAAAAAGAAACTGAACAATACCGTGAGCTTTGCAGTTGATAAAAAAGGCGATGGATCTGTAATTTATATGGTAGATAATCCATTATTCAGAGGTTTTTGGGAAAATGGAAATCTATTGTTCAGCAATGCATTGTTCTTAGTCAATTAAAGAGTGTACAAGATAGGTTACATAAAAAGAGCACGAGGTATCGAGCTCTTTTTATGTTTCATTGTTTTTCTAAAAAGGATAACCAATTGCTAGATTGAAAACTAAATTTTCTTTTCTCCAGGCACTATTTCCCAGACTGATTTGATCTAAAACCCAGCGATCTCCATTTGGTAAATACGGTTTGCGTAACGGGAAAGCAAGATCTGTTCTCAGAATTAGAAAAGAGAAATCAAAGCGTAATCCGGCTCCAACTCCAACGGCCAGTTCATTCAGGAATTTTTTGGAAAATTTTGCTCCCGGTTTATCCGGATTTTCATTCAGTAACCAAATATTTCCGGCATCTAGAAACAAAGCTCCTTTTACCAGTCCATATATTTTAGTTCGGTATTCGGTATTAAACTCTAGTTTTAAATCACCGGATTGATCCGCTAAAAAAGTGCCGGTGTTAGCTGCAGCTCCATCAAAACTTCCAGGTCCCAAGGAACGGGCTCTAAAGGCTCGCAAACTATTGGTCCCACCAATGAAAAACTGCTTGATAAAAGGCATTTCATTTGAATTCCCATACGTAAATCCGGCTCCTGCAATGATTCTGCTGGCTAATTGAGACTCTTTTCCTAATTTCAAATAATGTCTGAAATCTTGCTCTATTTTGATAAATTGACTAAACGGAACATCAAATAATTTGATAGTATCTCCTTTTCGAATATTTGCTCCTGAAACTAATCCTGCTATATTTCCCACCAGATCAAGGCTAGCTTTGTAGTAAAAAGTGTTTTTCTTTCTTGTTTGTAAAGTATTAGTGTACGTATAGGAATAGGATGGTCCAAATAGTAATTGCTTCTCAACCACTTTCTCCAGAGAAGGGTTGTTTGCAATTTGTTCATGGTACAAATTAGTTATGTTTTGCGGACTGGCGTATGTGATTTCGGTAACATTTAAAAGGTGTTCTTTTCGTTCGTTTTCTTTCCATAAATAACCAAAAGAACCTTTGAATGTTTGTAGGGAATATAAATTGGTTCTGTTTTGAAATTCATATCCCAATGTTGCTTTTGTCTTTGGAACAAAACCACTTGACGGGTTTAGCTTAAAAGGGGATATAAATCGGGGCCAAATTAAATTAGCTTCGGTACCAACTCTGTACACATTGAAACCATTATTTTGTCCGGAAACTTGCACTTCTACACCCCCAAAAGCTGAGATTGTTAATAATTCAGCACCCCGGAACGCATTGCGATTGCTCCAGTTTAAATTGAGTTCGGTTCCGGTGTAATTAGCAGAATTTGTTTTGGCCAATAATTCCATCCGAAGCGATTTTTTAGGCAATGGCGTCAGGTAATAATAGGCATCTAAATAATTTCCGAGTGTATCAGAAACCTTAAACTGATTTTTTACAAATTTGAAAGTACCTAGGTTTACCAATCGGTTCAATGATAAATTATGGTCGCTACGGTTGTATAGATCCCCTTTTTTAAAATATAAAGCCCGATCAAAAATCCTGGGTTTGAATAAATTTTCTGGATCTATAATGGTTAAATCATTATATTTTGTAATGGTATCGATACTGATTTTTAAACTGTCAGAACTAATAGAATAGTTTGGATATACGATGATTTTATTAATTTTGTACGGAGTTTCGGCCAGTTTCGGAGTTTCCTCTTTTATCTTTACAATAAGATCGACCTGATGATCTGCAACTGTCGAGTCTACTTGTACTTTTAAATAATCAGGATTAAAATAAAAGAATCCTTTTTCTTTTAGCCTGGAATCGATTCTGATTCTTTCTTCTTTGATGGTATTTAGGCTGTATCCTTCTTCTTTTTTTAACAAACTTCTAAGTCTGGTATTGCGAACAGCACTCGAAATCACTGCGGAGTCTACAGGGAATTTGACGGCTCTGATTTTGTATTGTTTTGCGGGTTTTACAAGATATTCTGCAGTTGCTTTTTTTCCGTGTCGTGTTGAATCAGCCGCTGTTTTTGTATTGAAATAGCCATTGTTTTCTGTGAAATTTTGTAAAACGTTTTTGTTGTATTCTAAGTCTACCTGACTGTATAAAACAGGGGCTTCGCCTACTTTAGTTTTTAACCAGTAGCGCCATCCTTTTTCTTTCTTTGGCGTCCCAGCCAAGTTATAAATGTATAGCTTAGGCCTCAATCCTAAAATCGAGGAATTGGGTTTTGGTCTTACCACTTCTCCTAGAGCGGTTTTTAATGCTTTGTTTTCTTTTTTAGAGGTTTCTTTTCCTTCTACGGTTACTTTAGCACCGGTATACAGCAGCTCTCCTTCGAGCAAAAAGCGAGTGTTGCTGCACGATGAAGCCAACATTGCAAAGAAAAGAAAAGATACTAAATGGTTATTGTTCATTAATTTTATTATTTATTAAAAAAAATTAAACCACTAAGAGATTAGGTTTTTATTAAGGAAAATCAATTGGTCTAATTTCTTAATGGTAAAAAAACTTTTATTTATTTTTTTGCTTTGCTTTCTTCGCCTCACTTTTTGTAAATAATTCTTTGAATTTATTATAATCTAAAGTGATTATAAAGGCAATTCCAGTCTCGACGACTTCCCCTTGCAGCGCCACTTGGTATTTGTTTATGCGGTAGGCTCTCATTTTATACCTTCCATCTCTTGAGAGTTGATAATCTAAGGAAACATTGCCGGCAATATTATTGGTATTTTGATTGGCTTGCTGGGGCCCTTCAATCCCAAAGCTGCTGCCAACAGTAACTTTCAATCGGTCGTTCATCAATTTTTTTGAAATGCCTACATTAAGATCTGTTTTGTTCTCGCGTTGCCCGGTAGTATAATCATCGGACGTATTCAGATCAAAATTCAGCTCTACTCCTTGAATTAAATCACCGGCGAGGTTGTTCAGTTGTTGGGATAAAATTTTACTGGCACTTTCTCTGGCCAGTGAGGAAACGGTTGCTCCGCCGGATTGACTGGCAAATGGGTTTTCTCCAATAAAACGATTCAAGAGCAGTAAGGCAAAAACCTGTTTGTTCAGCTCATCAGGTTGCTGACGCAATTGGGTCAGTTTAGCCTGAGTGGTATTTATAATCTCTGTTGAAACACTATTGTTCCCCTCCGGCAAAACTATATCAAATGAAATAGTGGGTTTGAGCAAAGCACCATTCATTTTTAATGCGGTTTCAAAAGGGATTTTTTGTTTGTAGGTATTTCTCACTTCGGTGGTAACACTTCCTAATTGGTCATTTACTAAATCAATTGGAGCCGCTTCTGTTTTATAAATTGCAGTTATATTAATATCAGCAGTTGTGGGCTCTCCTGTCCATAGAATGTAGCTGCCTTTTTTGATGTCAAATTTCCTTTTGATGGCGTTAAAGTTCATTTCATAACTCCCTTCGGACAATTCATAGCGTCCGGTCAGCGTTGTTTTTCCTGAAGGATCAATTCCTCCGTTTAATTGCGCTTCGCCTTTTAATTTCAAGAAATCCCCGTTGGCTTTGTCAATTACCATTGATAATTCAGCTTCTTTGTTTACCTCAATGTTTACGGATGCGTTAACCCCTTTTATAGTGGATTCACTGCTGAATTCTTCCAGAACAATGGTCTCCATTAATTTTGGATTGTCTTGGTCAATAAATTCTACAATTCCTTCCCTATCAGCTATTGAAGGATCTGATTGGGGCAAAACAATAGTGAATTTAGTCTCTTTATTAATACGTATGGTTCCTTCGACAATAGGATTGTCTAAATTTCCTGTTATTTTTAAATGGTTGTCTAAGTACAGCTCTCCATAATACAAATCATTGTCTTTCGCTTTAGTATTGACCGCTTTGAAGTTATCCGCATCCAGGGCTAAATCGAACCCAAAATTACTAAAATTGGCACTGTCAATTTTTCCGTTGATGGCTAAATCATTGTCTCTCTCATCATTGATAATGAAATTGTCAAAAACAATAGCGTTTTCAGTAAAGATAATTTTATCATTTAACGACTTAAATTTAGAATTGAGCGGCGTGGCTTTGAAACCAATTTCATTGAATTGTAATTCTCCAATTACTTTGGGCTGGCTGGTATACCCAGTGATTTTAAAATTCCCATTCAAAAAACCGGTGCTTTCAGTAATATTATTTAACGTAAAACCTTGAATGCTTTTTAAATTCAGCTTTTCAATATCCAGACTCATATCAAAACTACTGTTGTTTATTTTATAGTTTCCTTCTAATTTGACTTGGTTTCCCTGACCTGTAATAGCAACAACAGCATCGTATTGGTTTAAAATGGCATTATTTACTTTTATACTGATAGTTCCAATGGTATCTTTTTTGAAAGTAAAATTTTCAATATTTAAATCCGAAGTAAAAACGGGCGATGTAGTTGTGTTTTTCACCACTGCGTTTCCATTGATCTTACCACTCAGTTGTAAATCCTTTTTCTCCACAAAACTCGTAATCGTTTTAATGTCAAAATCTTTGAAATCAATAGTGATCGGCGCATTAGGAGTTTCAGAATGTGATTGAATGCGAATGGTGCTGCCGTTCTTGTTTAATTCGAAATTATCTGCGTAAATTCCTTTTTTGCCAAACCGAATCAAATTAGCATCCGCTATTGTCCAAGATTCATAATTCAGCAGTAGTTTAGCGGGGTCAAGACGAACTTCGTTATTTCCGTTTGCCGCTTTTAGTGTTCCGCTTATGCCATATCGTTCTGCGTCTTTTGCATCCTTCAGCTGTAAGGTGTAATCCAGGATGTTTTGCGCTACTTTACCTGTAATACTCGTATGTGGGAGCTGAATTTGTTTGTTTTGAATGTCGTCTATAATTAAGCTGTAAACAAGTGCATTTGCTTGTGTGTCTAGTTTGAAAATTACATTGGTTATCGTGTTTTCTCCATAAATTAATTTTGGAACAGCGCCATTAAGAACAATTGAGTCGTTGACAGAGTTGTATCTTCCGCTGATGCTAATGGGTTCCAAGCTTTTTATGCTAGGAATTAATTTTATTAAAAGAGGACTGTCTTTGATACCAATTTGAAAAGCAAATTGTTGCTTTCCTACCACTGTTTTTTTAGCAGTAGGATTCTTGTCATAATATTTAGCAATCGAGTTTGTTAATGCTGTAGCAACTTTAGACAGCGTGTATTTTCCTTTTATTTCTGCATTTGCAAGCGAGGAACTCAGCAATAATGTATTCTTTTGAGCAGTAGATATTGCAACAAGAGTGATCGAGTCTATCTCAAATTGTTCTGTTGCATTAGTGATGCTTATGCGGTTTGCACTTACACTTCCGTTGAGATAATCTAAATTTGCGGATTGAATGTCAGCATCTACAACGCCTCTTATTTTTAGTGGTCCTGCATGGAGATTTAGTTTTTCTAAATCAGCAATATCCACATTCAGTTTTAATTTTCCGGTAGGATATTTGTCTCTAAAGCTTCCGTTACTCACTAAATCAAACGTTAAATTAGGATCTTTTGCGTAGGCAGTAGCATTGAAATTTCCGTTGCGAACGTTTCCTTTTAAGCTTAAATTTTGATAGGTGTATTTGTTGTAATTTGCTTTTAGAATGTTGCCATTCAAAGAGGCATTGGCTGTTTTTGGATCAAATCCAGTTCCTTTTAGGGTTGCTTTCAGAGTGATTTTTCCAATAGAATCATTTTTGATAAAGCGTCCCAAATCAAAATTTGTAAACTCGGTTTGAACATCATATTTCTCGTAATTTTTTCTGTTTTGATTCAACGCCGCTTTAATCTTGGCGGTACCAAAACTACTTGACAGATTCAGGTTCGTATTGAAATTAGCAATGGTTCCTTTAAACGTTCCTTTGGCATTGAACTGCGGAGGCAACTGGATCGAATTTGGGATTGTTCCTTTGGGTAAAAAACCAATAAAATCTTTGGATCCTGATTGTAAGTTTTTGATATTCAAGTCAAAATAGGCTTTATTTACATCCGGCAAACCTACTATGCTGCCGCTTGCTGCTACTTTTGTAGTACCAATGCCGCTAATCTCCATAGATGGGAATGTAATAGCACTCAATTTTCCGGTTATGTCACCGTTGATTAGCAAGATGGCATTGGGATTACTCTTAAATGGGTCTGCATTTGCTAAAGTTGGTACAAAGAGCAGCACATCTTTGATACCCAATTTGCTTTTTTTCAAGTAAGCAATCAGACCCAATTCTCCCGGAGTATCAGCCAAAGCGGCAAGAGATGGATATCCAATTCTGATTTCATTTCTCAATTCTGTCTGCGGTGTTTTTAAATACAGTTTTTTGAGAAACGCATTCTTTTTGCCATAGTAAAATTCTGCGTTGAAGGATTGGATATTCAAACCACTATGATCTTTAACGCTTAAGGAATTTACTACTCCGGATATGTTAGTTGAGCCGTAATTTATGGCATCAATTTGCAGGTTTAAGTTAGTAAGATGCAAATGGTTGTAATCCATGCCTTTGGCAACAGCCGCAACATTGTTGTTGTCATACCTAAAATCTACTCGCTTGATTTCCGTATTCTTGATTTTGATTTGCCAGTTATTGCCTTCTTCCGAAGCAGAATTTTTTTTAGTTTTAGCGGGTTCTGATTTACCAAAAGCTAAAGCTCCTTTTAGACCCGATAATTCAATACTTTCAAGGAGTGCAAATTTGTTATTGATATCCAACCGGTCAATTTTAGCTACTAGTTTTTTCAAATAAAAAGCAGTAGATAACTTTGTTCCCTCACTTTGGTAATCAAAATCAATTTTTGCAAAATCAATTTCTCCTAGTTTTAATTTGAAAACGGGTTCCTGTGTATTTCCTGTGGGAACTTCTTTAGCAGCGGATTTCTGAACCAAACCTTGCTTTAATTTAAAGTGTAGTCCGTTGATTTTAGCCTTTGGAATTTCGAAATTCATTTGTTCTAAATCGAAAGTTTTAATTTTCGTTTCAAAGTGATTTAGATTGG
Source organism: Flavobacterium sp. LS1P28 (assembly GCF_003970335.1). Taxonomy (NCBI): domain Bacteria; kingdom Pseudomonadati; phylum Bacteroidota; class Flavobacteriia; order Flavobacteriales; family Flavobacteriaceae; genus Flavobacterium; species Flavobacterium sp. LS1P28. The sequence continues at coordinate 16,565 of NZ_RYDI01000007.1, read as the reverse complement.
TAGATAGATAATTTTTGGTAATCGCATCGGAATACGTTAACTGGATTCGGTCGAGCTTAATTTCGGATACAGAGAATTGCATGGGTGGCGAATCGCTCTTTTGTTCCTCTGGCGAGGCAAATGCATTCAGGATATAATCAAAATTAAAAACTGCTTTTGAATCCCGACTCAAATTAGTGGTGATGCCTTCGAGCTGAACGGAATTAATTTCGACTTTATTATTCATCAATTGAAAAAGACTAATATCTACAGCTAGTTTTTCTCCGGCAAAAAGGGTGTCTTTTTTTTGATCTTCAAAATAAACACCTTGCAGCATTATTTTTTTTGGAAGTCCAATTTCTATTCGATTAATAGTAACCTTAGTTTTGATTTTTCCTTCCAGATAGGTTACTGCTTTTTCTTTGACATAATTTTGAACAGACGGAGTTTGGATGGCCACAACCAAGACTAAGAACAATAGAAGTAGGAATCCTATTATCCAAAGGAAAATTTTTAAACTTTTCTTTAAATATTTTTTCAAAAGTGGTTTTATTTTGTGGATAAAAATAACCAATTTAAATCAGAATTGCAATTTCAAGTACAAATGGAATAAGTAAACAAAGTTCAAAATTAAAAAAAGGAAAGTTAGTATAAAATCAAAAAAATATGGCATTAAATTTTTGATATAAATTTAAGGCTCATTAACCGTTTTTAGGTCTTGTACCTGAGTTTTCATAGCCGTTTTCATAAAGGAAAGACCTCTGAACATTAAACCATATTCCAACAGAAAATAAGAGAGGTATTTTTTTTTTTTGGTTTCTATGTAGGATTAAAAGAAAACCACCTGTAGTTGGTTTTGCAAGATGTCTAGAAGCAAAACTAATAATCAGAATAATCAGTTGGATACAAAAAAGTGATGTCGATGTGGGAAATATTATTTTTATATTTTTCCATGGCAATTAGGGCTTTCCATTCCGGCGAATCTACAAAAGATTTCCAATGTGCTTCTCGGCTTGTTTGATCTGCGAAAGTAGTGAGGTACATAAGGTTTGGCATTTTGGGACCAGAGATCACTTCGCCATAAAAAACAGGATTAAAACCTAATCGATCAAAGAGTTTTATTTCTCCTCCTCCGTTAAACATGGCTACTTTGTTGACGTAAATTGCTTCTGTGGCTGATTCATAGCTTCTCAATTCGTATACACGACTGGATCTTGTGCTGTTCAAAGCGGGTTTTGTCAGGAAAGGATGGTCTGAAAAAGCCTGTAACAAAACGGATTCTATTCTTAAGTATGAAGGTTCATTGTAAACCGCATTCAAATAGGCTGCTCCGGCAGTTATGTAGGTTTTGTCTTTAGCTAGTTTTTCGTCAAGTGCAAGGAATTGTTCCAAAGTGGAAAACGGAATCAGTACCACAATTTTTTTTAAGGTATCTGTGGCGTTTGGTTTTAACTTGAACACCCCAATATTTTTGATTCCTAGTTTTTTTAATCCCGGCAAATAAGCTTCTTTTAGGTACTTGTCAGTTGTTTGTTCTTGTTGTTCTGTCTTGAAAATATAGGTTTTGAGTTGATACAATTCCCTAGGTTTTTGAACAGGTGTTGGTACAATCGTTTGCGCGGGTACCGGTTTAAAACTGGTATTAGTAAATACGATCAGCAGTGTGAAAAACAGGTTGGTTAATTTCATTTCATTTTTTTTGGTGGTAGGCTAGCCTGAATAATTTTTATAAAAGTAACCATTATTGTCCGATAAAAAAAGAAGTTAAATGAATGTCTTGCTGTTAAAACCCTATTTATTATGTTGTTCCGTTTTATGAAATGGAAGTATTTTTTAATGTATCTAATAGTACGTAAGTCCCTTATTTACTATTTTCCACGCTAATAAGACTTGGCTTTTCCAGTGGTGATAAATTCATTGTCCCAGTTGCAATACTATAGGCTTTTTTCAATGGGAAATATCTTTTCGTTGTTTTTTTGGAAAGTATTAATCATGGATCTTTTTTTATAAATGAAGGTTATTGCTTTTTTTTGATATCTCTTTTAGTACTGTGACTTTGCGTGTTCTCTCAAGCTCAGCTATTCGAAGCTGATTTAAACCGGACGATTAACAATTCATTAACGATATCGTGTCGATTTGATGGTATTGAAAACTAGGGGTATTTCTCTTATTTTGACTCCTATTAGTAAAGAGAATTTTTTATGTTGAATGTTAGTCAGAAAGAAAAAAAATGTGTGCGGTATCTTACCAACGAAATGTCTATAGCAGAGCGATCTGTGTTTGAAATTGAACTGTCTTTAGATGATGAACTCCTTGCTGTTTTTGAAAATTTTCAAACCATTTGGATGAATTATCCCAATAGTGAAGTGCCAATACGAACTATTTCTTTTGAGGAAATCATCACAAAATATAATAAACCAGAAAAGATAAAATCCGTAAAAATTTCTATCAAAAAGAAGGCTGTTTTTTCTATGGCTTTTCTTATGGTTTTTTGTCTGGGTTTTTATTTTATAGGAATGACTCCTTCCGGGTATACCAATCATAAAATTGCCCTTAAAGGGCAGCGGCTAACTTTTAAGTTACCGGATAGCAGCACCGTTATTTTAAATTCAGGCAGTGAAGTTAAATATTCCAGTGATTTCAGTACACAAAGAGCCATCTGGTTGCAAGGGGAAGCTTTCTTTAAAGTTACGAAGAATACTAATTCTCCTTTTGTTGTACATACAAATGGTTTTGATGTGAAAGTTTTAGGAACAGAATTTAATGTCAGTAGCAATACCATTGATCAAACTGTTTCTTTGGCAAAAGGAAAAGTAAACGTATTGCTTAAAGAAAGTAAGGATGAAATTAACCTATTGCCAAATGAAGAATTAGTATGGAATTCTAAAACCAAGTTAGTGATCAAAAGGAATTTTGATGTGAATAAGGTTGCTGCTTGGAAAGACAATATACTTATATTGGATGATGAAAAATTTGAAGATGCACTCCCAAAAATCAATCAATTCTATGGAGTAAATTTTATCATTAAGGATGCTGACATTGCAAATCAACATATAAAAGGAGCTTTTAAAAACCAGACAATTGATGAATTTATAACGTCTCTGGAGTTTATTTCAGAGGTAAGCATCACAAAAACTATTCAAAACAACATCGAGATATCCAAGTACCATGAAAATTAATGCAACAAAAATGGGTAGTAGTGATTGTTTTTCAGACGATTATTTATTTAAGCAAATTCAGAACGGTCAATACGAGGCGATGGAACTTTTCTTTAAAAGGTATTACACGCCTCTGTGCCGTTTTGGAATGAGTTATGAATCGAACTCGTGCCTTGTTGAAGAAAAAGTGGCTGATATTTTTATTCAGTTGTGGACCAATAGAAATATTCTTGATACAATTAAAAACCCTAAATCTTATATCTATGTAATTGTGAAAAATAGTTTAAAAAAAGTACGAAAATCAGAGCCATTTCACCAACAAATCGAAGAAACAAAAACTATAAACTCTATATTTTCGCCCAGTAGGGAGCAGGAGATTATTGAAAATGAAAAAAAAGAAATGAAAACTAATTTGATACGTGAAATATTAGATATTATTCCTAAAAAATCACGTCAGGCATTTGAACTCAGTAGAATAGATGGTTTAAAATACAAAGAAATTGCTGAAATCCAAAACGTCACTCCTAAAACGGTTGAAAATCATATCGCTATTGCTCTAAAGTATATTAGTAGGGCTTTAGAATCCTATAAAAAAAGAGGTTTGCTGAACTCCATTTAATAATTAGTAGAAAACCAGCTATTTTAAGATCAGTTTTGGTTTGTAAAAAATAACAATAAATAATCACAGGTAAAATGAAACAAAAAATTATTCTAACGGTATCCTTATTGCTTCTATTTGGTAATGGGATATCTTATTCAAAGACTTCAAATACAAATGCTATTGAAAATATTGCAGTTAAAAAAGAGAAAATCAATTTAAATCTAAAAGACGTTTCCATAAAGCAAACCTTTACTCTTATAGAACAGCAAATAAATAATAGGTTTATTTATATGTCCGACCAAAATTTTCTTCAAAAGAAAATTTCTATTACCATCAACAACCAAGATTTAAATCAGGTATTAGCCGTTTTGAAAACTAAGGCAAATATTGATTTTAAAGTCACAAAAAATGGAGTTCTGGTAAAAGAGCTTATTGATATTACTCCAAAAAGTATTCCGAAAAGTATTCCGAAAAAGAATCAGCAAAATCGAAAAATTACAGGTTTGGTTTTAGACGAATCTAATTTGCCAATACCCGGAGCTTCTGTTTTTGTATCAGGGACTTCTATTGCTACAACAACTGATTTTGACGGAAAATTTACGATTAGTGTTCCAGCAAATACAAAAGTCTTGTCTATAAGTTATGTAGGATTTGAAACGAAAGAAATCAATATAGAAAATAAGACTGAAATTAAAGTAATACTAGGACAAGATGAAACGGCTCTAAAAGAGGTGGTTGTAACAGCATTAGGGATAAAACGAGAAGAAAAGTCGCTAGGATATTCAGCACAATCTCTTGGTGAAAATGCTGTAAAAGATGCCAAATCAAATAACTGGGTAAATTCTCTTTCCGGAAAAGTTGCTGGTCTAAATATCCAGGGATCTGGTGCTGGTCCAATGGGTTCTTCCAGAATAACTCTTCGTGGAGAATCCTCACTTAACCTTGATAACAATCAAGCTTTGATTGTTTTGGACGGAGTACCTGTAAGTAGTAAGATCACCGGTACAGGATTTTCATCACACCTTTCTCAGGATAGTCCAGTTGACTTTGGTTCAACATTATCAGATATTAACCCTGAAGATATTGAGAAAATAACAGTTTTGAAGGGGCCAGGTGCAACGGCACTTTATGGAACAAGAGCTGCAGGTGGCGCAATTATTATTACTACCAAGTCTGGCAAAACTAAAGGAGGAGGAATAGGAGTAACTATAAGTAGTAATTTTAGTTTTGATCAAGTGAATCGTTGGCCGGATTATCAATTTGAATATGGAGAAGGTCGAACTGATAAATACTATTCTTATTTAGATAGTGCTGACGGACTAAATACAAGTACAAATGTAGGAGCAGGAAGAGCCTGGGGGCCAAGATTTGATGGTCAATCTTATTTTCAATATAATCCTAATGCTGCAAATGGCAAACCTACTGAACGTTCACCATGGGTTGCCAACAAAAATTATATTTCTGGATTTTTTAGAACAGGAACGACACAATCAAATAGTATCGCATTAGAAGGTGGGAATGAAAACGGCTCTACTCGATTATCGATTACTCATCTAAAAAATGATTGGATTCTTCCTAATACGGGTTTCGAAAGATTAAATGCCTCCTTATCTATAAATCAAAAAATCTCTGATAAGTTAAAAATAAATGGTAAAGTAAATTATACGAATAAGAAAAGTGATAATCTACCAGCTGCAGGTTACAACAATCAATCCATAATGTATTTTCTAATGATTGGTACCGCTCCAAACATTAAGCCGGAATGGTTTAAACCTTATTGGCAGCCTGGCCTAGTAGGTGTAAAACAAAAAAATCCTTTTAATACGGGACCTGATAATCCTTATCTAGGTATGTATGAAATGCTTAACAAAATGAATAAAAACGGGGTAATTGGAAACTTGTCCGCTACCTATCAGTTTAATGATAAACTTGAATTGATGGTCCGTTCTGGACTAGATATGTCAAATGAGTTCAGATCACAACAACGTCCTTTTAGTATGACTAAATATGCTCGTGGAATGTATAGAGAACAAAATGTATTTAGTTATGAAATAAATACAGATGCACTGTTAACCTATAAGAATGCGCTAAATAAGGATATCAATTATAGCATTATTGCAGGTGCCAATTCAATGAGGCAAAACTATGATTTTGTAGGACTTTATGCGGATCAGTTATCGCAGCCCGGAATATACCAAATTTCAAATAGCTTGGATCAAGCTGTTGCAGATCCTTTAAAAACAAAGAAAGCGATTAACAGTTTTTATGGTTTAGGGCAAATCTCCTATCAGGAAAAAATATTTTTAGATGTAACGGGACGGAATGACTGGTCAAGCACTTTGCCATATGGTAACAATTCCTTTTTCTACCCTTCTATCAGTTCCAGTTTCTTGATTCACGAAATGACAAATCTTCCCTCTATTTTCTCTTTTGCTAAATTTAGATTGTCTTGGGCCCAGGTTGGTAATGACACAAGACCGTATCAAACTGATAAGTATTATGACAGGATTTATGGCAATAGCTTTACGAATACTTCGATCTTATTTAATGCAAATTTAAAACCAGAGATAACTTCAAGTATAGAAACTGGAATTGATATTAGGATGTTTAAAAACCGATTATCAATTGATATGGCCTATTACAATAATAATAGTCGCAATCAGATTTTAGCAATTCCATTAGATCCAGTTACGGGTTATTCTAATGCAACCGTAAATGCAGGTTTAATAAACAGTAGAGGAATGGAGCTAGCTGTAACAGGAAAAATAATAGCCAAAAACAATTTCAAATGGAATACCACCTTGACTTGGAGTAGAAACAGAAGTTATGTAAAAGAATTGGCTCCAGGGATTACAAACCAAGTTATTTATAACCACGAGAATAATGTAAGCATAGAAGCTAGAGTTGGAGGAAGAATGGGAGATATGTACAGTAGAGGTTTCCAGAGATCTCCTGACGGGCAGATTATATATACTTCGGCTGGTTTGCCTGCAACATTGGATCCAGTGTTGAAAATAAGAGGAAATGCATTTGCTGACTGGAAAGCAGGAATCATGAATGAGTTTACCATTGGAAAAGTAAGATTGAGTGTACTTCTAGACGGACAAAAAGGAGGAAGTATGTATTCGCAAACCAATCATAAGAATAATACCTTAGGGAAAACCCGAGTAACGCTTCCAGGTCGTGATGGCGGAATTGTAGGACAAGGAGTCGTTTTACAATCGGACGGAACTTATATTCCAAACACTGTAAGAGTAGCTGCTAGTTCCTATTATGAAAATTATTATAACATCGGTAATGGAGAGACCAATATATTTGACGCTTCTTTTATTAAGATTAGAGAGGTTCGGATCGAATTTAACTTACCGAAAACCCTCTTGAAAAAGATAGGAATGAAATCGGCAAGTCTTGCTTTTTTCGGAAGAGACCTGTTTAATTTTACTAAGTTTCCTGGTTTTGATCCTGAAGGAGGAAATCTAAATAATGGGACACTGACACCAGGAGTTGAATTAGCTCAATTTCCCTCCACGAGAACTATAGGAACTAATCTTACTCTAAAATTTTAAATCAATAGATCATGATAAAAATGAATAAAACATATAATTTTCTTTTTTTGTTTGTAGTACTACTATCCTCTTGTACCAAAGATTTTGAGGATATAAATACCGATCCAAACCGACCTAAACAGATCACACCGGGAGTTATGTTGGGACAGTTGCAATATAGAATTGTTAATTCTAGTATCACTGCTTCTCGAAATCTTACCCATGAGTTGATGCAAGTTGATGCACCACGATCTAGTCCTTCGGGTGAGGGAGTGCATCGATATGTAATTAATCCTGGTGCAGGAATATGGACAAGTTTCTATGGTTATATGGCAGATATAGAGGATATTAATAGAACATCCGAAGCATTAGGAGAGAATAACTATAAAGCGATCTCGATGATCTATAAATGTTGGGCTTATTCTATTATCACAGATTTGTACGGAGATGTTCCTTATTCAGAAGCCGTTAAAGCAACTGAAGGCAACCTTAAACCTGCATTCGATAAACAAAAGGATATATATATTAAAATCCTGAGTGATTTAGAACAAGCCAATGCTTTGCTTGATCCCTCTAAAGCGCTGACTTATGGTGGTGATCTTTTATACAATTCCAATAGCCTTTCAGGAGGTGCAAATCCCGGAATTGTAAAATGGAAAAAATTCTGTAACTCATTAAAAATGAGATTATTGCTACGATTATCGAAACGTAATGGGGAGATTAATATCAATGAACAAATTACGGCACTATTAGCGGACCCTGTAAAATACCCTGTGTTTACTAGTAATACTGATGATGCTATTTTTAAATATACAGGAATATACCCTTATTACAATCCGTATTTTAATACACGACAATTGGAGTGGAGAGATGGTACCTATGTTACCAAATACTTCATCAATAAAATGAATACAGATAACGATCCAAGAAGAACTATATGGTTTAGAACAGTAATGGTTGGCGGTCAAAATGTATACCAAGGTATAGAAAGTGGTTATCCTATAACTACTGAATACCAGGTTGGAGCCAATACAAGCTATAATGATCTTATAAAAACTTTACCCCAATTGGGTATAATGATGACTTGGTCTGAGGTAGAGTCTATTAAAGCAGAATTAGCATTAAAAGGATTTAATACCGGAAAATCGCCTAAGCAGCATTATGATTCAGCAATAACTGCATCAATGATCCAATGGGGCGCAACTATGCCTTCAAATTATCTTACACAAGCGGGCGTAGTTTATGATACCAATGCATCAGTAGAAGCGCAATTAGAGAGAATCATTACACAGAAATATTACGCTTCGTTTTTTGTTGACTATCAGTCATGGTTTGAAAAAAGAAGAACGGGATATCCGATTTTGCCAAGAGGAACGGGTATACCAGCAGAAAGAGTATTTCCAAATCGGGTGCCTTATCCAACATATCTACAATCGCTTAATCCTGAAAATCTTGCAGCAGCCTCAGCAGCAATGGGAGGAGATAATACCGTTAGTAAAGTTTGGTGGGCTAAATAATTAAATAAAAAGTAAAACTATTTTACATTTTTAAATATAAAACTAAAACAGAAATAGAAACAGGGAAATACTTCTAAGAGCCAGAAAGACCTAGGCGTTCCAGTTGGATTAAATTTAAAACCAAATCATTCTATTATGAAAATCGTAAATAAAAGTTTCTTAATCTTATCATTGACTTTGCTTGTTAGTACCACTAGTCTAGCGCAAAAAAAGGTTGAAAAATCTAATGTTCGAACATTAGTTGTATTCTTTGATGGCTTAAGACCGGATTATATCACCCCTGAATTAATGCCAAATGTATATTTATTTAGTAAAAAAGGAAGTTATGGTAAACAGCACCACAGTGTATTCCCCACAGTAACTAGGGTTAATGCATCTTCGCTATCTACCGGATGCTATCCTGGAAGTCATGGATTAATGGGAAATACGGTGTATTTTCCTGAGATAAAAGAAACATCAGGTTTAAACACTGGTGATGCAGAGGAATTAAATAAAATCGCTAAAGCTACAGATAATCATTTATTAACATCAGTTTCGCTGGGAGAAGTTTTAGAACAAAATGGTAAAAGTCTTTTTGTTTTTAGCTCAGGTTCTACAGGACAAGCTTTAATGCAAAATCATAAGGTCAGTGGAGGCGCAATCATTAATACCACTATGATTTTACCAGAGACTATGAAATCTAAAATACTAAGTGAAATTGGAACAGTTCCAAGCGGTCTTGGAAAACACAAATGGTTAACAGATGCCGTTATAAAATATGGATTAACGTTAGATGGTCCTTTAGTTAGTACATTGTGGTATGGCGACCCAGATTCGGCTGCTCATAAAAACGGAATAGGATCGCCCGAAGCAATTGAGTCTATCAAATATGTAGATGAGCAGTTTGGAAGGATTATAAAATCACTTCAATTAAAAGGACTTGATCAAAACTTTAATGTTATCATTTCTTCCGATCATGGTTTTGTGACACATATTGGAAAACTAAGCCTTGCAGATTTCCTAATCCAGCAAGGACTAAAAAAAGACAAGGAATCAACAGAAGTAGTGGTTGCTGAAGGAGCAGTTTATGTAAAGGATCATGATGAAAAGACCATAAAAAATATTGTTGCAGCCTTACAGGAACAGAACTGGATAGGCGGTATTTATACAAAAGCTTTAAAAGAAGGAGATGTAAATGGTTTTGTAGAAGGGACGCTTTCTTTCGAATCAATATATTGGGATCATGGCCGATCAGGAGATGTTCTTGTAGACATGAACTGGAATGATAACAAAAATGATGCTGGATATGCAGGTACAAGTTTCGCAAAAGGTGTTGCAGGTCATGGTGGATTTAGCCCTTATGAAATTCATATTGCATTACTGGCTAATGGCCCTAGTTTTAAGAACAAGTTTGAAGGTAATTTGCCTACATCAAATGTAGATATAATTCCCACTGTTCTCCATCTACATAATTTAACAATTCCTAAACAAATGGACGGTCGGGTTATGTATGAGTTGCTAACAGAAAAAGTTTCTAATAATGTTCCACTTACCGCTAAGATTGAACTAATTAAAACTGAAGTAAAGTTACCATGGGGAGTTTATAAACTAGAAATGGAAAGATCTGTTTTGGGGAAATATAACTATCCTAATTTTACAAGAGTAGTTAGAGTAAAAAGATAATATTGCCTACAATATAAAAGTAAAGATGGTGTCTTAAATGTTAAGACACCATTTTTTTGTTCAATAAATAGTTTGAAATCCTAAAAATCACCAAAGAATATAAAAAAGATTTATAAAAACGAACCCCAAGCCTATGTCCGCACTATGGATGATGATGCCGGTACGATGTCCTCTTGGTTTGTAATGCGAAGTATAGGTCTGTCTCCGGCAAATATTGGCAGCCCCATTTATTATTTGACAGCTCCAATCTTTGAGTCCGTAAAATTAAATTGGGAAAATGGAAAATCATTTCACATACAAGTGTCTAATTATAATAAAGAGTACTTTTATGTTCAATCAGCTCAATTAAACGGCCAGCCAATATACAGAAATTGGTTGACACAAGAGGAGATTAGCAAAGGAGGAACTCTGATCCTTGAAACTGCTGCTGTACCAAATAAAAAGTGGGGAATCGAGAATCAGTGGATTTCAAAAACAGCAGAGGCAGAGGATTAATTAAAAGAATGCGAATTGGCAGTATTTTAAATCGTTTTATTTTGTCGCAAAACACGAGATATTTGCGACAAAATGGTACTTTATACTGGTGCTAATTCGTCGTTGTTAATCCACAATTTCAATAGTACTAAACTCACTCGTATATTTTTTTACTTGAATTTGAGTGGTAATTCTTTTTTTCAATTCTTCCACATGTGAGATGATCCCAATTTGGCGGTCGTCATTTTGGCGAAGCAACTCGAGCGTGTCTAATGCATTATTCAAGTTTTCGGGATCGAGTGAACCAAAACCTTCGTCGATAAATAAAGAACGGATTTTAGTATTCTTACTCGCAAGGTCGGATAATCCTAACGCTAACGATAAACTTACCAAAAAAGTTTCACCACCAGAAAGCGAATTAATATTGCGAATTTCTCCAAAAAAGTTTTTGTCTTTTATTTGCAATTCCATTTCATCTGAGGTGTCATCTTTAAAAAGTTCATATCTGTTGAACATGGTTTCTAGATGCTTATTGGCGTGTTGTACCAATAAGGAAAGCGTAAAATCTTGAGCGAATTTTTTAAAAGCTTTGCCATCGGAAGAACCTACCGTTTTATTTAATAGATCCCATTTTTGGAATACATTATTTTTTGTTTTGATTACATCAATTATGAGTTGATTTTCCTCCTGTATTTTTTTATTATTATTGATTTGCTCCTTAAGTTGCCCTATTTCTTGGTTTATTTTGGTTTTGTCTTCCTCTAAAGCCACTTTTTCGACATTTAAATCTTCTACTGATTTAGCTGTTAAAGGATTGGAATTGAGTTCCTCTTGTTTGAGTAAATTAGCATTCAATGCTCCTTCAATTTGTTGTTTTTTAGTCTCAAATGTTTGTTTTTGTATAATCAACAAAGCACTGTTTTCTAAGTTTAATGCTTCTTGTAATTGGACACTGTTTTCGAAACCATTTTCAGTCAGCTTATCATTCAATTGGGCTGTAGCCAAACGAAATACATCATCTAGTTCTGATTTTTCAGCAACCAATTGCCCTACATCAGCGTGTTTGTTTTTGATGGAAGCCAAGGTGATTTCCTTTTCACCTTTCCATTTGGTTACTGAATCTTGTTCCGTTTTACCTTTTATTTGCAAACGGTATTCTTCCTCTTGTGGCGATTTTAATTCAAAATTGGCCGTTTGATTTTTAAATTCATTCTCTAAGGCATTTTTTTGGGCAGTCAATTCTTCATTCCCTTTTTCATACAGTTGAACGCTTTCTTTTAAACTGCTGGTTTTTGTTTCAAACTCCATTATCGAAATAGTCAAGTCAGTAATCTTGGTTTGATTTGCCTTTAAATTCACATTTTCTTCCTGTAGTTTTCTTAAATTTTCAGATAATTCTTTCCCTATTTGAACAACTAATTGGATCTTATTTTGTTCTAAATGAGTAGCAAATAAAAGAAATTTTTCTTTTATAAATTCAAAGTTTTCATTGATTGATGCCTGCTTTTCGGTAATCTGTTTTTTGATATTTTTATATTCATTATCAGCCAATTGGATTAATTGTAACGTGTCAGATTTTTTTAAAAATAATATACTGAAATCGTCGTAGTTTTTGTTTAATTCAGAGATGTTATTTATTTGATTTTTAAGGGATTTTAACTCAGATTGCGAATGAATAATATTCGTTTGAATAGCTTCGAAATTCAAATTTTCATCAACCCCTAAATCCGATTTTAAGCTGAGAATTTCATTTTCAAATGCTGTAATATTGGCATTGTTATTTTTAATTTGCTGCTCAATTCCTGCTGCATTTTCGAGCGCTTTATCCTTGTTTTTTCCCAATGCTTTTATTTCATTATCCAATTCCTTTATTTTTTCTTCAATCCCATTTTCTGAAAATAAAGCAGGTAAGTTTTTGGTATAAGGATGCTCGGTTGCGCCACATAAAGCACAGGCTTCACCTTCCTTCAAATGGTGCCTGTGTTCTTCAAAACTTGCAACGAGGAGCTTTAAGTTTTTATTTTCTGTATGCAGTATTAATGAATTCGATTTGTCATAAATCTTCTTTTCAACACAAACGATTAACGCTTTGGCAAGTATAAATTCATCTTTGTTTTTCGATGATAAAATAGTTTCATTTTCTAATTTAGGGAAATAGTCAGACAGTTTTTTCCAATTATCCCAATCGGATTGTGCCTTTTCTTTTTTGGCATTCAAATCCTCTAGATTTGATGAGGTTTTCTTTTGTAATTCCAAAGCTTCTACCTGTTCTTTCAAAGTAGTGCTTTCATTTGCAACAGCATTCAATAATTTTTCTGTTCCAATATTTTCGGTATCGTAAAAAGCTATTTTGCGGTGTAAACTTTCAAGATCTAAAGCACTAATTTCGGTTTCCCACTTTTCGATATCCTTATATTTCAAGCTCACGGCACCTTTTTCAGTTTCCCAAGAAGCATATTTGTTATATTGAACGATGATACTCTGACAGGCTAAAATTTTGGCATCCATCGTCGCTTTTTCTTCCGTGAGGAGTGATAATCTTTTTATATTAGAATCGAAATTTAGTTTTGTAGTTTCTAAATCTTTAGTGTTTTTTTCTAATGAAACAGTCGTATTTGCTATAGCTCCGAGCGTTATTTTGGCACTTTCAATTAATGGTTTTTTGGTTGCTTGTTCCTTCTGAATTTCTCCAAATGTAAGGAGTGCCCTTTCTAATTCGGGTTCAGTGGTAGACAAATTTTTATTTAGACTTTCAATTTCATCAGTCGTTCTTTGCGTGTTTACGGTATTTTTAGCGCACTCTTTTTCACTGTTTTGAAAAGCTAGCCAATCTCTTTCTATTAGTTTTGCTTTGCTGTAATGCTCTAATTTTTGATATAATTCGATATTATCTAAAAAGTGTTGTTTCACCAATTCAAGCGAATTTTTATGCTGATTTATTTCTGTTTTCGTGTTTTCAACAGCCGCCAACCAAGCAATTTTCGCCAGAATTCGTGTTAATTTCGGTTCTATTTCCTTAATCGTATTTTCTTTTTCTTCAAATGAAACGGCAATAGCATTTAATTCTTCTTCATTTAAAATATTTCCGTTTATGGTGGCTCTTAGGTTATTAATTTCAGTTTCAAAGGCTTTTGTATGCTCAAAAACCTTCTTCGAGATTTCTTCATAAATTTGTGTTCCCGTTATTTTGCTCAACATTTCGGCACGTTCATCCGGTTTTGCTTTTAAAAACGCTGAAAAATTATTTTGAGCCAATAAAATGGATTTGGTAAATTGCTCGTATTTTAGCCCAATAATTTCTTCTATCATTGGATTGACGTTTGATACTTTTTCGGCAATTAACCGAAATTCACCATTCTCTTTTCTAGACAATTTTCTGTCATCCGTCGCATTTATTTTGTTATTTTTATTGAATGAAGCTGCCCATCTGGCCAAATAAACGATGTCATTTACTTCGAATGTAACCTCTGCATAAGCTTCTTTTTGATTGCGGGTGATTATTTCAGAACTCGGTTTGTCATTACCATATCGATTTATTTTACCGTATAACGCCAAAGTAATTGCATCCAAAATGGTCGATTTTCCGGCTCCTGTTTGACCGGTAATAGCATACAAACCCGCATGGGCTAAAATTCCATCTGTAAAATTAATTTCGGGTTGAACCCCTTTCAAAGACTGTATGTTGTTGATGTTTATTTTTAAAATTTTCATACTAAGATAATATTTGCTTTTTAAAGGAATATGGTATCGCCATTCTTCATTCCTGTTTGTGATTTGGAATCATAGCGATTTCATAAGAAGATGCTATTTTTTTATTGAAATCGGACAGAATTCTGTAATGCTTCGCCGGTGGGTTATCGCTTGGGTCAAAAAATGTTTTTGAAAACCTAATGTGTGTTATTAATTTCATTCAATATCTGCATAAACAACGGCATTATTCCGGCAATACTTTCTTCATTCATTCCTTTCTTTTCGCATCTTATAGTAAAGATTTTTGGGATATTATCCAAAGGATTATTATCGGTACCGGCAATATATTCTTCTCTTATTGATTGATTATTAATTGAGGCATACTTAGTAGTTCGGTTCAAAATTTCTATTTTTCTATCAATACATAAATCATTTATCTCGTTATTAAAGTCAATAAAATTGACAGCTTCAGTAATTATGATTTCTGCCCAAGTTGGCAATACTTGTGACGGTTTATGTAATTTTATTTTTTCAATAATTTCATCAGCCTTTCCTTCAAATCGTATCACACTCCTTTGCAAAGGTATGGACAGAGATTCATGGGCTATTTTATTATCGGCAATCGTCAAAACAGTTATTTCTTTAAGATCATTGCGTTCGTTAAAACTGAGTGGAATAGGGGAACCGGCATATTTTGCAATCACATTATCCGGATGTTGGACCATCTGAGGTTTGTGAATGTGCCCCATGGCAATATAATCATATCCGGCTGAAAATACACTCGATGGGATTTGTCCGAGTGTGCCCACTAAAGAATGCATTCTTTTTTCGGCGGGTTCACTTAGAATACAGCCGGTTACATACAAATGCGCCGTGCCAATAACGGGTACACCTGGATAATTCGTTTTTGCCTGTTTCAACAAATTATCGTAGTGCTTTTTTACTTCCGATGTAAATAAACCATGGGCTTCATTGACGGTTTCGCCCTCGATAATTTTACGAATATCACCATCACGAAGGTAAGGCACTGCGGCAATAACGGCTGCGGCATTTGTTGTTCCGCGTTTGTAAACTGGGATTAATTCTCCCACATTGTTCAGATCTCCACCGACAATACTTACATTTAAAATTTTGAAAATATCTTTATAAGAATTTAATCGAGACGCCGAATCATGATTCCCACCAATAATGATGACCTGTACATTTAAGTTATAAGCCTCCAATAAAAAATAATGGTATTTATTTATGGCTTCTACCGAAGGACTCGAAACATCAAAAACATCACCTGCAATAATAATGGCATCAATAGCCTGCGTTTGTATGGTTTTTAACAACCACTCTATAAAATATTGGTGTTCCTCTATTCTTGATTTTTGCAAAAAGGTTTGTCCAAGATGCCAATCGGCGGTGTGTATTATTTTTAACGACATGAATTTTTTGTTAATGAGATTGTTTTACTAGTTTTAGAAGATGCTACTGACTAAATAATGATGCAATTTCAGTTTTTTTATTGACTTTCCACTACTATCCCTAACGCGAAGATTTGGAAACCAGAATATTTTGTTGTTTTGCCGCAAGTAATTGTAGCTTGTATGAGTTATAGTAAAGCAAAGAGCTGTTCAGTCATTATATATGGTATAGTATAAAATCGTTTACTGTGTTGCGATTTTTTGTTAGGATAGTGTATGGTGGCGTTAATTTTCAGTAAATGAAAAAGAAGGAAGCGCATAAAAAGTGTAATAAAGCGTGATTTGGATAGGTTTCAAAAAAAGGGAATGGAGATTAAAGCTTTGTGAGGATAGATAAAAAGGTGATTTAGGATTGAAACGGATTAAAAGGGGAGTTAAGAATTAGGATTATTTAAAAAACTTTGATCTTCAAAAAACGTGATATCAGCTAGTTAAAGAAAAAGTTAAGAAAAGGTCAAAAAAAAGGGATT
>NZ_RYDI01000006.1:0-161410 GCF_003970335.1 Flavobacterium sp. LS1P28 | reverse complement strand
TTTTGCGGACTTGTTTCATAGGCTAAAATTAAGATTATTTCTTAACTTAATGTGATGGCTAAGTTAGCATGTCCAAAGATGTTTGTTATAACTAATCGAATTACAGTAAATTGAATATTGTGGGAAATATTTAAGCGTCCAATAATCGCCTGTGGTAATTAATTTGTCCCAAATGATAGGCAAGGTGCGTGGTCAAATGGAGGAGTATGAACTCAGTTGAAGTTTTGTTCTTTAAAACTAAAAGTGGATATTCCATTTTCAAATCTTCTTCTGAGAGGGTATTAAGTGCATTGACAAGGATAACTATCGTTTCTTCGATTTTTGATACTAATTCTGCTCTTGAAATATCTTTCAGTGAAAATTCTAATGGTCTGTTTCTTATATAACCCGTCTTTCCATATTGGGCTCCAATATATGTGTTGAGATTTCCTATAATATGCAAGCATAGATTTCCGGCTGAATTAGCGATTCCTTTTTGTGTTTTCCAAATATCACTTTCGTTTTCATACGATTCAATTTCGGATTTCAGAATGTTTAAATCTCTAATGAAAAGCATTTTCAGGGTGTCAATCAGCATGTTGAGTTTCTTTATATTTTTTTAATGATAAAAGGGCTTGCTCTTGAATTTTTTTATGAAAAAAACCAGTCCAGCCTAGTAGGTATCCGGTGATTCCAAAAGCTTGTTTGGACCATTTAAAAATATCAAAATCATCGGTGTGTTTTATAATTAATCCGTCTTTAAACTGAAATTGTGCCTGAATACGATTTACTACTTTTCTATTAGTCTTACTGAAATTGTAGGTAGCTATAAATTGTACGGAGCCAATATAGTCATCAGCCTTGACCGCAGAGAATTTAATTGTAATATTCCCTTTGCTTTTTTCGAGGAGCATTTTCCACATTAGGCAAACATCATTTCCCTTTAATAGACCAAAAACTGGATCACGAAATTGAATACTGGAATCATAACAGTTACACATTGTTGGTGAATCTGCATTTGCAATAGCACTATAGAATTTGGTAAGGATTTTCTCGTTTTCGGTCATGTTTTTAAATAAAGTGAAAAGTAAAAATACTAAAATTTTTACGAAAAGTAAGTGTTTAAAATCAAAATTGGAAAGGGATTACGTCTAATTTACCTTTACTTTGTAAAATTATAAGATTCAGAACTAATAAATTAATTCAAAAAAATTGGTATTAATTTGGGACTAAAATAGTAATAAAGATCTTCATTTCTTTCCATAGATTTCACAGATTTGCATAGATTAATGCGCTTCATAGCTTTAAAATATTTTTAATCAGCCCAATCTGTTGCAAAAATTTTCTTTAATAATTGCGAGAATATATCTTTCTTGCTACTTAATTATGAAAATGAATTTCTATTCATGATATCTGAAATAAATTTCAGCACAAAAAAAGAGGATAGAACTTTGCGTTTCTACCCTCTTTGTCAATTTATAATACGTGCATTTTACTTATTTAATAGCGGGCATTATATCAATTATGACGGTACGGTTGTAAAAACGTTCTTCAGGGGTTTTGTTTTCAAAAGGAGAATTATTTTCATTCTCGCCCTCTCCGGTTACTTCAAATTTTACGTCATTCCTACCGGCTTTAGATAACCCTTTTTCAAGGATCCCTTTCACATCGTTAGCACGGGCTAAAGACAAGTTTTGATTGTAGGTTTCTTCACCAATACTATCAGTATGACCGTGAATTAGTACTGTTGCTCCAACAGGTATTTGTGGGGTTACTACTTCGCTAAGGTATTTTTCATAGATACCAATTGCTTTAGATTTATTAAATTCATAAATAATACTATATCTGGTGCCTTCCTCCATTTTTGCAGGAGTCCAAAGTACCATGTGAATAGGAGTTTCTTTTTCTACAATTTTACCACTTTTAGTTTGACCAATCATTTTTACGGTGTAATCACCTTCTGGACGGCTCCCTAAAATTGCTTTCCCAGGAATTTTAACTTTGTCTTGAGTATATGGTCCAAAATTTTGAACCGTACCTTGCTCATCAGTAATTTGTAATGACCATGAAGATAAGGCTTCACCGGCTCCTTTATTGTTGAAGCTAACATAGCTTTCAATAGGAGCTTCTTGTAGTGCTATTATTTGTACAGGTTTTAATTGCGCATCAGGTCCACTTTGAAATTCCATTAGTAAATCCGGTGAATTACTTTCGATAGAAACTCTGCGATCGCCTTCACGAAGTAAGACTAGTTCTTGAGTTCCGCCTGGTTGTTCAGAAGGTATAGTTGGTTTGTCTTGACCTTTAGTCATGATTCTAGACGGATCAATAGCAAATATATATACTAGATAAGTTTTGATTGATGCTGCCATTACTAAACCCTCTTGGGATCCTTTTTCTGACGAACCTACCAAGATAATTGTAACTGTAGGATTTTTTTGCATTCGATCACCCAGAATGTTCAATACATTATAATACACAGTCATTTGACGTTTAGAACGATCAGACAATTTTTTTGGAACAAAAACTTCCAGTTGGTCTTCTTTGAAGTCTTTTACTTGGTCTTTCGTTAATACAACATAACGACTTGGAATTTCAGTAGATCCTTGATTAAAAAACACATAGTTTCTAAGTGGGAAAATCTCTGTCATTCTTCTTTCTCCCGGAACATTACTAGGAGAATTTACGGAGAACTGTACTTCACGGTCCTTAGCCAGATCTGTTGCTTCCTGAATATTTTTCCCTTGTCCAAATTTGAGCGCAACACCAGCTCTGACAGTAGTATTGTTCCATGTTTCTGTAGCACGTGGATCTTGACCAAAATAGGGTTGGAAAGCGACAAAAGGCGACAATATAAATTGTGTTTTGTTGCTGTCTGAAGATAGCGGAATGTCATATCCAGCTCCAATTTGAAGAGATAAAATTGTTTTGTTAATGGCACTAAAATCACCTCTTACTTCAGGAGAAGTCTCTTGATCCGGAAATGCCGTATTAGTGCCCAATTGATAGGTAAATGATTTGTCTAAGTTGAAAGCTAAACGCGGGCCTCCATACACATAGAAATTAGATTTGAACGGAGCAAAACGTACGCTGGGTTCCACGGTGATGTAACTAAGATCAGTAGATAAATCTGCAGGACAGTCACATGCGGTAGTAACGGGGTCAAAAGAACCTTTACGGCTGTCATAACCTGCTTGAAACATGATGCCCCATCTGGAATCAGCAGGCCTGTATTCTACAAGCGGCGCAATGAAAAGTCCAATACCGTCTCCCTCATGGAAAGTAGCGGGTGGTGTGAAATTAGCATTCAACTGATTTGTTGAACCGCGATAAAAATTAAAATTGGCACCAGCTGCAGCTCCAAAAAGCCAAGTAGGTTTTGCATATTTTACTACTAGTGTTTCTTGTGCCTGAACTTGGGTTTGAATGCTCCACCATGTCAAAGCAACTATCGCAACACTTTTGAAATTCAGATTATTAGGGGACCATGCAGCGCATGATCCCATTTTGAAATTATTTTTAGTTTTCATTTTTTACGGTTTAGAGATTATATTTGTGTGCGTCATTACTACTGCTCCATTTCGAGCAAGCATTCTGCCATTTGCAGTTGAATATGCTCCCATTGTTATAGATTGCAAGGCTAATATATTCCCTTCAAATTTTGTGTAGTTTCCAATAGTTGCAGAACTTCCCGTTTGCCAATACACATTCTTAGCAAGTGCTCCACCACTAAGTTTTATATTTCCACCTGCACCACCAACAGTAGTGAAAGCAGATGCGACTTGGAAGATCCAAACGTCAGTTGCAGAACCGGTAAGAGTCAAATCTCCATTTTGTACTAAAAGTGTGGATGTTGATTTGTATATACCTGCAACAAGTGTTTTTCCGCCCTGATCACCGGATACAGTTATTGGCGCACTATAAGAAGCTCCTTCTGCAAAAAGATATGCATTAGTCAGGTCTAGTTTTGCTTGTGTTAGCAGGGCAGCAATCCCTACAGGGGCAGTATCATCAGAAGCATAAATAGCACCATTTATTATAACAGCGGGAGGAAAGCCTGTTATTGAAGAACGAACACCAGGACTGATACCCACATCCATATTATTAATTACACTGAAACCTGCATTATTACTTACTCCAACACCGGATAAAATTCCAAATCTTTCTGCTGATCCAAGATTTACTGTATTTCCAACCAAGTTTGAACTAGTACTGAAGTTCCAAACGTAATCGTTTGCCAGAGGAGTACCCGCTAAATTTTTAGCAGCTGTACTAATTGTTGCGGTATAAGTAGTCCCTGCTGTAAGTGGGCTTGTAGGAATAAAGGAAAGTGTAGTCCCTGAATAGGAAATAGCTCCTGCTACCGCTGTAGTACCATTTTTTAAAGTAAAGGTAGAATTACTAATAGTAGTAGGATCCATTTCTACACTAAAACCAGCAGTAATAGTTTTATTCAGAGCAACACCAGAAGAATTATTTTCAGGATCTGTTGTGACTACTGAAGGTCCACTAGTGGCGCCTGTGGTAAATGTCCAAACAAAGTTATTTGCAAGTGATGTTCCTTGTATATTTTTGACTCCAGTTGTGATCGTACTTGTATAGACGGTATTGACAGTTAAAGGAATACTAGGTACAAAATAAGCTTTTGTTCCGTTATAAGTAACCGTACCAGCAACGGAATTAGCGCCTTGTTTTAAGGTGAAATTGGTAGCGTTTACAGTCGCTTGATTCATTGGCATATTGAACTCTGCCGCAACCACTTTATTCAGAAATACATTGGTGGCATTGTTCAACGGATCTGTTTCTATTACCATTGGAGTAACTGTAGATCCGGTACTAAATGTCCAAACATAGTCTACTTGTAATGCATTTCCCATTACATCTTTAACGGATGTTTTAATTTTACCGATATAGGTTGTGTTCGCAGATAATGGGGATGTAGGATCAAGTGTAGCAGTTGTTCCACTGAATGAAACAGTTCCTGTAACTAAAGTGGAGCCTTGTAAAGTAAAAGAGGATTGGTTAAAAGTTGATGCGTTCATCTCCTCATTGAAAATAACGGTAATCGATTTGTCTAGTGCTACATTAATAGCTCCATTTTCAGGGCTTGTCGAGACAACTTCTGGACAAACACCATCAATTTCTTGAAAGTCATCCTTAGCGCAACCAGAAATTAATGCAATAAATAGTATTGCAAAAGTTACTAATAAATTTTTAATTTTCATTTTTTGTTTATTTAGGGGATTAAGTTATATGCAGACAAAGGTGAGTTTATTAAAGTAGGAATATGTTATGGAATTAGCGAAATTACTTGCAAGATTTACTCTTGTAAATTGTTATCTTTACTTTTATGTATTAAAAATCAATTAGTTATATTTTGTGTTTACTTAACGCAATATTAAAAGAGAATAGTTGCCTTTTACAGGATCTCTTTACAGTTTAAAAGCTTTTTTGTAGTTTTATATCGATGTCCAATTTTAAGTTCAAAAAAGTAAATAGCGTAAAATGCAAAAATTAATTTTAAAAAAAGACATAAAAAAAATCAAGAATTTTCATTCTTGATTTGTAAATAATACGAATATAATCTGTTTATGTCTTTTTTTTCTTTTTACCTTTTTTTTCTAATGCAAAAATAAATGTTGTCAATTCATTTGTAAAAATATCCAGCGCTATGGTAGATTGTTTTATGTACTCTGAAAATTCCTTTAATTCATTTGGGGAATTTATAGATTCCTCAAGTAAATTGGCTAACCCAATGATATTGGCAATAGGTTGCCTCACTCTATGCGAGGTCATGAAGATCATTTCTTCAAGACCTTTTATATATTCTTTATGGTTTCTTTTGCTTTTTTAAAAAGCATTTATGCTGTAGTTACATTGTTTTCCACACTGAAAATTGGAACAAATTGATATTGAGAATTTTTTTTAACTGTAATTTAAAAATTTTAAATTTTAAATTCCTTTTTAGCTTCTACAAATTTAGTTTCTCCCTTGCCAATTAAATTTTCGCCTTCGTTCCAAATTTTCTCATACTTTTGAGTTATTGTCCCTAATAAAGAGTCTAATTTGCCTTTTAGTTCATCAGCATAATCATTGCTTTTGTCCATGATTTTTCTTCTTGTTTTGTCTCCTTTTTCAGGCGCAAACAAGACTCCTAATAATGCTCCTACGGCAACTCCTCCTAATACTCCTAATATAATTTTATCTGCTTTCATAATGTTTATTTTTAATAACAATGAATTTAAATTCCTCGGCCTTTTATCAGTCTCAATATCACTGCTATTACAGCTATAACCAAAAGGATGTGAATAATTGATCCCGCGCTGTATGCGAAGAACCCAACCGCCCAAAAGATAATTAAAATTACGGCTATGGTATATAATAGATTGCTCATGATTTTAGTTTTTAATGATTAATATTTTAATTTCTAGTTAAGTCTAAGTCCCACATATACGCTCAATACGCTATTTTTTGCATCAGGATAAGTGTAATTAGTACCGGAATAATTTCTTTCTTTTCCTACTTTGGTTAAACCATAATTATATCGTACTCCAAAGTTTGCAACATCTAAATCGATACCAATACCTCCGGAGATACCGGCGTCAAACTTATTGAAATCATTGGTGTCTAATTCACTTTCGGAACTAAATAAGTTAGAATCATTGGTTGTTTTACCACTTACCATATAAGCGGCATAAGGCCCAACATGGACATTAAAATTATCGGTAAGATTCATTACCAATAAGACTGGTACTTCAATATAATTGACATTGAATTTAGCTGTTCCGTTAGCAAAAGAATTGTTGTACACCAGTTCTGCTCCTTTTGTGGTATAGTTAATCTCAGGCTGAATAGCAATAGTATTAGTAATGGGAAGCTTAGCATATAAACCGGCATTAAAACCTGTTAATACATTATTGTCATCTACATTATCCGTGTAAAGATTTGAGAAATTTAATCCTCCTTTAAAACCAAAAGAAGCTGTTTTTTCTTGTGCTTCAATAGTTGTAAAAGTGATAAGGCTTACAAATAGTGAAGCTAAAATAATTGATTTTGATTTTTTCATTTGTTTAATTTTTTAATTAAAAAATTGTTCTTTGCAAAGATGCAACTGTTTCAAAATAATTATGTTACAATACTTTTTGATAAGTTTATATTATTCACACTTTTTTCAATCTCCAAATTTTTCTTTTGATTTTTATTTTTGTCTTTCCAATTTCCTTTTAAATCTGATTCATTCCGCTTTATTGATAATTACCTGTGAAAGAATTGTCACTTTACAAAGTTCAGCTCTTTATACCTAAAAACGATTACATAACTTTTAGGATTAGTTACATTATTCACGGGTTACAGACTAAGGCTTAGAGCCACATGTATTTTGCCTCATTCATTTCATATACCGAAATTGATTAATTGGCAGTTCTAGGGTGATTAATAGTGTATTCTTTAAGGATATTTTCTAAAGACTTGTAGTAATTTGTTAATGTTTGGATATTTATTTCAGGATTTGAAATAATTGGAACAGTGATGGGAATCTCCGCTAGGTATTTAGATAACTCAGGATACTGGTCGTGTATTTTTATCGTAATTTCAAGAATAGATTCGCTAAGTTGTTTTTCTGTTTTCATACTAAAATAGTTTAAGGTAACCTTTATTTTTTTAAAAAAGATGCAATCAAATTCACGAATTTCATCTTTAATAATTAGAATAAATACTTGATAAAGTAGTGGTTATAAAGTAAATTTATTCAAAATACGGTTGTTTATTCCAGAGTAAGAATTGTTATTGCGGGTTTCATGTCCTAAGGTTTTTTTGGATTATTGCTATTCCAAAAAAAGAAAAGGTAACTTTTTAAAAATAAAACCTACCAGGTATGGATTCATATCAGGTAGGTTTTATAAATTTAAAATTTGTTGGTAGACAAAATCATCTGCATCCCCGGATATTGAATATCTCCGTCATCTTCAGCAGTTATAAATATTTTTGACGGCTTGTAGGCTGTAACTGTTTCAAAAGTTGCTCTAAGTTTTGAGGACAAAAATCCGCTATCGCTTTTTATTTGACCAATATTTCTCACAATATCCCCGTCTGTTTCCATCCAGACAACGTAAACATTTTTTGAAGGCTGTAATCTGTTTACTTCGGCTAAATCTGATATTTTTATTTTTATCAAATAATTTTTGTTACTGTCTTTTGTGACATTTACCGAGCCATTTGCTGCGGGGACCACAATAGAATTTTGAAAAGCAATGTTTTTACCACATGAAGAAATCGAAAGCAGCATCAGCATTGCTAAACCACCCATAAATATTTTTTTTAAATCAGCACTTATTTTCATTTTAGTTTTATTTTAAGAGTATATATAATACAAATTTAAGTTTTTTTATTAAATTAGTTGTTGAATAACTTTTATTTAAACTTGTAATATTCACAGATTAATAAAAAATTTATTCTTTGTAATTAATTACTTTGTTTCTTGTCTTTCATAATTAAAACAACTCCTCCAATAGCAAGTACAGCCCCTATAATGGGGGACCATTTTATTGGATGGTTTACTTTTTTATTTATTTGTATTGGGCCTATATCAACAATTTTTTCAGTGGTTACATAGTTAAAGCTGTTGTAAAGTAACAGAATTACTCCTAAAAAAATCATCGCGATTCCAATGGTTCTTGTTTTCATTTTTTTTTATTTAAAAGTGATTGTATGGAGATGCGTTTATGCTTTTGAAAAATATTCTTTTACAAAGGTATGTTGCTGATTTGGTGTCATCTGATTGGGATGTTTGATTTCGAATTTTATTTTAAAAAATGTTCATTCTCACTCAAGAAATTAAACAGTTCCAGTGGGTGTGCTTGAGCAAATGGCTTTTAAAGTACAGCTATAGAGTTGTCAATTTGGTATAAAACAATTTAAATTATAAGATAATTCCGTTCTATTTATGGAGTGTTGTTTTGACAGTTGTGCAGAGTGAAGATATTTTATTATTCATCTTTTGTTGTACGAATCAGACTAATACCTGAAGCGAAAAATACGGCACCTAATATGCCATAAATAAGGAGGGATTTAATGTCACTCATATCGTCTGAGGCACTAGAAAATAATACCGCAGTATAGATTAGACCGCTAATTCCAAGAAAAGTAAGTACAGTTCCAAAGATTCTTTTAAGATTCATATTTCTTTTTTTTAAATGGATTGCTATAGTTTTAGTAATTTCTCGTGAAAGTCTAATTAGAAACAAATACACAAAATAAAAATATCTTCAAACAGCTGTAAATAATGGTATTACAATACAAATGTATTCCGATTAGACTTTACGAGTGTTATATAATTGTCTATAAAAGTTACATCATTCACACTTAAAAAAAAGGGATTTAGTATCACATTCTATCCATGAACCAATTCAATTCCTTTGTCATTTTTTGATATTTAAAAATAGTTTTGATATTTTTATTTAACCGAATAAAGGCAGTTTCACTTTTTACTACATAATCAAATGCTTTGTGATGCATACAGTTTACTGCAATTTCAATCTTATCCTGTGAGGACAACATGATCACTGGAATATCTGGATTGAAAGCTTTAATTTGATCTAAAGTTTTAATTCCGTTTATGGCATTTTTCTCAATACCATCAAGTTGGTAATCTAAAATGATCACATCTGGATTATTGGATATATTTGCCAAGCAGTGTTCACCGGTAGAGAAGGTTTCAACGATAAAATCAGTATTTGTGGTAAATTCAATTTCTAAAGATTTTAAAAATAATGCATCATCATCTACTAAGAAGATTTTTATTTTATTTTCGTTTTTCACTATTATGTGTTTTTAATTATATTAAGTTCTTCCTCTAGTTCAATACAGGCTTGCAGACAAATTTTTTCTAGTTGTAATACTAAATCATATATTCCCTCTGATTGATCTTGTGTAATTGCAAAGTTCTGAATTTTTTTTGCCATATTTTCAAAATCACTGTTAATACCCATTATGGCAAATGAAGGGATCATTTTATGGGCAGCAGCGCCTAATAATTTCCAGTTTTTGTCCTCTAAACTTTGCTTTATAGTATTCATTAAAGGCGGTGTTTGTACTAAATACAGGGATATCATTTCCATCATTAAGGTTGGATTTGATTTTGTTTTTTGATTCAAATAAATCAAATCAATACATTTTATTTTTTTCTCTTTACTATTGTTTTCCTTTAAACCGTTATTAAGTTTTTCACTCAGTTTTTCCAGTTTTGGTTTTTTTAATATTCCAACAATTTTGCTGTACAGCAGTCTTTCGTCAACTGGTTTTGCAAGGTGGTCATTCATTCCTACCGATTTGCATTTAGCTAAATCAACTGTGGTGACATCAGCAGTTAAAGCAATAATTGGGACTTTTGAATTCATTTTCTTACGGATATACTCTGTAGCTTCAAATCCGTTCATCTCTGGCATTTGTAAATCCATTAGAATAATATCGTACTCTTTCGCTTTTAGTTTTTCGATAGCTATTTTCCCGTTTTCGGCAATATCGCACTCAAATCCAAAATCGTCTAATAATGTCTTCATTAGCAATTGATTGAGCGGAATATCTTCAACTACTAAGACTTTAATATTCTTGATTTCGGTATCTAATTCGATTAACTCATTTTCTAATTCAACATCGGCATTTGTTTTCTGAAAACTTAAAGTAAAACTAAATGTAGAACCTTCATTTAGGGTACTTCTTACCCTTATAGTCCCGCCTTGTGGCTCTATCAGCTGTTTGACAATTGCCAGACCTAGTCCCGTTCCTCCGTACAATCGTGAAGTTCCACTGGAAGCTTGTTGAAAATTTTCAAATATTTTGTCTATTTTTTCTTCTGGGATACCAATTCCGGTATCAGTAACGGCAAATTCAATAATGACTCGATCTTCGTCTTCATGTATCAAATGTACGCTTACTGTAATGTTTCCTTTTGATGTAAACTTTACGGCATTGCTCACGAGGTTTAAAATAATCTGATGCAAACGCACCGGGTCTCCCACAAGTACATTTGGTATTTTACTGTCGTATTGCTTTATTAATCGTAAGTTTTTTTCTTGAATTTTTGTTTCAAATAAATGCAGCATAGCTGATATGGATGATTTCATTTTGAAAGGTTTTTTTTCAAATGTCATCTTTCCTGCGTCAACTTTTGCTAGATCGAGTATGTCGTTGATCAGCACAATTAGGGCATCACCACTCATCTTAATCGCACTGATGTATTCTTTTTGTTTGGGTGTCAATTCTGTTTTCAAAACCACTTTTGTAAATCCAATGATGGCATTCATTGGGGTACGTATTTCGTGACTCATATTTGATAAGAATTGTTGTTTTGCTTTTACGGCATTCTCTGCTATAATAGTGGCGCTTTCAGCATTTTTTTTAGCTTCTTCAGCAATTTCTGTAGTTAACTCAGCAAAAACTCTGGCCTCAATCAACTCTGTCGCAATTCTTTTTTGCTCAGTAACATCTCTGGCAACAATTACTACACCAAGGATGTTTCCTTTGTCATCTTTGTATACGGATCCGTTGAATAATACATCTGTTAGTTTGCCGTCTTTATGCCGTAGTGTAAGTGGTGAATCTGCAACAGATCCTTTCTCAAATACTTCCTGATATACTTCTCTTGCGTTTTGTTGTTCCGTAAAATAATCAAAAAAATCAGAATCAGTAAGTTCCTCTCGAGGGATTCCTGTGATATTTACTAAGGCTTCATTCATGTCAGTAATTTTTCCTTTGGTATTAATTGTAACCAATGGATCACGACTCGCTTCAATTAAACTGAGTGAATACTGATACGCTAATTTTGCGTTGTACGTAAGTTCCTCTAGTTTTTTATTTACAATTTCTCGTTTTTCTTTTTCTTTACTTTGAAATAAAAGCTCCTTATTGGCAATAACTAATTCATCCGCGCGTTTTTCTTTTTCATTGTTTTGAAAAGCCAATTCTTCATTGGCAATAACTAATTCAGCAGCTCGTTTTTCTTTGATCTTGTTTTGAAAAGCAAGTTCATTGTTTGCAATTTTTAAATCTAGCGCCCATTTTTGTTTTGCACTATCTCTAGCAACAATTAGTACGCCTATTATAGTTCCTAAATTATCTTTGTATACAAAGGCATTAAACAATACATCCGTAAAACGGCCATTCTTATTTTGAATTGTAAGCGGAAAATCAGACACAGCCCCTTTCTGGAGAACTTCATGATAGATGTCTTGTATTTTTTGTTTTTCTGTAAAATAATCAAAAAAGTCAGAATCAATTAAAAAATCGCGAGTAAATCCCGTTATATGTATTGTCGCTTGATTTATATCCGTAATTTTCCCTTCCGTATTTATTGCAATTATGGGATCCAGACTGGCTTCTATTAAACTTCTTGCGTATTGTGATTCTTGATTTTTAATGATTTCTGTTTTATTTATGAAGGTAGATAAATAAGGTGTTGATTGTTCTAATTTAAATTCCCGATTTCTTCAATTGGGCTTCGTCTTTTATCTTTTAATTTTTTAAAGTGAGAAGGGGAAAGTCCGGTTACTTTTTTGAACTGACTTGATAAATGGGCAACACTGCTGTAATTCATTTTCCAAGCGATCTCAGTTATATTTAATTCGCCGTAAATAATTAATTCTTTGATCCGTTCTGTTTTATGTGAAATTATAAATTGTTCAATTGTGGTTCCCTGCACTTCTGAAAACAAGTTAGATAAATAGGTGTAGTCGTGATTTAAGAGTTGGCTCAAATAATCGGAAAAATTGATCTTAATATTTTCAGTTGAATGGTGCACCATTTCGATAATTATATTTTTAATTTTTTCAATAAGCATTGACTTTTTGTCATCCATCAATTCAAGTCCAGAATCTAAAAGAGCAATTTTTAATTGTTGTCGTTGCTCCAAAGTAATATTTTCCATAATTTCAACTTCTCCTAAATCGACAACCATAAAGTGAAGGTTTAGTTTTTTTAGCTCTTCTTTCACTGCAATTTTACAGCGATTGCTTACCATGTATTTTATATATAGTTTCAAAAATATTTCTTTTACAGTTTAGACAAAAATAGCTTCTAGTAATAAAGGTACATTATATAATTTAACTTATAAGTTATATAATTAAAGGTATTCTATTTTTAATAGGATATTAATCCGAAATATTCAATTGAATTATAGTAATTAATTTTTTACAATTAGTAAATTTCGTTAAATATTTTTCACCAGTAATATTCTAGCAATTTTAAAATAATTGGCATTAAAACTATTTTTGGAATTTAGTATTTCTATTCTGTTTTGCAACAACTATTCCTGAAGAAAAAATGCAGTGCTATTTTTTAAAAAATTATTTCATCAAAAATGAATTTACCCAATCTAATGATTTAATAGAGGAAACTTTATTTTCTTCATTCATTGTAACTCGAAGTTCCTTGTTGGCTACTTTTTTAGTATATGATGCCTTGTATCTGAAAAGAGTACTTCCGTCAAAATTGTTTTTATATACCTCAACTAACTGAAGATCAATAAAAGTTCCATAATATTGGCGAAAACGCGTACAGGTCTTTGTCAGTCTTTCTTCGGTGGTGTTTTTTATTACTGACGTTGTGGCTTCATTGAGGTTAAAAGGCTTGAATTTTGAAGTATTACAGGTCATCAAAACTCGCTTTCCTAATTCATACGCTTTGGCTTTTTGATCCGCATCGATTGCTGTTAAGTCCAGCTTCACAATTTTAGCGTTCTCAAATTCGGGTTCTGGGGCAATTACAATAGTTTTTGATTTGCATCCAATAAGTAAAAGAATGCTAAATACAATAATTATTTTTTTCATGATTTATTTAATTTTTAATAGGATATTAGGATCCGGACAATTTTTCAAATAGTAGCTCAAATCATTTTTGCTGCAGACACCCGGATAATCACCAAGGATTTTTGCTATTTTTTTTATAATCTGAAAATGCAAATGTGGGGCATAATCACCATTGACAGCAGAATCGCCTAATGTAGCCAGCTGACTTCCTTTTTCGTACACATCACCAATATTAATGTTACTAATGCTTTCAAGGGACAAATGACCGTATAAAGTATAGAATTTTTGATTTTCTATTTTATGTTCCAGAATAATAGTGGGGCCATAATCACCCACACCAGTATTGTAATTGAAGCTGTGGATAAATCCGTCTAATGCTGCCAGAACTGGCGTTCCTGCCTTGATCCATAAGTCTAGACCAATGTGAATGTTTCTTTCATCGGTTTTCGTGTCATTAAAAATTTCACTCCGTTTGTATAAATTTCTAATTTCATTATATCCTCCAAACGCAACTTTTGCATTATTTTGAGCTAAATAATCCTCAATATATTCTTCAAAGGCAACTGCGGTATGTATATTTCGTTTTGATAAGATTTCATTTGTATTGGATAAATCTAATGGCAGGTAGCTGTTGTAATCAATTGTTTGATCTATAACTTTAACATTTTGAATGTTGTGTAAGATAGTTTCTAGTTTTGTCATTTATTGGGTTTTAAAAAGCTTAAATTTAAATAAAAAAAGGCTGTATAAAAATTTTACGCCCGCTTTATAACTTTTAATTAGCAGATAGAACCTTTTAATTTGAGTGTACAAGTATAATTTTTAACTCCTAATTTTAAGAATTTATTTATAAATAGGTACCGAGTTTAGCAGCTGAATTTTTCTTTTAAAACGTCATCAACTTTTCATGCTTATCCGTTAAATGGGATATACAATCTAATAATGGATTATCTAATGACTGTTTAGAAATGAGTTTGTGTATTTTTTCTATCAAAAAAAATCCCAATCGTTTCCAATTGGGATTCTAATTTATGAATTGGATCTTAGTATAAATTTGGATATTTTGATGGATTTACTTCATTCATCATACCATACACTTTTTCAAAAATATCTTCTATTGAAGGTTTAGAGAAATAATCACCATCTGTTCCGTAAGCAGGTCGATGTGCTTTTGCTGTTAGCGTTTGAGGTTTGCTGTCTAAATAATTATAACCATCTTGATGCTCAATAATTTGTTGTAAAACATAAGCTGAAGCACCACCAGGAACATCCTCATCAATTACTAAAAGACGATTTGTTTTAGCAATACTTTTTACAACATCTTGATTAATGTCAAACGGAAGCAAAGATTGTAGGTCGATAATCTCGCAATCTATACCTATTTCAAGGAGTTCCTTGGCAGCTTGCTGTACTAATCGCAAAGTAGAACCATAGGAAACGAGTGTAATGTCTGTTCCTTGTTTTAAGGTTTCAACTACTCCAATTGGTGTTTTAAATTCGCCATAGTTTAAAGGCATTTTTTCTTTCAATCGATAACCGTTCAGGCACTCAATGACTAAAGCAGGCTCGTCACATTCTAATAAACTATTATAAAAACCGGCTGCTTGAGTCATGTTTCTAGGAACTAAAACGTGAATTCCTCTAATGGCATTTATAATCATTCCCATAGGAGAACCAGAATGCCAGATGCCTTCTAAACGATGACCACGAGTACGGATAATTAATGGTGCTTTTTGTTTTCCTACGGTTCTATAGCGCAACGTAGCTAAATCATCACTCATGATTTGAATTGCATACAATAAATAATCTAAATATTGAATTTCGGCAATAGGGCGAAGACCTCTTAAAGCCATTCCAATCCCTTGACCTAAAATGGTTGCTTCACGAATTCCTACATCGGCAACGCGGAGTTCTCCGTATTTTTCTTGCATTCCTTCTAAACCTTGATTGACATCACCAATAGCTCCAGCATCCTCACCAAAAATTAATGTTTCAGGATATTTAGTAAAAATTGCATCAAAATTATCCCGCAAAATCATACGTCCATCTGTATCTTCCTTGGCATCTTCAGCATAAATAGGCAGAACTTTTTTGACAGAGAACACATTTAAATCCGTTTCCGAAAATAAGTTGCTGCTAAAATTCTTTTGTGTTTTAGCAGTGTAGGTTTTTATCCAAAGTGACAGTTCAGTTTTGCTATTTTCATTTAGGATTAAACGCAATACTTTTCGGGCTGTCACCAGAATTTCCTTTTTCAAAGGAGATTTGATACTGCTTAAATCAACGATATGTTTTAATATCGCTTCTTTGTTTTTGCTGCTTTCGGCTATTTTTTGTAATAGAGCGACTATTTCTTTTTGCTCTTCAATTATGGGTTCTAAAAATGCATTCCAGGCCGCTTTCTTGCCTTCTAAAACATCTTTTTTGGCTTGTGTATCAATGGCTTCAATTTCTTCAGGAGAAGCAATATTGATAGCAATCATCCATAATCTCATTTGACGGATGCAATCATAGTCTTTTTCCCAGGCCAATCGGTCCGTATTTTTGTAGCGCTCATGAGAACCAGAACTGGAATGTCCTTGCGGTTGTGTCAATTCATTTACGTGTATCAAAACAGGAGTATGATTTTCTCGGGCTATAGTGGCAGCTTTTTCATACGTGGCAATCAGGTCTGCATAATCCCACCCTTTTACTCTTAAAATTTCAAAGCCATTTGTGTTTTTGTCTTTTTGGTATCCTTTTAAAATTTCAGAAATATTTTCTTTTGTGGTTTGATGTCTTGCATGAACAGAAATCCCATATTCATCATCCCAAATACTCATTACCATTGGTACTTGTAAAACACCCGCTGCATTGATAGTTTCAAAAAATAAGCCTTCTGAAGTACTTGCGTTTCCTATGGTGCCCCAGGCAATCTCATTTCCTTGATTAGAAAAATTAGCTGCATTTGGTATTCCGGAGACTTGTCTGTAAATTTTTGATGCTTGAGCCAGTCCTAATAAACGTGGCATTTGTCCGGCAGTTGGGGAAATGTCAGCGCTAGAGTTTTTTTGTTTTGTTAAGTTTTTCCAACTTCCATCTTCATTTAGGCTATGGGTAGCAAAGTGACCGCCCATTTGCCTTCCTGCTGACATTGGTTCTTGTTCGATATCATTATGACCATATAATCCGGCAAAAAATTGTTGGATACTAAGTTCACCAATAGCCATCATAAACGTTTGATCCCGATAGTAGCCAGAACGGAAATCTCCATTTTGGAATGCTTTCGCCATTGCCAGTTGTGGTACTTCTTTTCCATCTCCAAAAATCCCAAATTTAGCTTTTCCAGTTAATACTTCCTTACGTCCTAAAAGACTGCATTCTCTGCTTAATATGGCTATTTTATAGTCATTTAATACTTCGATTTTGAAATCTTCAAATGTCAATGTAGTATTGGTTTTTTCTTTTATCATAATTGAAAAGTATAACTTTGAGGTGCAAATTTACTTAAAAAGTAGCTAGATTCATAATTCATTGAAATAAATATAATTAAATTATTGTAATTTATTCTAATAAAAAGTATCTTATTTTTTTAGTATATGTAATTTTAAAATCAATTCACTAAGAATAGTTTAATAATTAATGAGAATCTTATTGGATTAGAACCATTTTCGATTAAAAAGATTGATTAATGTTTTAGGTGAAAAAGTTACGATGAAGCGTATTTTTTCATTGTAATTGTTTTGGGCAATTTCCCATCCATTTGTAGAATAGACCGGAAAATATAATTCAAAATAGTCTGTGACTAAATTTAGGCGTATACCACTGTCATAGACAAATCTTTCTTTTACATTTTTATTTTTGATTAAACCAATGTCACCATATACTTCAATCCAGTTCCAGATACTATAACTGGCATTAAAGCTGGTAAGCCATCGATTGGCATAAGGCGTAGCAATTTTTGATTTAAAACCGCCTTCGGCCAATACATATTGTTGACTAAAAATCCCTGTACTTTCAGACCTTCCAAAATAATTGTAATCAAAAAGGTAATCCGTTGGCCGGTCTAATGCGAAGCTGAAAAAATCGGATTGCGTTTTATTATACAAAAAACTTCCCGCATACAACCGTAAATTAATTTGCCGGTTGTTTTCAAAGAGTTTTCGGTATTCAATTTCACCTGTAATTTTTCCGAATTTACCAGAAATTTGTAGATCCGTAGTAAAATTAAAATGGTTGGTAACTTCTGTTTTGGTATTAATATATCTCGCATCAAAAACAGAATAATTTTCGGGGGAGTTGTCAAGTACCAGGATACTTTTTTCTTTATTGACAATTACTTGTCGGAATAAGAAAAGCTGTTTCCTATTATCTCTGAAGTTGGGCTCTCGGATACGCAATTGCACCGTTGGATTTAGTCTAAGATACGCTGCATCCTGTGCATAATGAAAATAGGATCCACTTACTGAATATCGGGCATTATACAGCGTTGTGTTTCTAAAATTTTGGTTGACCACAAAAAATGCTGAACCAGATACGTTATTTGATTTAGTAGAATAAGATGGATTGACATCAAAAACAAAAGGCTTTTCCAGAATGGTTTTGTTATGCAATCTGATGCCGGGAGTTAAACCATCGTATAAATTGTAATATATTGACGGAACATACAGTACTTGATTGTAATAAGGATCCTCTAAGTCTTTCATGAAAACAAACTTTAGAGGACGATTATTAGGGAAAAACCCTTCTAATTTCTTCCAGTTATTTCTTAAGTTATATTCTGGAACTTCATTTTTTAGATTTAAAATAATTTTGTCAGCATTATTTCTGGGTATCGTGAAAGTAGTATCGGTTTCATTAATATCCAGCCATTGCTTAAAAACAATTTGACCTTTTTTAGTACCATAAACTGGAATGGGAATAAGAGTTCCAGTTCTGTTTTTAATTGAAAAAGTGATACTGTCTTGGGTTTTTAAGACGCTTGAAAATTTATAATCAATGATGTCTCTTGAATTAATGATTGTATTAAAAAACCAACTGATATCTTTAGTTGTATTTGATTTTAATAAAATTTCAAAATCGGATCTCGATACTTGTTCCAACTGATTTTTTTTATAAAATTGTTGAATACTGGTCTTTACAGCATCATTTAACAAATAATCATCCAGAAACCGAATGCTTAATCCCGCACGGTATTTACTGGCAATTTGTTCATTGAATTTTATTAAAGTGTTCTTTGGATCGCCTAATGGCTGATCCAGATTTTTGCGAGCCATCAACATATAGAAATAACTGTATTGTCCATTAAAGTCAATATTGGTCAGATTGAAACTTTTTAGCAATCGGATGTTTGATGCACTGCCCATCATTTTAGCTTTGGGATGATTTTCATCCATATATTTCATCATCGCATAAACTTGAATACCATCATAAATCCAATTGTCTTTTCTAGGATCCAGATGTAAACTCTTTTTTAAATATTCATTTAAATAGGCTTTTAGAAATTTAATTTCGAAAATAAATTCATCAGAAAAAGGACTTATAAATGAGGGAAGCTGATTCAATCCATAAAACGGATTTTTCTCATAATCCGTTTGGGAAACTACAATTCTTTCGTAAGGATATTTTCCAATCAAATCACTTGCGAAATTCACAATTCGGTCAATTGCAATTGCTTTTTGAATGTTGTCTAATTTGTTGCTTTTCATATCCGTCAGTACTTCAACTGAACTGTTTTTGTAACTCTCAAAATTCAATTTAGGCTCAATGATCAGACTGAAATCAGTTCTGTTATTCCCCCACAATTTGTAGTTTGAAAAGCCATTATTATCAGTTGTTTTCTCACTGTTTAAATCGGATGTTGCTTCTAAAGTAGTGGGTATTTTAAGATCAATTTCAAAGTTAGAAATAGCATTGGCAATATCATCCAGATTATTATTACTGTTTTTGATAAAAGCATGGTTTTCATAACGCGCAGGAGTAAGGTACCAGTTTTTAAGGTTTACAGTTCCATTGTTGTGGTAACCAAATTTTGTAAATTTTTCGCTGGGGATTTTAGTAATGTACGAGAGATTTAAATTGATTTTCTGGTTTGGAAGTAGCGGATTTTTTAATTGGACAACTACATAATCAGGATTTTTCTCTGTCCTTTGCCAAGACAAAAACTGCTGAGTGGCATCTGTAATAATTAAATTTATTGTGCTACCACGCTCTTCTTCTTTGGCTAAATGAAATCCTCTATAAAATTCATCCGAAAATCGTTTGGCTAAAGGCGTATTTTTATTGGAAAAGGCATTATTCCAGTCATTCAAAACAATAGATGTCAACGTATCATCGGACTGATTATTAAAAATGATTTCCTGCTTAATATCCAATGTCTTTTTTTCAATATTTAACACTACAGAGATGGTAGAGTGCTGCTGTGCATATTGATTCAATGTAGCTAATAAAAAAAGAATGTAACAGAATATTTTAAGGTATGATTTCAAATTCAGATATTGATTTATTAAAAAAATAAATGTACTTATAATTAGATAGTATTCTTACTAGGGATCTTAAAATAAAACAAAAAAAAGAAGCTGTTTTGAAGCAACTTCTTTTTTTGTTTAAAAATTTGGAGATAAATCGTATTTCTTGTAAAAGGCATTCAGGACGTCAACCACTTCATCTTCTGTATCTACAATTTTAAATAAATTCAAATCTTCGGCATGAACTGTACCTTCTTTTTCCACTAAAACCGTTTTTATCCATTCAATTAATCCTGCCCAAAAGCTGGAACCAACAAGTATAATTGGGAATCGAGCAATTTTTTTGGTTTGTATTAAAGTCATCGCTTCAAATAATTCATCCATCGTTCCAAAACCTCCCGGCATCACTACAAAACCTTGAGAATATTTGACAAACATCACTTTGCGAACAAAGAAATAATCAAAATTAAGGTTTTTATCACTGTCAATATATGGATTGAAATGTTGCTCAAAAGGCAGTTCAATATTCAATCCTACTGATGTTCCACCACCCAAATGTGCACCTTTGTTTCCTGCCTCCATAATTCCTGGACCACCGCCAGTGATTACACCATAACCGGCCTTACTGATTTTATAGGCAATCTTTTCAGCAAGCAAATAGTAGGGGTCTTCAGGCTTTGTTCTGGCAGAACCAAAAATGGTTACGCACGGACCTATGCGTCCCATGCTCTCATAACCATTAACAAATTCGGCCATGATTTTAAAAATCGCCCAACTATCATTGGTCCTAATTTCGTTCCAAGTCTTTCTTTTCAGTCGGTCTTGGATTACTCTATCTTCGTCGTTATCAAAATCTTCTAATCTCATTTTCAAAAATATATTTTAATTTCTCTTTTTTTTGGAGCTATTTCCTGCTATCCATTTCAATCTTTATTGTTTTAAAGAAAAACAATAAAGGATTTTCATTGCTATCAGGGCTAAGCAAATTTAATACGTTTGCTCTTCAATGGATTTTGTTATTTTAGATATAACTTTACCAGTATGTTCAGTAGTTTTTGATTCTATCAGCATTATTAAACAGTCGTCAGTTGACGAAACTCTGTGGTTTATACCTTTTTTTACCACAAATAAATCTCCTTTTTTCATAGTGAATTTAGGTTCGTTTTCAATTTCCATTAAAAGTTCTCCTTCTACAATGTAAAATAATTCATCTTCATTTTCATGATTATGCCATGGTAAATCTTGGCCTTTGATTTTTGCCACTTTAATAAATTGATCATTAACTTCACCAATTATTTTAGGTGAAAAATAGTTTTCGACACTACTGAACGCTTCTTTTAAATTCATAATTTCCAAAAATTATTTTTTTATTTTTTATGTATACTAAAGTAATTCTTTTTTCAAGAATTGCGCTGTATAGCTTTTCTTATTTTTAATAATTTCTTCCGGAGTTCCTTTGGCAATGAGTTGTCCGCCGCCTTTTCCGCCTTCAGGGCCAATGTCGATGATGTAATCCGCAAGTTTAATCACGTCCATATTGTGTTCGATAATCAAAATCGTATTTCCTTTGTCAACCAGTTTATTGATCACTTCCATCAACACTCGAATGTCTTCAAAATGCAAACCAGTTGTGGGTTCATCCAGAATATAAAACGTGTTCCCAGTATCTTTTTTAGATAATTCTCCCGCCAGCTTAATGCGCTGTGCCTCACCGCCGGAGAGTGTAGTGCTTTGTTGTCCAAGGGTAATATATCCTAATCCAACATCCTGAATAGTTTTTACTTTTCTATAAATCTTCGGAATCATTTCAAAGAACGGAACCGCTTCATCTACTGTCATATTCAACACATCCGAAATGGATTTTCCTTTGTATCGAATCTCCAAAGTTTCTCTGTTAAAACGCTTTCCTTGGCAGGTTTCACATTCTACATATACATCAGGTAAAAAATTCATTTCAATCGTTCGCACTCCAGAACCTTGGCAGGTTTCACAACGTCCGCCTTTGACATTAAAACTAAAACGTCCGGCTTTATATCCCCGAATCAGACTTTCAGAAGTCATCGTAAACAGATTTCTGATTTCGGTAAAAACTTCGGTATAAGTTGCAGGATTAGAGCGTGGCGTTCTGCCAATCGGACTTTGGTCAATATCAATCACTTTATCAATATGTTCCAGTCCTTCAATTTTTTTATACGGTTTTGGTTTTTTGACACCATTAAAATAATACGCGTTCAAAATAGGGTAGAGCGTTTCATTAATTAACGTAGATTTACCACTTCCGGAAACTCCAGTCACGCAAATCATTTTGCCCAAAGGCAATTCTATCGAAACATTTTTCAAGTTATTTCCGGTTGCTCCGGTCAGTTTTAGGAATTTCCCATTTCCCTCCCGACGTTTTGCTGGAACCTCAATTTTCATCTTCCCATTGAGATATTGTGCCGTAATGGTATTTGAGGCCATTGTTTCTGCAGGAGTTCCAATGCTAATGATTTCTCCTCCGTATTTTCCTGCTTTTGGTCCAATATCAATTACATAATCTGCACGTTCAATCATATCTTTATCGTGTTCTACCACAATTACAGAGTTTCCAATATCGCGTAATTGTTCCAGGGAATGAATCAATTTATCATTATCTCTTTGGTGTAAACCAATACTTGGCTCATCCAAGATATATAAAACACCTACAAGTTGCGAACCAATTTGAGTCGCTAATCGAATGCGTTGTGCTTCACCACCCGAAAGTGATTTAGAGCTTCGGCTTAAAGCCAAATAATCCAAGCCTACATTCATTAAGAAGTTCAATCGATCCTTAATCTCTTTGATGACTTCGGTAGCGATGCGTTTTTGTTTGTCGGATAAATGATTTTCTAAGTCATTAAACCAAACCGTTAGATCCGAAATATCCATATCGCACAATTCGGTACTATTCTTTTCATTGATTTTAAAGAACATCGCTTCTTTTTTTAAACGGGAACCGTCACAAACCGGACATTTTATTTCGTCCATAAATTCCTTTGCCCAGCGCTTGATTGATGTAGAGCCGCTTTCATCATGTTGGTTTTTTATGAAATGTGAAATCCCTTCAAAATCAATTTTGTATTCTCGGGCAACGCCTAAATCTTTTGAGTTGATGGTGAATTTTTCTTTGCCGCCATTCAAAATCATTTCCATCGCTTCCTGCGGAATGATTTCTATGGCATCCGTCAATTTGAAACTATATTTTTCGCCTATGATTTCAAGTTGCTTAAAAATCCAAGATGACTTGTATTCGCCCAAAGGCGCAAAACCGCCATTTTTTATGGATAATTTTGGATTTGGAATAATCTTTTTTTGGTTAATTTCATTGACTGTTCCTAAGCCATTGCAATGATCACAAGCGCCTTTTGGGGAATTGAAAGAAAATAAATTGGGTTCGGGATTCTGAT
The DNA here is from genome assembly GCF_003970335.1 of Flavobacterium sp. LS1P28. Lineage (NCBI taxonomy): Bacteria > Pseudomonadati > Bacteroidota > Flavobacteriia > Flavobacteriales > Flavobacteriaceae > Flavobacterium > Flavobacterium sp. LS1P28. Next base: position 137,761 of record NZ_RYDI01000006.1, on the reverse strand, counting down.
AGGAAATTCCAGTAGTAGGACACATCAAATTCCGGCTAAAAAATCGTACTTCATTGGAATCTTGATCCAAAACCATCAAGACGTTCTCCCCATGATGCATGGCTGTATTGATGCTTTCCGACAAACGTTTCTCGTTATCTGGGGTGGCTTCAATCACCATTCGATCCACAACAATTTCGATGTCGTGTGTTTTATAACGGTCTAATTTCATTCCCAAAGTAATATCCAATACATCGCCGTTTACGCGTACTTTAAGAAAACCTTGCTTGGCAATTTGTTGAAAAAGCTCCGCATAATGTCCTTTGCGAGACCGAATAACTGGCGCTAAAATATTGATTCGCTTTCCGGTAAAATCTTGAATAATCAAATCTTTGATTTGCTCATCAGAATAAGAAACCATTTTCTCGCCGGTGTTGTAACTGTATGCATCAGCTGCACGAGCATAAAGCAAACGTAGGAAATCATAAATTTCAGTGATAGTTCCCACGGTGGAACGCGGACTTTTACTGGTCGTTTTTTGTTCAATAGCAATTACAGGAGAAAGTCCGTCAATTTTATCCACATCGGGACGTTCCAAGCCACCAAGAAACTGGCGTGCATAAGCCGAAAAAGTTTCTACATAACGGCGTTGCCCTTCGGCATAAATAGTATCAAAAGCTAAGGAGGATTTTCCAGAACCTGAGAGACCGGTAATTACAACCAGTTTTTCCCGAGGAATAGAAACATCTATATTTTTTAAGTTGTGAACGCGAGCGCCTTGAACTTCGATGGTATTGTCTTTGTCTAACATAATTTTTCGCAGATTCCGAATTTTTCGGAAACAAAGTTACTATTTTGATTTATTCTTTCGATAGAACACTTTAGAAGTTTGTGTTAAAAGTAATTACGAAATTATTCTATCGTCATCGATTTTAGTTTAGTTCTGTATGCCTCAAGCGCAATAGATTTAGAAATAAAACCATAATATTTGTCGTTTTTGAGTACTGGCAAAAAGGCTACTTTAGATTTTTCAAATTTATTCATGACGGTTTCCATACTGTCATCCGGAGTGACTGTTTCCAAAGGTTTTATCATAATATCTTTGACCAAAGTATATTTAACTCTATAGGTATTGAATATTATTTCCCGAATAGTATTAAAATGAACCATTCCTAGAAGTTGATTTTCTGGATCTACTACAGCAAAAATTACTTGATTAGAATGTGATATCAAATCTACTAATTTTTCTAAATTTTCATTTGGCGTGACCGTTAAAAAATCCGTTTGAATAATAGAATTTGTTTCTAATGTGGAAAGAACATTAGTGTCTTTATTGCTGGTAAATGCATGTCCTTTTTGAATAAGATTTTTTACATCCATAGAATGTTTTTCAAAACGCTTTGAAATAGCAAAACTGATAGAAGAAACAATCATAAGTGGAATCATTAAATTATAACCTCCTGTAATTTCAGCAATTAAGAAAATCGCAGTCAATGGCGCATGAAACAAGCCACTCAATATTCCGGCCATGCCAACCAAAGTGAAATTGCTGATAGGAAGTTTCGTTAATCCGGTTAAATTTAAAAATTTAGCAAAGAAAAAACCAACATAAGACCCCAGAAATAGGGAAGGTGCAAAATTACCTCCATTACCACCACTACTCAAGGTTATTCCTGTAGCAAAAACCTTCATCATCATGGTGCAACCTACAAACAATAAAAGCGCCCAACTATTATTTCTAAAACTACTGAATAAAGTGTTCTCCAATAATTTTCCGGGATCATTTTCGGATAATGTTTTGATACTTTCATATCCTTCTCCAAAAAGTGTTGGAAAAATAAAAATAAGAATGGCCAAAATAGAAGAACCAAATAAGGCTTTTTTATAAGGCGATAATTTAAGTCTGGCAAAAAAATGTTCTACCCTTTGAAAGTTACGGGAATAATAAACGGAAACAAACCCGGTAAACAAGCCTAAAAGTACGTAAAAAAAAAGGTTGTGATAATCAAAACTTTGCTGTTGCTTAAAGGACAGTAAGATGGCTTCGTCCAAGGCAATGACGGATACTAATGCGCCTGTTGCCGCTGCAATCATAATGGGTGTAAATGCCGCAATACTCACATCAACTAATAACACTTCAATAGCAAATAAAACCCCAGCAATTGGCGCATTAAAAGCAGCGGCAATACCTGCGGCAACACCACAACCGATTAGAAGCGTTCGGTCTTTATAACTCAGTTTATATTTTTGGGCATAATTAGACCCAAAAGCAGCTCCTGTAATAACAATAGGGCTCTCCAGACCTGCAGACCCTCCTAATCCAACTGTTAGTGAGCTAGTAACAATTTGGGAATACATTTGTTTTTTTGGAATAATACTTGCTTTTTTGGCAACAGCATATAAAATTTGCGAAGTTCCTTTTTGTATGGTTCCTCCCAAAACTCTTTTGACTACAAAAACAGTAAGCAGAATACCAATTATAGGCAAGATACTATTAAGAAAACCTAATTTTAATATTCCACTGACATACGTGGCAAAAGAAAAAACCCAATGAGCAAAAGTTTTTAAAACGATCACGGCAAATGCAGAAGAGATACCAACTAAAACAGCAGATAAAAATATAAACTGTTTTGGAGTTAATAAAGACTGTGCTATGGCAATTATTACTTCTAATTTGGTGATCAACTTTTTGAACATTATATTTTTTTTAAAGGGGATGCAAAACTACTATTATTTTAATCCTAACAAATGTTTTTTAAAGCTTCTTTTGTGCTTAAGGGGTTTAAATTACAATTTGCGACAAACTGCTGCACAGCTTTTGGATCTATTTTGTGTAAAAGCGTTTTCTAAGGCGTGTGTAAATTTCATAAAAAAGTAAATTTGTCATCATTCCGAGCACAATCGACGGACTAAAATCCAACCGCTGTATCGTCACCTCTAAAATCAGCACCACCCTCTAATTTTTTAGTTGGTAAAACCAAAATCGCATCTACTTTTCCTATTACAGGTGTTGTTTTTTCATTGATGATGTATCCTCGGGACTTTAAGGTTTCAAAAGTTTTAGCATCGAAAGTATTAGGCTCAAAAGTGATTAAATCCGGTAACCATTGATGATGAAAACGAGGTGCGTTTACTGCTTGTTGCATGCTGAAATTATACTCAGAAACATTTAAAATCGTTTGCAATACGGATGTAATAATTGTCGAGCCTCCGGGAGAACCCACAACCATGAATAATTTGCCGTTTCTCTCCACAATTGTTGGCGTCATGGAACTCAGCATTCGTTTTTGTGGCGCAATACTATTAGCTTCATTTCCTACCAATCCAAACATATTAGGCACACCTGGTTTAGCACTGAAATCATCCATTTCGTTGTTGAGGAAAAATCCCAATTCATCACAATAGTATTTAGACCCGTAACCGTCGTTTAATGTTGTTGTTGCCGAAACAGCATTCCCAAACTGATCTACAATAGAATAATGAGTAGTTTCTGTACTCTCATTATAATTTACTTTTCCTTCTTTTATATCCGATGATAAGGTGGCTTTTTCAAAACTAAAATTCGACATTCTTTGTTTCAAATACGCATCTGCCATTAAGGCTTTTAAAGGGATTTTTACAAAATCAGGATCGCCCAGATAATAACTTCTGTCTGCGTAAGCCCTTCTTTCGGCTTCAACAATAACTTGAATGGCTTCGGTTGAGTTATGTCCCATTTTAGCCAGGTCGAAAGGCGCTATCATTTTGAATATTTCAGCGAGACATATTCCGCCACTGCTGGGTGGAGGCATCGAGATTATCTTTAAATCCTTGTAATCAAAAGTGAGTGGCGTCCTCCATTTGGCTTCGTATTGAGCCAGATCTTGTAAGGTGATGATAGCTCCTTTTTCTTGAAGGTATTTCACTAATATTTCAGCAGTTTTCCCTTTGTAAAATTCAGCTCTGCCATTTTTTGAAATCCTTTTCAACGTAGCTGCCAGCGCAGGATATTGTATTACATCATTTTCTTTGAAAGCAGTTGCAAATAACGTTTTGTTCCCATTTACTTTTATAATTCTATCTCGATAAGCAGCTAGTCGGTCTTCTTGTTTTTTGGTAACAATAACCCCTTTTTCGGCTAATGCAATTACAGGTTTCAGGATGTCTGCAATCGGTAATGAACCTAGTTTTTCATGAACTGCAAAAACACCGGCAATTGTTCCAGGAACTCCAATAGCCAGCGGAGACTCAGTACTTTTTCCTTTTATGACATTTCCTTTTTCGTCCAGAAACATGTTTTTCGTGGCTGCTATCGGCGCTTTTTCACGGTAATCTAACGAACCAATTTCACCGTTCGCTTTTCGGTACACCATAAAACCGCCACCGCCAAGATTTCCTGCAAAAGGGTAGGCTACTGCCAAAGCCAATTCGGTTGCCACCATCGCATCAAAAGCATTACCCCCTTTTCGCATGATTTCAACTCCAATTTTGGAAGCTTCTACCCGTGCCGAAACGACCATTGCTTTATCAGCAACCAATCCTGTGGGCTGAACCATTATATTTTGGGTTTTACACCCAATAGAAAGCATACATAGTAGAATACTAATTTTTTTCATTTGAATGTATAAATTTAAAAACCAACGGCTTTATTATCACCTCTTTTGTCTGCTCCACCTTCTAATTTTCCATTTGGCAAAACCAAAATTGCATCAACTTCACCAATGATTTCTTTGTTTTTTTCATTGATTAAATAGCTTTTTTTCTTCAGATTATTCAATAATTCTGTATCGAATGAATTGGGTTCAAAAGTAATTTCATCGGGTAACCATTGATGGTGAAAACGTGGGGCGTTTACCGCTTCTTGCATGCTCATATCAAATTCATACACATTTAATATCGTTTGTAACACCGATGTGATAATGGTGGAGCCTCCCGGCGTACCTACAACCATAAAAAGTGTACCGTTTTTTTCGACAATCGTGGGTGTCATGGAACTTAACATTCTTTTTCCGGGAGCAATACTGTTGGCTTCACTTCCAGTGAGTCCGTATAAGTTGGGAACACCCGGTTTGGCACTGAAATCATCCATTTGATTATTCAAAAAGAAACCCAATTCGTCACAATATATTTTAGAACCATAGTTATCATTTAAAGTAGTTGTTGCTGAAACTGCATTCCCAGCGGCATCAACAATAGAGTAATGTGTGGTTTGGTTGCTTTCATATCCCTTGATTGCTCCGTGGGCAATATCCGAAGATTTAGAAGCTTTATCAAATGAAAAATCAGCCATTCTTTTTTCTAAATAGGATGGACTTACTAATTCTTTTACCGGAAGTTTTACAAAATCAGGATCACCCAAGAAATAATTCCTGTCCGCATAGGCTCTTCGTTCTGCTTCAGTAATGACTTGAATCGTTTTTAGGCTGTTGTGTCCCATTTGCGAGAGGTTGAAGGGCTCAATCATTTTCATGATTTGATTCAAACAAATTCCACCACTGCTGGGAGGCGACATCGAGGTGATTTTTAAATTTTTATATTGAAAAGTAATTGGAGTTCGCCACTTGGCTTTATAACTATTAAAATCTTCAATGGTGGTATTTCCACCTTTTTCAGCAAGAAAAGCAACTAACTTTTGAGCAGTTTCTCCTTTGTAAAATTCATCTCGTCCGTTTTTAGCAATTCGTTTTAATGTTGCTGCCAAAGCGATGTATTTTATAGTATCATTTTCTTTATATACTTTAGAAAACAAACTGTTCTTACCATTACTTTTTATAAAGGAGGCTCTGTGATACGCCAAACTTTCGGCTTGAAATTTAGTGACAATAACACCTCTTTCTGCCAAAGCAATTACAGGTTTGAGAATTTCACTGATGGGTAAAGAGCCATATTTTTTGTGTACTTCAAATATTCCTGCAATGGTACCCGGAATTCCAGATGCCAAAGCAGTCGCAGTACTTTTTCCTTCAATTACATTTCCTTTTTTGTCTAGAAACATATCTTTAGATGCTGCCAAAGGTGCTTTTTCTCTGTAATCGATAGCGCCTGTTTCACCATTGGCTTTTCTGAAAACCATGAAACCGCCACCACCAATATTTCCCGCCTGAGGATGTGAAACCGCCAAAGCCAGTTCCATGGCAACCATAGCATCAAAAGCATTACCGCCTTTTTTCATGATTTCAACTCCAATTTGCGACGCTTCTTCACGAGCGGAAACGACCATCGCTTTAGAAGTCACTAAACCTGTTGGTTCGACTGTTTTTTCATTTGATTTGCAACCTAAAACGGCAAAGGCAAGTAGGAACATTATTTTTTTCATTGTATAATATATTTTGGTTTTAGGTGTATTGTTTTGGTTGTTTTATATTGTAATACTTTAAATGGTTTGACCATATAGAGACATAGAATTTTAGTTTGTGTGTAAAAAAACTTCGCTTAAAAATAGATTTCATAGACGGATTTAGTTACTCTGTTGGTAAAATTTTATAAAATTCATTAACGAAAGTCTTTTGCCCCTCTTTGAAAATATTATAACAATTAAAATTTATCAAAACACCTTTTGGTGATTTTAATAATTTCATATGATTTAAAAGTTTTGCTTCAAAAGCAGGATGTATTTCTGAGACGGCTTTAAACTCAATAACAATTAAGTTTTCAACTAGCAAATCACATCTAAAATCAGATTCCATGATTTTGCCTTTGTAAATGACAGGTATTTTAAGCTCTGAAATAAAATTAATATTCCGCACCCGTAATTCCTCTTTCATACATTGGTGATAGACGCTTTCTAATAAACCTCTACCCATGATTTTATGAACTTCTATTGCTGCCCCAATAATTTGAAAGCTTAATTCATTTAGATATTTTTGTGTAATCATCCTTTTAGTCCTTTCGAATTATTAATCTTCTTAAAGCGTTGTTGATTTAAATATAATATTGTCTTTGTAATACTACTAAGTAAGTCGAAAGTTTAAAAGTCGTAAAGTCAAAAGAATTAACTTTAAGTAAAATAACTTTAAATTAGATTGTTACATGATTTTATCCTGATTTTAAAATACGACATTATACCATGGTTATTACTTATGTTTGAAAATTATTTTCTAATCTGTCTCTACAAAAAACAAACTTATGTTTCTATGTGGTAAAAAAAATCATTAATCAATTCTTTTTTGTTTTGCAAAAGCGTTCAATTCTTCAAAGAATTCCGTGAACTCCTTTTCAAATTCCGAATAAAATTCTGAAAGCTCATTGGTAGCAAACCGCATTTTAGATTCATTTTTGGTGCGATGGTCCATTTGAGTCAAAATATGCTCAATTCCTTCAACCGTTTGATAACTCACCAGCCAATTTTCTTTCATCATGGTAGGCATTAGTCCTTTGGTTCGTTCTGACAACATCTCATAATTATAATACAAGGATTGGTAAAATCGTATCACAAAGTCCTCTAGTTTTTCATCGGAATACTTCGTCCAGTTTTTAGCCAAAAAATGGTCGTAAAAAACATCAACAATTACACCTGCATAATGATGGTATTTTTCATGCAGGCGTTTGGTGCTTTGTCTGAATATGGGATGCGCATCGGTGAAAGTGTCTATGGCACGATGCAGAACAATTCCTTTTTGAATTTCTAAAGGAAAGCTTTCAAAATGTTTTCCCCGAATTCCATCGGCCATGAAATTGCCAATTTTGATTAAATCATTATCACCGGAAAGATAGATGTGTGCTAGAAAATTCATTCGCCTAATTTAGGAATTTAAATGGTTAATTTTGAATTCTAAATGACTTTTATAAAGCGTCAATTATTATATTTGTGAGCAATTTAAAATTTATAATTCAAAATTTAAAATAATTAATCAATGACTTTAATAAAATCAATATCGGGAATACGTGGGACAATAGGAGGTAAAGTAGGAGATAACCTGACACCTGTTGATGCGGTTAAATTTGCCGCGGCGTACGGAACTTGGTTGAAAAAATATATCGGGAAAGAAAAAATCACTGTTGTTGTAGGTCGTGACGCCCGTATTTCGGGACCAATGATTCACAATTTGGTGGTAAATACTTTAATTGGTTTAGGAATTGACGTGATTGATTTAGGTCTATCAACAACCCCAACGGTTGAAGTTGCTGTTCCGTTAGAAAAAGCTGAAGGTGGCATTATCCTTACCGCTTCTCACAATCCAAAACAATGGAATGCCTTGAAATTATTGAATGAAAAAGGAGAATTCCTGAATGGAGAAGAAGGCTTGAAAATTCTTGAAATTGCTGAAACGGAAGCTTTCGATTTCTCAGATGTGGATAATTTGGGAAAAATTATGATTAACGACGCCTACATGGATATTCATATTGATGAAGTGTTGAATTTGCCTTTGGTAGATGTTGATGCAGTAAAAGCAGCTAAATTTAAAGTGGTTGTGGATGGTGTAAATTCTTCTGGAGGAATTATTATTCCAAGATTATTGGAATTAATGGGCGTTGAAGTAGTCGAGTTATACTGTGAACCAAATGGTCATTTTCCTCACAATCCCGAACCGTTGAAAGAACATTTGACCGATATTTCAGAATTGGTTGTCAAAGAAAAAGCAGATTTAGGAATCGTGGTAGATCCTGATGTGGATCGTTTGGCTTTCATTTGTGAAGACGGAGAGATGTTTGGTGAAGAATATACTTTGGTGGCTTGCGCCGATTATGTATTGAGTAAAACACCAGGGAATACGGTTTCGAATATGTCGTCTTCCCGTGCGTTGCGTGATGTAACTAATTTGCATAACGGAAGCTATGAAGCCAGTGCGGTGGGTGAGGTAAATGTAGTCGAGTTGATGAAAAAGAATAATGCTGTAATAGGTGGTGAAGGAAATGGCGGAATCATTTATCCGGAACTGCATTACGGTCGTGATAGTTTAGTGGGAGTAGCGCTGTTTTTAACGCATTTGGCTAACAAAAAAATGACAGTTTCGGCTTTGCGTGCTTCGTATCCGGAATATTATATGAGCAAAAACAAAATCGAATTGACGCCACAAATTGATGTAGATGCGATTCTTGTTGCCATGACGGAAAAATACAAAAACGAAGATAGTACAACCATTGACGGTGTAAAAATTGACTTTGCTGAAAATTGGGTTCACCTAAGAAAATCGAATACGGAGCCTATAATTCGTATTTATACCGAAGCTGCTTCACAAGAGAAAGCAGATGCTTTGGCACTTCGAATTATTGATGAAATAAAAGCAGTGGCTGGAATATCTTAGAAATCTAAAATAAATACTGACAAATAGCCTGTTTGAATTATTAAACAGGCTTTTTCAATCCGTTCTTGGAACTAAATTAAAGCGTAAACTTTTATTTTAGTCTTCTTTGCAGATGACATTGCAGAGGAATGATTATGATTATTTATGCAATAATAGAGAAAATAATGAAGTGTTATTTACTTGAATTACCACTTTATGATTTTCGTTTCATTCTCTTAGGCCCATACCAGAGCCAAAATCCTGTAATTGTAAACAGTAAAAGTGCAAATCCCATGGCGGTTGTGTAAAATAATTTGAAGAAACCACTACCCGTTTTGAAGTAATCGTCAACAATTGATCCATCGTGTATTTTTTCAATAATATCAGATCTTCGTCTTTCAATATGCAATAATTTCCCTGTTGCTCCGTCTAGTTGAATTCCCCAATAATTCTCAGCAAAAATAAATTTCACCATTCCTTTATCTTTTTTTATTTCAATGCGCTCTAGTTCTAAAGTACTATCTGCTGAAATTGAATCATGTACAATTTTGCAAGCATTTTTATGCAAACTATCAATAGGAAGCCAGTCTTTAAATTGCACCGAAGTACCTTGATAAGATTTTGATTGCAGTAGTCCGCCACTATTTTTTTTCCAACCTAATAATAGTCCTGTCACGGAAACAATAAAGAAAAATAGGAATAAAAAAGCGCCAGTTGTTCTGTGTAATTTTCTAAAAATCCGGAGTAATTTAGCTTGTTGTTTTCTTGAATTATTTTCGGTCATTTTAATGCAATATTTTTTATGGTAATTTCGATTAAATTTTTCTATCAGCACATTATAAATAAAGCAATATAATCTACCTTAGGTGGTAATAAAATAATCCTTAAAAATTTACTCTGAAACTTATATTTGGCGTTAAGCCAAGTGACTTATTGTCTACTTGAATGGCATCATTAGTATCATTTGGATTGACTTTGTAATAGCGATTGATGACATTGTCCTGATTGGAAGCATTGATTACACCGGCTGTAAACGAAGCTTTAATTGATTCAGACAGGTTGAAATTATACTGTAAGGAAGCGTCTAAACGCATGAAATTATCTAAATTTTCATTGTTGGGGGAATCGTAGTTGACCATTGTGGCATTTCCGTCTTGTATGGTTTCATTTCCTGGAATGGGTTTTGTATACGGTTGCCCGTTTCGCCATACTCCACCAACAGATACTTTTAGATTTTTGATTATATCATAATAAAACCCAATAGAAAAAGAATGTCTTATATCCGCATTATTAGGAAAAATAGAAGGCGTAAAAACAGCAAATTCATAATCATTGATGCTATAGGTGTAACTGAACCAAGCACTATATTTACGAGCTGTTTTATTGGCTAGAAACTCAATTCCTTTTGCTGTATAGCTGCCGTTGGCATTAATAAACTGAAAACTATTATAAAAACCCTGATTAGAAGCCGTTATTCCCTCTACCAATTTATAAAATCCAGTAAGCTCAATATTTAATTTTTTTTGGTTGAATTCTATTCCAAAAGAGCCTTGTTTACTTGTTGCAATCGGGATATCTTGATTGTTTACTAAAACCCAACGTCTTTTTTCGACGCCAAGAAAATCAGCTTCAAAATCAATTATTTGTGCAGTAGTTTGATTTTTAAATTCCCCTTCCAGTTTCAAAGCAAAAGTAGTTGATAATTTTTGTCGGATATTTATTCTTGGTTCAATCAAAAATTTATTAAATTTTTGAAAATAATTTACACGCATACCAACTCTAAAATAGGTGTTAGAGTTGTTGTATTCCGCTTCCGAAAATAGGGAATGATTTAACAGCACATCCTTTTTAGTTCGTTTATATGACGGAGCGCTAACGGTAGTTTCGTTTAACATTCCTGTTTCATTAAACTGGTACCCGGATAAAAGGCTTAGGTGCTTATTTACTTTATAATGGGTATTTAGTTTCACGCCAGTTTCCAGAACTTCATTGGTTTCTGTGAGTCGTTGGTCAGTTTCTATCCTATAATCAGTGGCGTCGATATTGTATTTTGAAAAATAGGTAATCAGGTTGGTACTCCATTTTGAGGTCCATTGTGCTTTCCAGTTTCCGCCGTAACCAATATTATTTTGAGAAAGTGTACTTGCTTTTGTTTCAGTATTGTTCGTATTAGCGTTGCTCTCAGAATAGGCCAAAGCATTATTTATTCCAATAATATTGGCTCTAAACTGATGTTTTTCATTTAAATCAAAAAGTAATTTAGCGGTAAAATCGTAAAAGTAAAAATCAGAATTAGTATTCTTGTCTGAGCTATCGGCATTGATTTCGCTGTCCTGAAAACTTCTTTCAAAATAATTGTTATAAGTTGGTGTATTGAAAAGTTCCGTAATAGAACGGCGACCTGAAAGGTGAAGTTCCAGATCCTTAGCTAACGGAATGGCAAGAAAAGCATCGGCACTGATGAGATTGACACCGGCTCCACCGGAAAATTTGTTCGTCACTACGTCTTTGGTTTGCATGTTTATGGTGCTGGAAACTCCATCACTATACTCCGCACTCGTTCCGTTTTTGCTGACAGTCACTTTTTCGGTAAGATTTGGATTATAGGCAGAAATCAATCCGAAGAAATGACCGGAATGGTACATTTTGATATTATCCCAAATGACCAGGTTCTGATCGTTAGTACCACCACGAACATTGATGTTTGCAATGCTTTCATTGGTACTTTCAATTCCGGGAAGTATTTGTATGGATTGTAAAATATCAGGTTCAATAAGTCCAGGAAGAATCCCGAATTTTTTTGTGTTTAAAACGGTACTGCCGTCTAAAAACTTTTGCAAACCAGGGGTCAAATATACATTAATTAACACTTGGTTCAGCGTTTCGCTTTTTGCTGTAAGAGTGATTTCCAGACAATTAGTACCGGATAAAAACAGTTCTTTTGCAGGAATCTCTTTAATTTCATATCCTAAATACGAGAGCGTAATTGTTGAATTCAGAGGTATGTTTTGTAATTTAAAGATACCCTTTTCAGTCGTAACGGTGCTTCTGGAAGTATTCTTTACCAGTACAGAAGCACCGGAAAGTGGCCTCTTATTCTCTTGGTCAAAGACAGTCCCGCAAACAGCTATCGTTTTATTGATAACCGAAACGGTAATGTACCGCTTGTCTAAAACTTTAAAATTCAGTACTGTTTTAGCATTAAGATAATCTATAACCTGAGGTAATGTGAGTGTAGTTTCAGGTTTTTCTATTGAAACAGCCGCTACATCTTCTACAGCATACGAAAATTTAATATTAAATTGTTTCTCTACAGAAAGGATAAGAGCCGTTAGTGGAATTTTTTTTGGAGAATTTTGTCCGTAACACAAGCTTCCAAAACAAAGTAATAGCAAAATCAGCCCTTTATTTTTCATCATAATTATAAAATATAACGGTTTTGCCTTCCATTTTATAACTTAATTTAAGCGGAATTGTAATCGCCTGAAGGGCTATATTTTGATCTTTATGTGTAAAACTACCTGTAAATAATTTAGTTGTATCCAGATTTCGTGTTTTAATTTTTAGATCATATTGACGCTCCAGTTCTGCAATAACCTGATTAAGAGGAACACGGTCAAAACTAGATTCTTCTTGAATCCACGAAGGGTTTTTTGCATTTAAGTCTTGAACACCTTCTATGGCATCATTTATAATTCGGAATGTTTTGCCAGGAGGCAATTTAACGATTTGATTTTTGTAGGACACGCTAACTAAGCCTTCATAGCAATTTACTTCAAAATATTTGTTCCGTTTTTTTACATTAAATTGTGTTCCTAAGACAGTAATAATTCCGACATCTGTTCGCACACTAAAAGTTTGTCCTTTTTTGACTTTAAAAAAGGCTTCTCCGTCTAAAGTTAAATCTCTTTGATCAGCCCATTTTTTGTCGTTAAAAGTTATTTTTGAATCAGAATTTAAGATTACTTCAGAATCATCAGGAAGGTTAAAGGTTTTTGTTTGTGCTATTTGGGTCTCAAATGTCTGAATGTTATTAAAAAACAAAAAATAAGACGACGTCAATAAAACCACTAAAACTGCAGCTACTTTAAACCCTGTTTTAAAATTTAGGGTTCTGACTTTTGTTTCCTTTTTAGACTGATTTCTAGCTGTAAATGCTGCAAAAGCTTCCTGAGCATCTACTTGTGGAGCTTCCATTTTAGAGGCATAATAAGCAATTTTATCAAGTGTTTGCAAGCTATCAGATTGTTTTAAATCCTCAATTTCTGTACTTGAAAGCGCATCGTCTAACCATTTTAATATTTCTTTTTCGTTTTTCATTTTAATATCGCTATGTTTATTAGACAACTAACTTTTAAATTACCCTACGGTAAAATGGTTATTTATAGGTTTTCTATCTGGGATTTTAAAAGTTGCAGTGCTGCCGACATTCTTTTTTCTACGGTTTTTTGAGAAATGTCGAGTATTTCAGCTATTTCTCGGTACTTTTTGCCATCGATTCGATTCATCAAAAATACTTCTCGTTGCGCTTCACTTAAGGATGCAATTGCTTTAGTAAGTTTTTGTTTGAATTCTTCTTCTTCAAATAAATATTCTGGATTTTGATTATTGGTGTCTAAATTTGGTGTTTCTTTCGCATACTGCAATACTACTTTGTGGTGTTTTATAGTATTTAGAAATAAATTTGATATCGTTGTAAATAAATAAGTTTTTACTTTACTGAAATCAATTTTGGCACAATTCTCCCAAATTTTAGTAAAAGCATCTTGAACTAAATCTAAAGCAGTATCAGTATTACCACATTTATAATAGGCAAAATTAGTTGCTGATTGTACTTGCTTTAAGTAAAAGTCTCTAAAGTGTTTTTCTTCGCAAAGTGTACTCTTTTGGTCGTCCATTTAAAAGGGATTCATTTTTTGTAGATTGTAAATGTAATTTTTTTTTCAAAAAGCAGTCAGGTTAATTCGAATTGATTTTTACTTAAAAAAAATATAAAATCGTATAGTACTGTTATATAGTTATTTATGAATTTTTTAATAAAAATTTATATTTTTTTTAAAAATAAAATAGGGTAAAACGGAACGTAGTTGTCTTACTAAAAGAAAGGCGTCAAAAACAGCGCCTCTACAAACAAAAATATATTAAATTTGAACGTTATGAAAAAATTAAAAACGATTACTGGAATAGCATTAATGACTCTATTCGGATTTGCATCTTGTCAAAGTGAAGTGGATAACGAGCAAGGACAAAACCCAAATACAAATGCGGCAAACTCAACTACAGCAAACAATCTGAAACGTACTTCTATGTATGACGGATCATCGGATGATTTTTTAGACGGCACCTCTTGTTCTTCTATTATCCTGCCAGCTTCAGCTAGAGTAAATGGAACGCAGGTTACTCTTTTTAGCCAAGTCAATTATCAACAAGTCATTTCTATCCTTGGACAGTATAATAATGATCAGGATTCTGTAGTATTACAATTTCCTTTAAAAGTTAAATTAAGCAATTATACAGAGGTTAATGTAAGTAACCAAACAGAGTATAATGCTATAATTAATGCTTGTTCCTCCGCACAATCATCTGGTCAGAATGCTATTTCGTCAGTAAAGATTAGTTTTCCAATTACTATTTTGACCTATAATTTAAGTGTACAACAAACGGGAAGCGTTGTTATCACATCCGAACAGCAATTATATACGTATATGACTAATATTAGTAGTACGGAATTGTTTTCAGTAAATTATCCAATGTCAGTTACAACCAGTGATGGTTCAAAAACTACAATTTCTAGTGATGCAGAATTGCAAGCTACTATTGTGGCGTCTCTTAAAACAGAAGCAACTAAAGACGAAGCAGCTCAAAATTCAAAAAAATTAGAAACGATTATGGTAAACGGCAAATTCAAAGTAGAATCATTTGTAAGTTCTGGAGTAAATTCAGCAACTAATTACAAAGATTTTACAATAGATTTCGCAAATGATTGGAGTGTAAAAGCGGTAAATAATTTAAATACAACTGTAAATGGTACGTACGCTGTAAGCTCACAAATAGAAGTCTTTCTTAAATTAAATTTTACAAGTAACGCTTCTTTCAGCTTGTTGAATAATGATTGGAAAGTAACTTCTTTTAATGCAACCACAATATCATTACAAAGTTCAACTAATGCAGCGGCGACATTAGTTTTGAAACAAATATAAAGTAGACTTTTAAGTTGGGTTTAATTTTTTTGAAATTCTCAAAAAACAGTTGTCTTTTTAGGCAGCTGTTTTTTAATAATAAACTTTAATATAAATAGATAATAATGAAAAAAGTACTTGTAATCCTGTGCGTAGGTTTTGTCTTATTGGTATCCTGTTCAAAAGAAAATGATGTAACAGAAGGAATTGAGACTGTTAATCCCATTACAAATAAACAGTCCACAGGTAGTTCTGCAAACGATTTATTATCAGATAAAAAGTTTAAAAGTATGATTATCGAAGTGGTTTATGTTGCTGGTTTTCAGCCAACCAGTACTTCAATAAATAATTTTGTAGCTTTTCTGGAAGCACGAACACATAAGCCCAATGGGATTAATATTGTGTTGAGATCGATCCCGTCACCAGGGACTTCTCCGTATACAAATGAAGAAATTGTAGCAATTGAAGAAACAAACCGAACAAAATACAATACCTCAAATGAAATTGCCGTTTGGGCCTTTTTTGCAGATGGAGAATCAGCTAGAAATACAAGCTCCGGAGTTGTTTTAGGAACGGCGTATAGAAATACTTCATTTGTTATTTATGAACAAACAATTCATGGGTTAAGCAACAGCCCTTTTAAACCCAGCAGAAGCGTATTAGAAACAACTGTCATAACACATGAATTTGGACATATTTTTGGCTTAACAAACTTAGGAACGGCACTGCAAAGCAACCATGAAGATGGGGAACACCCAAAGCATTGTAATATAAAAACGTGTTTAATGTTTTGGTCTGCAGAAACAGGTAGTGGTATTGGAGAGATGGTCTCAGGAGGTACAGCACCACAATTGGATGCACAATGTATTGCAGATCTAAGAGCTAACGGGGGAAAATAATAGAATACATTAAAAAACACTTATCGATGAAAAAACAAAAATTAATACTCGTAATGCTTTTTGGTATGACCCTCGCTGTGAATGCTCAAAATAACTCGAATAATAAATCCTTTGGAGGAATAAAAGGAGGGTATAGTTTATCCTCAGTACAATTTGACGGAAATGCTGAAACAGCTCAACGTCATAGCTTTCATGTGGGGGTTTATGGAGAGTCGTTTATAAGCAATAGTTTTTCTGTTCAGCCAGAATTGTTGTATTCCCAACAAGGGTATGTAATTACGAATAGTAGCGGGACATTTACACAAAAGCTAAATTATATCAACCTGCCATTGATGCTTAAAGCCTATCCTTCTAAAAATTTCTTTTTAGAAGTGGGGCCTCAAATTGGATTGGCTATTTCTCATAGAGAGGAGTTTAACAGTGGGTTTAGTTTATTTGATACCAATCAAGAATTTGAACCTAATAATTTTGACTGGGGAGTCAATTTTGGAGCAGGTTTTAAAACGGATTCCGGAATAAGTTTAGGAGTACGCTATCACTTAGGCAAGGGCGATATCTATGAGGAAGGAAAAGCACAAAATCGAGTACTGCATTTTTCGTTAGGATTTGATTTATAATTAAAAAAAACAGTTGAAATGCCCAATAGATATTGGGCATTTTTTGTTTATTTTACTCTGAATAAATTTCACGAAAAGGGCTTTACTACAACTGTTTTTAGAACAAAACTTTGTAGATGAGTCCGGCGGTAAAACCTCTTGTAAGTCCATCGGGTCTTACTTCCCGAATTACAAAAGGGGCAGCCAATGATAATTCGATACTATTTTTAGCATCAATAGCATAAGAACCAATCAAATTTCCATTGATGGTGAGTCCATCAGAATTTTGTATGGTTTCTCTTTTTCCAAAAGCATTTTTAAAACTATCCTCGCCTAAATGATAAAGAAATAATACATTAGGTTTGAAGGTAAATTTAGTATTAGCGGGCTGAATGGTGTAGGTAGTTCTAAATAAAGCATCTGATTTTCTTTCAAATAAATTAGTAGACGGGAAATCATCCGTGTCTGAAAACTCCTTAAAATAAGAGTTTCTGTTGTTATTAAAAACAGGAATCTGTATCCCGGTATTGAAATCCCATTTTTTATAAGTAAGATTCAAACCCAAAATAAGGTCAAAAGTTCCCAGACTGGATTGGTAGTCTAACGGAAGCGAAAATTCATTTATTTTTAGATTGGAACTCGTAAAAGGTATTTTAAAACCCATAAGAGTGCTCCATTTTGCGGTAGTTTTAGTTTTCCAGTTATAGTTGCCTATGAAATAGCCATCACCAAAAGCACCACGTTGTCCAAAACTGCCGTTTGCTACAGAATAAGTGATTTTAGAACTGAGTGAAAAGCGTTCGTTTATTGTTCTGGTATAGGTAAGATAGGATGAAAAATAAGTTAGATCTGCTTCCCCGGTGCCAAAAATATTTCCTATTTCTATACCGTTTTTGAAATCAGTTTTTGAGTTTTGAAAGCTGTTTCCTATCGAACAAATCCCTGCGTCACTGCATCCTTGAGAATAAGAACTAAAGCCTGAAAACAGCCCAACGAGTACAATTATTATTGTTTTTTTCATGGATATAAATTTAATTTTGAGACAATTGCGCTACTGCAAAAAGATGACTGTATTGCTGACAATGAATCAGCACATATTTATAATCACTAATATTTACTTGAGGAGGAATTGCATATACTGTTGACGAGGTTAAATTTCCTAAATTCACAAAATCTGAAGGGGCAGCGGTTTTAGATAAATATACTTTTAAATCCGGGCCATTGGAAATACTAAAATTGTCCAAGCGTACTTCATTTTGATTGGTATTCAAATACACTTTGGCTGAACCTGAAACCTTAATGCCTGATGTAGGCATAAAATCTCCAGTAAATGCAGATGTACTATTTTCAGGAAGTGAGGCTTGTATAGCTGGATCACGCGTCAAATCTCCTTCCACTTCGCAGGAGAGCAGTAAAATAAATAGTGGGAGTATAAAAATTTTTTTCATAATCAGGATTGGTTATTGATTATTCAAATGTATAAGGAATGTAAATTAAACTTTGTCAGCTACTTTACATTTAAGAGAAGATTAAAAACACTAGAATCCACTTTCCATAAACTGAAAATATTTTTTCTGCAAAAAAATAATACCTTTGAACTCAAATCAGGAATTCTATGATAACTAAAGAAGTACCCACCCAATTAGAACAATATTTTCAACAGTTTCGTAAGAATATAATTGGAATTGATCAAGAATTTGAGTCACCTTACGGACCAAAAAAAATTATATACACGGATTGGACCGCCAGTGGTCGTTTGTATCGTCCTATTGAAGAAAAATTAATGAATGATTTTGGCCCTTTTGTAGCCAATACTCATACTGAAACTACCGTTTCTGGAACTGCCATGACTAAAGCATACCATCAAGCGCGCCATATTATCAAACACCATGTGCATGCCGGCAGTGATGATATTTTGATTACTGATGGAACAGGAATGACAGGTGTAGTCAATAAATTTCAACGAATTCTAGGTTTGAAAGTACCCGAAAACCTGAAAGATTTTATTACCATCCCACCCGAAAAAAGACCAGTTGTTTTTATTTCTCACATGGAACACCATTCCAATCAAACGTCTTGGCTAGAAACTATTGCTGATGTTGTAGTAATTCCCTCTACTGAAGACGGATTGTTCAGTATGGAGAATTTAGAAATAGCATTGAAAAAGTACAAAGAGCGACCTTTCAAAATAGCGTCAATAACTTCTTGTTCAAACGTAACGGGAATTAAAACACCGTATCATGAAGTGGCAAAAAGAATGCATCAAAACAACGGACTTTGTTTTGTTGATTTTGCTTGTTCTGGACCATATGTAAAAATCGACATGCATCCGGAAGACATTGAAAATCAATTGGATGCCATTTTTTTTTCGCCTCATAAATTTTTGGGTGGACCTGGAACCTCCGGGGTGTTAATTTTTAATAAAAAGCTATATCAAAATTTAATACCTGATAATCCTGGAGGAGGAACGGTAAGCTGGACCAATCCTTGGGGAGAGCACAAGTATATTGATAATATTGAAGATAGAGAAGATGGAGGAACTCCTGGTTTTCTTCAGGTTATAAAAATTGCACTGGCGGTTCAATTGAAAGAGCAAATGGGAATTGAGAATATCTTGAAGAGAGAGCATGAAATTGTGGATTATATTTTCTCAGAGATAGGAGCGGTTTCTAATATTAAAATCCTTGCAGGGCAGCATCACGACAGGTTAGGGGTTATTTCTTTTTTTATAGAAGAATTACATTTTAATTTAGGGGTAAAGTTATTGAATGATAAATTTGGAATACAAACCCGTGGCGGGTGTAGTTGTGCCGGAACATACGGACATTTTTTATTGCATGTGGATCAGGAAACCTCACACAAATTAATTGACGAAATTACTTTGGGGGATTTAATCAGAAAACCAGGTTGGATCAGAATGTCTATTCATCCTACAACTACAAATGCCGAAATTGAATTTGTGTGTAACGCAATAAAAGCATTGGCTGAAAAGCATAAAATTTGGGCTTTGGATTATGATTATAATTCGGCTACAAATGAGTTTATAAATAAAAATACACGCCATTTAGAAGATGAATTGGTAAAAAACTGGTTTTCTTTATAGAAGTTGCTGTTTTAAGAAACTAAAAAAATCACATATCATAAACGCTATTGTTTCTAATGTGTGATTTTTTTCTGAATATGAATTACTACCGTCTGTGTTTCCATCGTTTATGCGTCCAAAAATAATATTCAGGAGCTTCCAGAATTTGTTTTTCTACTTCCCGTAAAAAAGTATTGGTGATTTCAAAATCGGGAATGGATTTTGGATTATCTGTTATAGGGACAAAAGTAGCTTCATAAAATCCTCTTTTTACTTTTTTTACTTTTACAAAAAGGACATTGAGATCGTATCGTTTGGCCAGCATTTCAGCTCCGTTATGCACTGGAACTTCAATGCCCATAAATGTATCCCAGTGAAAGGCTCGATCTAGTTTTGGGGATTGGTCGCTGGCTAAGCCATACATGAATAATATTTCTTTTTGTTGATTTTCTGCCATCAACGGGATCGCTCTTTTTGTTTCGACTAATTCTGCATTGTATTTGGATCGAATATCTCGTAGTAATTTATCAAAGTATTTATTGGCAATTTTTTTATAAACGCCTATTCCTTTAAATATTGTTTTTTCATTTACAGATAATAACCATTCCCAACTTGCATAATGGGAGGCTAATAATACAGTGCTTTTCCCTTTATCCTCATATTCTTTAACCAGTTCAATATTTGTTATTACAAATCGTCGGTTCATTTCAGCAGCTGAAATAGTCATGGTTTTTATCATTTCCAGGAACATATCACACAAATGGTGATAGGATTTTTTTTCGATAATAAGACGCTCCTTGAAACTCAAATTAGGAAAAGTAAGGGCTAAATTTTCTCTAACTGTTTTTTTTCTATACCCTATAATATAATATACAATCAAATAGATACAATCCGAAAACCAGTATAAAATCCGAAAAGGAAGAATAGAAATGACCCACAAAAAGGGAATGATTAAGATGTAAATAAGAAATTGCATGCCGTATTTTTTTTGACAAATATAAGGCAAAAATATAGATTGATATAAATTTGGACCGCATACAAGATGGTATTTGAGAAAGACTATCTTTACAATTCACAATAAACATACTTTATGAATACCATTTTAATAGCAATAATTGTTGTAAATGTTTTGATTAGTTACAAAGGTTTTAATGACCTTTCTTTTTTTAGAAAATATGAATTCCATATTGGAAGTATTCGTGCAGGCGAACAAATACGGTTGTTATCGTCTGGTTTTCTTCACGCAGATATGACTCATTTGATTTTTAATATGCTGACACTGTGGTTTTTTGCACCGGTAGTCATCAGTTATTTAGGGAGTTTTTCATTTATACTGGTGTATTTTGGAAGTTTAATTTTTGGAAGTTTATTGACGGTATTGTTTCATAAAAATGATTACGGGTATAGAGCTGTAGGTGCTTCTGGAGCCGTAACTGGGGTTTTATATTCGGCCATATTGTTACAGCCAGACATGATGTTGGGAATCTTCTTTATTATCCCAATGCCTGCTTATATCTTTGGAATCCTTTATTTATTGTATTCAATCTACGGAATGAAAGCTAAGAATGATAATATAGGTCATACCGCCCATTTTGGAGGCGCTGTTGGCGGTTATTTGATTACACTTGTCAACGAGCCACAGTTATTAGTGGATCATGCTTTAATGGCAGTTTTATTAGCCATTCCTATAATTATCCTGTTCGTAATGGCAAAAATGGGAAAATTATAATGGCACAACTTTTGAAAAGAAGTTAACACAAACAATTAAATGATAAAAAAATGAAAAAAGCACTATTAATCTTGTCTATTTTATTTATTTCAGTGTCCTACGGGCAAGAAATCAAACAAGTTCCTCAAATAAGCGTAAGTGGCGAAGGAAAAGTAAAGGTTGTTCCGGATCAAGCAAGTATAACGGTGACTGTTGAAACAAAAGGGAATAATGCCAAAGACGTCAAAAAGCAAAATGATCAAAAGATTGAAGCTGTGCTTAAGTTCATCAAAAAAATGAACTTGGCTCCTGCAGATTATAAAACGCAACGTGTTTCGTTGAACCCACAATACGATTACGAAAAAAAGAAACACAGCTATAATGCAACACAAACAATCGAAATTGTATTGAAGGATTTATCAAAATATGATGAATTGATGGAAGGTTTAGTTGACGAAGGGATTAATAGAATTGATACTGTTGTGTTTGAATCTTCTAAGTTGGCCCAATATCAATCTGAGGCTAGAAAATTAGCGATGAAAGAGGCTAAATTAAAAGCAGAAGATTATGTTTCAGTATTAGGACAAAAAGTAGGACGTGCCATGATCATATCAGATAATTCACAAAATTATAGCCCACAACCAATGTATGCTGCCATGAAAATGGAAATGAGCGATACTAGAGTTTCAAGAGAAACGATGGCGGTAGGCGAAATCAACATTACGGCTAATGTAACGGTAAGTTTTATTTTAGAATAGAAGAAGCTGCAAGTATTAAAAAATTCCGTTCAAAATATCAATTTGCTAGGATTTTTTTTGGATTAATTCACAACAGTAGTATGCAAAAAAAAACTCTTCAATCGCTTGAAGAGTTTTGTGGGGAGAGCAGGATTCGAACCTGCGAAGTTTACACAGCAGATTTACAGTCTGCCCTCGTTGGCCGCTTGAGTATCTCCCCAAGACTCAATAAGTAGTGCTTATTGTGCTAACCGGATGCAAATATAAAAACTGTTTTCAAGTTTCCAAACTATATTAGTACTTAATTTTACTATTATTTTTAAAGCATTGGTATTGAATAAAATAAAAAAATCTCCACTAGGGAGATTTTTTTTATTTGTACGATATAAGGTGTTTATTGTTCTAAAAGCTCAATTATTTTGGCTCTAAGGGCATCTCCTCTTAAATCTTTAGCCACAACATTTCCGGATGCATCCAGGATAAAAGTGGCAGGTATAGATTCTACTTTATACAAAGCAGCAATTGGTTCGTCCCAAAATTTCAAATTTGAAACCTGATTCCAGGTCAACTTGTCTTTAGCAATGGCTTCTTTCCAGGCTTTGGCATCTTTATCTAAAGAAACACCAATAATATTAAGACCCTTACTGTGTAACTCTTTATAGATGGCCACAACATTTGGATTTTCTTGACGACACGGCCCACACCATGATGCCCAAAAATCAACTATTGTT
This sequence comes from Flavobacterium sp. LS1P28, assembly GCF_003970335.1. NCBI lineage: Bacteria > Pseudomonadati > Bacteroidota > Flavobacteriia > Flavobacteriales > Flavobacteriaceae > Flavobacterium > Flavobacterium sp. LS1P28. Next base: position 114,647 of record NZ_RYDI01000006.1, on the reverse strand, counting down.
ACTTTTCCTAAACTTTCTTTCAGAGAAATTATTTTCCCTTGAGGATTAGGACCTGAAAAATCTGCTCTTCATTTACCATCAGTAGTTGGAGCAGTAGCTGGAGCGGTAGCGCCTACAGCAGCCGGTGCTTTCATTTCAGCTAGTCTGGTTTTGATAGCAATTCCTGGCTTTGTTTTTTTCAATGCTTCTTCTAAACTGTTGTATAACTTTTCAGATTTTGCAACATCAGCACTAGGATCGTTTAACATTCCTTGGATGATTAGCGCTGAAATAAAAGATTTAGGATGTGTTTCAGCATACGCTAAATACTTTGCTTTTGAAGCAATACCAACTTCTTCTTGAAGTTTAGAAAATTCCTGCATCAAATTATTGATCACAATGGTGTCCTTGCTTTGTTGAGCAGCTTCCATTGCTTGCATGTTTTTGTTTTGGAAATCCATTAGTTTCTTTTGAACTTTAGTGATTTCCTCGTTGAAGGTTGCGTATTCATCATTGTTATACGTTCCTGAAACTTTAGATTTTTGAATACTGTCTTTATTTATGGCAATCGTTACTTCTCCATTTTCTAATATGAAAGGTATTTTAGCCTGAGCCCCTTCTAATTGGATTGTATAAAACGATGGCTCTGTAATAGATCCTTTCATCTCAAATTTACCGTTTTCAACTTTTACGGTATCCTTAGCAATCAGTCCCATGCCATTTGCATCTTGTGTTTCTAAGATAATTGTTTTACCATTTTCAATTCCTGTTGCAGTCCCTGAAATGATGTATTCATCTTTGCCAACTTTGCTACAAGATAGTAAAACAACAGCAGCCGAAAGTAATAAAATTATTTTTTTCATTATTAATTAGTTAAGTTAAGAGTGCAAAAGTATTTAAATTTTTAATTGATATATAATTTTACAACCTAAATTTTTGTTATTATTTTTCATTCTTAATTAGGATTTAGCATTTATTTTACAAGTAGTTATTTTACTTCCTTCTTTGAATATAAAACCTTTTAATCATGATGTGTTTTGGGGCAATCAATTTTTTTTTCAATTAAGATTTATAAAAAAATAGCGAATAAATGGGATTTAAAACACTTTCTAGACGAGTTATTTAGGTTTTGCAAGCAGGCGTTTGTATATTGCTATTTCAGAACGGGACAAGTCCAAAATAAAAAAACATCCTTTTTTTGAAGGATGCTTTTTTATTTTGGACTTTAAAAAAAATTAATCTTGATTGATTGTTTTTCTCCAAGTAAAGGAATTCAGGATGTGTCTTTTTGCAAATCTTCCAGGAGATTCAGCATTTACCATTTTTACGTAAGTAGCTTTAGGCACACTAATGTATTCGTAAACACTTCCATTTGAAAAATTGATGATCAATCGTCCTTCTACGAACTTATAGTCTGAAATTTTTGCAGTTGCAATAGTTTCAGTGTATTCCGGTAAGTTTTGTTTTAGAGTTTCAGGATTGATACTCACTAAGAAATGATAAGCTTCAATAATTTTTTTACTGTTTTCTTCAGCTGCTTTTAAACCAGTTTCATCTCCTTGAAATTTATCAGGATGCGCTTCTTTCATCGCATTACGATATATCGTTTTCAAATCTTTCAGCTCTGCAGTTTTGTCTACATTTAGCAGTTTGCGGTATTCAACTATTTTTTTCATAAATAAGGTAACTACTTGTCTTTTACTATAAAACCAATGTGATTTGATTTCAAAAAGCGACAAATTTTTTGCAAAGGTACACTTTTTTTTATTTTTTTGGTTTCAGACCAATAAATTTTCCGAAAAAAGTATTCTGAAACAATAGATTTAAGGAATAAAAAACTGAAAAAGTTTTATTGTTGGGGCTTATTGTTTGCTTTATCGAAATTTTTGGATTTTTTTGGATATTTATTATAACTGATATCACTCGGATTTTCGATGATTGATTTTATCGTAATCCAATCTCCAATACTGTGTTTTTGAGCCATTTTATAGTCCAGAAGATAGGCACCACAAAAAAAATTGTTGTTTTCATCTTTTTCCATAATTCCTGTATAAACTCCTTTTTGCAGCATTTGTTCTTGTGAAGACTTTGTCATATCAATTTGATTTTAAATAATTCTATTTGGCAAAGTTAATCAATTATTAAATGTATTGCTACAATTTAGCCTGGCTCAATTGGTTTTAGTATTCTGGTTTTTTATTCCAATTTTGTTCCATTTCAAACTTTAACTTTTGTTTCATTTAATAATGAACTGATTTTATCAAAAAAAAACTAATTTAGGATTTTAATTGAATGCATCTATTTCCAGATAGTATTCAATGTTAACGAAATTAATAGTATATAAATATTTATTTGGCAATCTATGAAAAGAAGATCTTTTTTAACTACAGCAACACTTGCTTCCGCAGGTTTAACTACACTTTTGATTACAGGCTGTACCTCCGGTACCAAAAAAAATGAAGATTCAGTATCTGTTGAAGATTTCAATGCCGTTTTTGAACTAGACGAAGAAACCATCAGCAGTGTAAGGGAGAAATTAACTTCTGGCAAATATACTTCAGAACAATTAGTACAATTATACTTAAAACGGATTGAAGCTATTGATACCAATGGGCCTCAATTGCATTCCGTCATCGAAGTCAATCCAGATGCACTGGCTATCGCTGTTGCACTGGATAAAGAGTTAAAAGCTGGTAAAAGCAGAGGCCCTTTGCATGGAATCCCCGTTTTAATAAAAGACAACATAGACACAGCGGATAAAATGCTAACCACGGCTGGATCTCTGGCAATGGCAGGAAATAGTGCTTCAAAAGATGCTTTTGTCGTTAAAAAACTCAGAGAAGCCGGTGCAGTAATCATTGGAAAAACAAATTTGAGTGAATGGGCTAATTTTCGTTCGACCCAATCCTGTTCCGGTTGGAGCAGTAGAGGCGGTCAGACTAAAAACCCCTATATTTTAGATCATAATCCGTGCGGTTCCAGTGCTGGTTCAGGAGCAGCAGTCTCAGCCAATCTTTGTGTTGTTGCTGTTGGGACAGAAACGGATGGTTCTATTGTTTGTCCAGCTTCGGTAAACGGAGTTGTAGGGATTAAACCTACTGTAGGTCTGGTTAGTCGATCTGGGATTATTCCAATTTCAAAAACACAAGATACGGCTGGTCCAATGGCCAGAACCGTAACGGATGCTGCTATTTTATTAGGCGTAATTGCTGCTGTAGACCAAGATGATACTGTAACCCTTGAAAGTAAAGGGAAAGCACAGAAGGATTATACAACTTTTTTAGATAAAAATGCTTTGAAAGGCAAGCGTATTGGTATTGAAAAAAAGCCACAAGGAAATAATAAATACATTAATGCACTTTTAGATGCTGCTGTCAACCTGCTAAAAAAACAAGGGGCTATTATTATCGAAATTGACTATTTGGAGAAAATTAATGCTTTGGGTCAGGCCGAATTCGAAGTTTTACAATATGAATTTAAAGATGGATTGAATACCTATTTGGCTACAGCCAATGCAAAAGTAAAAAGTTTGAAAGATGTTATCGATTTTAATACTGCTAATGAAGATAAAGCAATGCCGTATTTTAAGCAAGAAACATTAGAAAGTTCTAATGCTAAAAAAGGATTAGAGGACAAAAAATATCTGGAAGCATTAACCGTAAGTTTCGAAGGAAGTAAAAGTGTGCTAAATACAGTTTTTAAAGAAAATAAATTAGACGCTATTTGTGGAATCACCATGGGACCTGCTTGCAGTATTGATATGATCTACGGAGATCGTTGGGGAGGATATTCTTTAACTTCTCCTGCTGCAGCAAGTGGCTATCCACATATTACAGTTCCTTGCGGACTGGCTTATGATTTGCCGGTTGGTTTATCATTTTTTGGTATGCAGTATACAGAAGGGAAATTAATAGGATTGGGCTATGCGTATGAACAAGTATCTAAAAAGAGAATAAAACCGGGACTTAAACCTTCTTTTTTATAATATTTCATAGGTATTTAAAAGGGTAAAAGGGTGAATTACTTTTTACCCTTTTATTTTTTTTATAATACTGACAAATGGAATTAATCGGTTATTCCGGACATTTGGGCTGAGGCTTAGAAATTTCTCTTCCTCAAAAGGAAATAGCCATCCTAATTTCGCCCCAAATTTCTTTTGGTAAAACTTGCAAGAGTTGTTTCTCAGCTTTGATTCCGTCTTCGGATTCTGGGATTAATCAAATTCTGGGCACTACTCTAACTCCAACGGATGTTTTTTTCCTATATAAGTAAGTCGAAAGTTTAAAAGTCGTAAAGTCAAAAGAATTAACTTTAAGTAAAACAGCTTTAAATCAGATTGTTACGTAATTTTATCCTGATTTTAAAATACGACATTATACCATGGTTATTACTTATTTGTTATAATGATTCTAAATTTTTATCCCATTCCGTTGCATTTTCAAATAAATCCGTATCACTATTCTTTGAAGTCCACTGATAAAGAATTCACGCAATAGCGTTGTCCGGTTTTTGTAGGTCCGTCATCAAAAACGTGTCCTAAATGGCTGCCACAATTAGCACAAAGGATTTCAGTGCGTTTCATACCAAGTGTTACATCAGAAATATATTCTACTTTTCCAGGAATGGATTCGTCAAATGAAGGCCAACCGCAATGGGCATCAAATTTAGAGTTGCTTTCGAACAAAGATTCACCGCAGGCACCACAGCAATAGGTTCCTTTTTCGTAATGTAAGTTATAAGTTCCAGTATGTGGGTATTCAGTTCCTTTTTGTCGAAGAATTCTATACCGTTCTGCTCCTAATTTTTCTTTCCATTCTTGTTCTGTTTTTTCTAAAGGATATTTCATGATTATTTTTTTTATTAATTGTATAGTGTTGTATTTCAATTATTTATTTTGGATGAATTGAACTGTTTTTTCAATTACTTTAAGGTTGCCTAGAATCTTTCTATGTCCTAATCCGTCTGTTAATAGTAACTCTCCATTTTTTAAATATTTATGAATGTGAATTCCAGCCTTTACGGGAACTTCAGGATCAAGGTTATCATGTATTACTAAAATAGGAATCGCTGTTTCTTTTGCAGCCAAAAAAGCAGAATAACTATTCATTTTTTCTCCGTATTTTTTTTCGAAATGCAAACGCAAAAGAGTACTTACACTTGGTTTCAATTGTAATTTTGCCACAAAATCATCTATAATATCTTCTACAACATCACCACTGCCAATCACTACGGCATGATTTACTTTTAAACCTTTTTTTATGGCGTTCAAAACGGACATTCCTCCTAATGAATGACCAATAGCTGCTTCAAAGGGCCCAAATTGCTTCTCTATTTCTAAAATTGTATCAATAAAGTCGACCATAATAGTCGTTTTTCCAGGTGATTTTCCATGTGCAGGAGCATCAAAACTGATCGTAGAATATCCGGCTTTAAGCAATTCATCCGCTATTTTGAATAATTGAGTTCCACGTCCTGACCAACCATGAACTAATAAAATTTTCTTGTCACTTTTTCCATATTCATACACAACAACTTCTTTGCCAATTGCCGGAATTGAAATTAATTTTTGTATACTATTTCGATCCATTTCTAACTCTCTTTTTGGAATCTTATGTTTTATGGGTGTAGTAAACAGTTTAGCTGCAAATAATGTAATTAGTTTTGGTGAAATAAAAGAGATTAATTTACTGGTTAATAAAATAATTTTAGGAATTTTCAATGATTGGGTATGATTAGAAGACTTTTTTGTCATTTTAATAAATTTTCAAGCAGGTTATTATATTATAATTTTTTTAGTAAATTTAGAAAAACATAAAAGTAGTATTTTTTAGAAAGTTTTCAGGCGTATTTATATAAAAGACTAAAATAGGGGTTAAAATTAATTAAAAATATCAAAAGTTCATACATGGAAATATTTCATATCAGTGCAGAGTGTTATCCTGTTGCAAAAGTAGGAGGTTTAGCTGATGTAGTTGGCGCATTACCAAAATATCAAAACAATGCAGAGCATCGTGTAAGGGTTGTAATACCTTGTTATGATACAAAGTTTAAAAAAGAAAATGAGTTTGAATGTGTTCATTGGAGTTCTGTAAAACTTGGAAATTTTAATTTTCCGTATAGTATTCTAAAAGAAAAAACAGACCAACTAGGATTTGAATTGTATTTGGTTGACATTCCGGATTTATTCGACAGGAAAGACGTGTATGGTTACGAAGATGATATTGAACGTTTTTTGTCTTTCCAGATCGCCACTTTGGATTGGATTACAGGCAGAAGCGAAGTTGCTGATGTCATTAATTGTCACGATCATCATACAGGTATGATTCCATTTATGATGTTGTATTGTCACAAATACGAAAAATTACGAAATATTCCTTCCATGATTACCATTCATAATGGTTTATACCAAGGGCAGTTTGGGTTTAATAAATTATATTATTTACCCGAATTTGATTTGGCTCACGTAAATGTTTTAGAATGGGATAATTGCATTAATTCATTGGCAGTAGCCATAAAATGTGCTTGGGCTGTTACCACAGTTTCTCCAAATTATCTAAATGAAATCAACTATTCAGCAAATGGTCTGGAATCACTATTTAATTTGGTTCGGTATAAGTCTAAAGGGATTTTGAACGGAATTGATATTGAAGTTTGGGATCCGGAAAAAGACGCGATGATAGAAAAAAACTATTCGATTAAAAATTTTGAAAAAGGAAAACAGGAAAATAAAGAAAAATTATGCAAACTCTTTAATTTAGATCCAACAAAACCACTTTTTAGTTTTATTGGAAGATTATTAGAAGAAAAAGGAGGGGATTTATTACCACCAGCCGCAGCTCTTGCTTTATCTGAGAATTATCAACAAATTAATATTTTGATTTTAGGATCCGGAAGTACAATTATTGAAAAACAATTGAATACTTTGCTACAAGATTACAAAGGAAATTACAATACGTTTATTGGTTATAATGAAGAATTAGCACACTTGATTTACGCCGGTTCTGATTTTTTATTAATGCCTTCCAGAGTAGAGCCTTGCGGTTTAAACCAAATGTATTCGTTGCGCTACGGAACAATTCCCATTGTGAGACGAACTGGTGGGTTAAGAGACACAGTTGTTGATTTTGGCGATGACGGAAACGGAATTTGCCACGATCAGGCTACAGTTGGTGATGTTTGTTATTCTATTCAAAGAGCCGTCAATTTATATGATGATAAAGAACATCTGAACAAAATTAGAAAAATAGGAATGAACACAGACCATTCATGGGAGCGTGTTTGTCAGGAATATATAGAAATGTACAAACTAATAAGCAACAAGAAATGAAACCCAAAAAGAAAAATGTTATTGCAATTATTTTAGGTGGAGGACAAGGTTCAAGATTGTATCCCTTGACAGAATCACGATCAAAACCAGCTGTGCCAATAGGAGGAAAATACCGATTGGTTGATATTCCTATTTCAAATTGTATGAATTCAGATATTTACAGAATGTTTGTATTGACACAATTTAATTCGGCTTCCCTGAATGCACACATAAAAAACACCTATAACTTTAGTATTTTTAGCCATGCCTTTGTTGATATTCTTGCTGCTGAACAAACTCCTGATAATCCAACCTGGTTTCAAGGGACTGCCGATGCCGTAAGACAATGTATGCCTCATTTCTTAAACCATGATTTCGATTATGCGTTGATACTTTCCGGAGATCAGTTGTATCAAATGGATTTCAACGATATGTTAGAAGAACACATTAAGAACGAAGCTGATATCTCTATTGCTACTTTGCCAGTAAATGCTAAAGATGCGCCTGAATTTGGGATATTAAAAACAAACTCCGAAAGCTGTATTGAATCCTTTATCGAAAAACCAGCGAAGGAATTATTACCGGATTGGGAATCGGATGTGAGTGAACAAATGAAAAGTGAAGGAAAAAATTACTTGGCTTCGATGGGAATCTACATTTTTAACAAAAAACTGTTGGTCGATATCATGTCCAATAAAGAAACCAAAGATTTTGGCAAAGAAATTATTCCGCAAGCGGTAGGCCACAGAAAGATTTTAAGTTATCAATATGAAGGATACTGGACGGATATTGGTAATATAGATTCCTTTTTTGAAGCGAATATTGGACTTACGGATGACTTGCCAAAATTTAATTTATTTGATGATATTAATAAAATTTATACCAGACCAAGATTATTGCCGCCATCAAAATTCCAAAAAACAATGGTTGATAAATCATTGATTTCAGAAGGTTGCATTTTGAATGCCAAAGAAATTAATCGTTCTGTAATTGGTATTCGATCCAGAATAGGGGAGGGAACTATCATTCAAAACAGCTACGTAATGGGTAATGATTTCTATCAGAATATTGATGATATGAATGAAGATCTTAAAAGCGACAGACAATTGGTTGGAATTGGGGAAAGATGTTTTATAAGTAATGCTCTCGTGGATAAAAACTGCAGAATTGGTAATGATGTATATATCAATGGTGGAAACCATCTAGAAGATTTTTCTAATGAGTTGTATGCCATAAAAGATGGAATTGTTGTTATCAAAAAAGGAGCAGTTATACCAGACAATTACATTATTAAGTAACCCTAAAAACTGTTTTTCTTACACTAATATTCTGATTTTTACACAAAGCAGAAGCATACAATTGTTATATGAGCAAAGTTATCTCGCATTCCCTTTTTACCGATTTCGATATTGAATTATTCAAATCAGGGAAACATTTTCGTCTGTATGAAAAACTAGGTGCACATCTTCTTTCAGTTGATGGAACAGACGGTGTTTATTTTGCGGTTTGGGCGCCAACAGCTCAGTCTGTTTCTGTAGTTGGGGATTTCAATTTCTGGACACAAGGTAAACATCTGTTGGAAGTTCGCTGGGACTCCTCTGGCATTTGGGAAGGATTTATTCCAAACATCAAAAAAGGGACAACCTATAAATATAAAATACAATCTAATAATGGTGGAATCATAACAGAGAAAGCGGATCCGTTTGCTTTTTATTGTGAAAAACCACCACACACTGCCTCAGTAGTTTGGGATTTAGAGTATCAATGGAAAGACAAAAACTGGATGAAAACGCGTCAGAACCACAATGGTTTAGACAAGCCTTATTCAGTATATGAAGTCCATTTAGGATCCTGGAAACGGCATGCAGAAGATAATCGCTTTCTGACGTATCTAGAATTTGCCGAAGATTTAGTACATTATATAAAAGAAACTGGATTTACGCACGTGGAGTTCATGCCCATCATGGAATATCCATACGATCCGTCTTGGGGCTATCAATTAGTGGGGTATTTTGCACCAACTTCCCGTTTTGGGAATCCACAGGAATTCATGCATTTAGTAGATAAATTGCACGAAGCAGGAATTGGAGTAATCCTGGATTGGGTACCCTCTCATTTTCCAGATGATGCACATGGTTTAGGATTTTTTGACGGTTCCAATCTTTTTGAACATCCAGATCGTAAAAAAGGCTATCATCCAGATTGGAAAAGTTTAGTTTTCAATTATGGACGAAATGAGGTTCGCTCTTTTTTGATTAGTAATGCGTTATTTTGGTTGCAACATTACCATGCGGATGCTTTGCGGGTAGATGCCGTCGCCTCGATGTTGTATCTGGATTATTCCAGAAAAGAAGGCGAATGGGAACCTAATATTTACGGTGGAAGAGAAAATCTAGATACTATTAGTTTCCTGAAAGAATTTAATGAAGCCGTGTATCTAAATTATGAAGGCGTTCAAACCATAGCTGAGGAAAGTACTTCGTTCCCAATGGTTTCGAGACCAACATCTATCGGAGGTTTGGGTTTTGGAATGAAATGGATGATGGGTTGGATGCACGATACTTTGGAATATTTTCAAAAAGACACGGTGTACAGAAAGTACCATCAAAATGATTTGACTTTCTCGATGACTTATACTTTTTCGGAAAATTTTATGTTGCCGCTTTCGCATGACGAAGTGGTGTACGGAAAAAAATCTATAGCAGGAAGAATGCCAGGAGATGAATGGCAGAAATTTGCGAATTTAAGATTACTTTATGGTTACATGTTTATGCATCCCGGAACTAAATTATTGTTCATGGGAAGTGAATTTGGACAAAGCAACGAATGGAATTTTGAAGGAAGTTTAGATTGGCATTTATTGCAATATCCCTATCATGAAGGCGTAAAAAAATTAATTACAGATTTGAATAAATTGTATAAAACACAACCTGGATTATATGAAAAACAATTCAGTCCGGAAGGTTTTGAATGGATTAATTATTCGGATCATCAAAATGCGGTGATGTCTTTCATTCGAAAAGGAAATGATCTAAAAAACGATATAATTGTAGTGTGTAATTTCACGCAAGTGGTGCGCCCTGATTATCGAATTGGTTTACCTAAAAAAGGAAAATTGACAGAAATTTTTAACAGTGATGCTTCAAATTATGGAGGAAGCGGCGTTTCTAATACTACAAAAATAGCAATTGAGTCATTGCCTTATGATGGAAGAGATTATTCTGCTGAATTGCTATTGCCGCCGTTAAGTGTTATTGTTTTTAAAATCGGATAATTTTTAACAAAACGATTTAGAGGTTAAGAGAACTTCAGATTACAATGAGAATTAGAGATTAAGAGTATTTAAAGCTTAATTATGTAGGTGTAACAACTAATTTAAATTTAGTGTTGATTTATCGTTTTTTTTGATTTTAACTCCTAATTTCTTACCTTCTTTGTTTTAAAAAACACACCTATTTATCTCTAAATTTAAGTGCCTAAAAACTATAACGTTTTCGTTAATAAACCCCACACATATAACTGTTTACAAAGTAATTTCGTAAGTTTGAATGCTAGAAAAAGATTAAAATTAATACCATAAAACATGATTACAAATACAGAATTAGAATATAAGGGAGATTTATATCCCACAAAAATAATTTCTTTTGAACAGGAAGTTGATTCAATCTATTTTCATACCGATAATAGTGTCATCTTGAAAGTAACCATATTAAGAGATAGTTTAATCCGATTTAGATTTACAACAAAAGGGTATTTTAGCAATGATTTTTCTTATGCAATTGATAAAAGTCATTCTCATGGTTATAATTTTCTGGAAGTTTCTGAAGCAGAAGAGTATTATCAGATAAAAACCAGTAAAGTACAATGCAGGATTCAAAAAATAGACATGAGAGTATCTATTTATGATCTAGAAGAAAATATTATTTTAGAAGATGAGCTTGGATTTCATTGGGAAGAAAGCTATGAATATGGCGGTAACATTGTCAAAATGAGTAAGGCTTCAAAAGACGGGGAATGTTTTTACGGACTTGGCGACAAAGCAACCCAAATGAATTTGAAGGGAAAAAGACTGGAAAATTTTGCAACAGATCAATATGCTTTTCAAAAAGACCAAGAGCCCTTATACAAAGTTGTTCCATTTTATATTGGATTACGAAACAAGAAATCCTATGGTATTTTCTTTGATAATACCTTTAGAACCTATTTTGATTTTTGTCACGAAAGAAGAAATGTAACCAGTTATTGGGCTGAAGGTGGAGAAATGAATTATTATTTCATTTACGGACCCCAAATGCAAGATGTGGTTACAACGTATACTGATTTGACCGGTAAGCCAGAATTGCCGCCACTTTGGGCACTTGGATACCACCAATGCAAATGGAGTTATTATCCGGAAAGCAATTTAAAAGAAGTTGCAGCTAAATTTAGAGAGTTGAAAATTCCGTGTGACGCACTGTATTTGGATATTGATTATATGGAAGGTTTTCGATGTTTTACTTGGAACAAAGAATATTTTCCGGATCCAAAAAGAATGGTGGCTGAATTAGCCGAAGATGGTTTCAAAACAGTTGTAATTATCGATCCGGGAATAAAAATTGACAAAGAATATTCGGTATATCAAGAAGCTTTAGAAAAAGATTATTTCTGCAAAAGAGCTGACGGTCCATACATGAAAGGAAAAGTATGGCCGGGAGAATGTAATTTTCCGGATTATACAAACCCTGCGGTACGGGAGTGGTGGGCTGGATTGTTCAAAGAATTAATTTCGGAAATTGGAGTAAAAGGAGTGTGGAATGACATGAATGAACCCGCAGTAATGGAGGTTCCTAATAAGACATTTCCAATGGATGTGCGCCATGATTACGACGGAAACCCTTGCAGTCATAGAAAAGCACACAATATTTATGGTACACAAATGGCCAGAGCAACCTATCATGGTGTGAAACGATTTGCATATCCAAAAAGACCCTTTGTAATAACAAGATCAGCATACGCAGGAGCACAACGGTACACGTCTTCTTGGACTGGAGATAATGTAGCCACTTGGGAACATTTATGGATTGCAAATATTCAGGTGCAACGCATGTCTCTATCTGGTATGGGTTTTACAGGATCAGATATTGGTGGATTTGCAGAACAACCATCAGGCGAATTGTATGCCCGTTGGATTCAATTGGGTGTTTTTCATCCTTTTTGCAGAACTCATTCTTCAGGAGATCACGGCGATCAGGAACCATGGGCTTTTGATGAAGAAGTGATCAATATCACTAGAAAGTTCGTGAATTTAAGATACCAATTATTACCTTATTTATATACCATGTTTTGGCAATATATTGAGGAAGGAATTCCTATGTTGAAGCCATTAGTATATTATGATCAGGAAGATATTCAAACGCATTATAGAAATGACGAATTTGTTTTTGGAAATCAAATTCTTGTTTGTCCTATTTTAGAACCTAATTCAGTAGGAAGGCGCATGTATATTCCTCGTGGACAATGGTATAATTATTGGACCAACGAATTGGTCAATGGCGGAAAAGAAATATGGGTAGGTACTAAGTTTGATGAAATTCCAATTTTTGTAAAAGCAGGAGCAATCATTCCTAAATATCCGGTTCAACAATATGTTGGCGAACTGGAGTTTGATGAGTTAACACTGGATATTTATTATCACGAAGGAAAAGAAAAATCAGTAGTGTATGAAGATGCGCAAGATGGATATGATTATAAAAAAGGACGGTATAGCTTTTTGTCTTTTCAAGCAACCGGAAAAGAGAAGGAACAGATCATTCAGTTGCATAAAGAAGGAAAATACGACACTAATTATTCTAAGTATAAATTAAATTTGATTGGACTTCCTTTTAAAGTCAAAACAATAGAAATTGATAACGTTGAAGTTGTATTTGATAAAATTACTTTGGATAATGAGGGCTATTTGATTGTTGATAAGGGATTTACAGCTTTGTATATTATTGGAGAATAACAAAAAAATGATACTTTTAAATTTAATTTTATAAATTTTAAAATATTAATAATTGTATTTTTGTATGGCATCTAAAAACAATAAAATCATGAAAAAGCATTTAATAGTAGGGGTTTTAGCTCTAGGTATTTTATCTTCTTGTGCAACTAATCCGCTTACAGGAAAAAAAAACTTAAATTTTGTTCCCAATAGTGAGTTGTTTCCAACCTCATTTCAGCAATATGGTACTTTTTTAAGTGAAAACAAAGTAATTACTGGAACTGCTGATGCAAAAAAAGTGGAAACAGTTGGTCTTCGAATTAAAGCTGCTGCAGAAAAATATTTAATATATTTAGATCAATCACAATATTTGAAGGATTACCGTTGGGAATATAAATTAATTGACAATAAAGATGTGAATGCCTGGTGTATGCCAGGAGGAAAAATTGTAGTGTATACCGGAATACTGCCTATAACTAAAGATGATGCGGGTTTAGCTACCGTAATGGGACATGAGGTTTCGCATGCATTAGCCAATCATGGAGCTCAACGTATGAGTGCTGCTCAATTGCAACAATTAGGTGCTGTAGGAGTTGCTGTTGCAACGGGAGGAAAAAGTGCTGAGAATCAACAAATTTGGCAACAGGCTTACGGAGTAACCACACAATATGGCGGAATGTTACCTTTTAGTAGAGGTCATGAAACGGAGGCCGATAAAATAGGACTTACTTTAATGGCTATTGCAGGATACAATCCAGAGGAATCAGTTGTTTTTTGGCAAAGGATGTCAGCGCAATCCGCTGGGCAAGCACCGCCAGAATTCATGAGTACACACCCCTCTGATGCTACCCGAATTGCGAATTTGAAAGCATTAATTCCTGAAGCTAAAGCAACAGCTGTAAAAGTTGGAATTATATACAGATAAAAATCATATTAATTAGTAAATCTAATTTTATACAAAAGCTTTTCTTTTTCAGAAAAGCTTTTTTTTGTTTATCCTAACGGCGTGCTTATGATAATGGATTATTAATGTACGATTTCATCCCGTTTTGTCTAATGTTAAACAAAAAATAAATAAATTCGTAGCATAAATAAATGAAATATGAAAGGATTACAAAAAGGAGATAAAAAGCTTATTAACGCTTGGGCTTTTTATGATTGGGCTAACTCCGTTTATAGTTTAGTAATTTCGACAGCTGTTTTTCCCATTTATTATGAAACGGTAACAAGCGGAAACAATGGGATTGTTCATTTTTTTGGAACAGAATTCATTAATTCAACTTTGCTATCTTACTCTTTATCATTCTCATTTTTGGTAGTTGCTCTCTTATCACCAATATTGTCTGGAATTGCTGATTATACGGGTAACAAAAAACGATTTATGCAGTTTTTTTGTTACTTGGGTTCGTTATCAGTCATGAGTTTATTCTTTTTTAAGGGACAGGACACATTGTGGATTGGAATTTTAGGTACCATTTTAGCCAGTGTTGGCTTTTGGGGAAGTATTGTTTTTTATAATTCTTATTTGCCAGAAATTGCTTTTCCAGAACAACATGATCGAGTAAGTGCAAAAGGATTTATGTATGGTTATTTTGGTTCTGTAATTTTATTGGCGTTTAATTTGACGATGGTTATGATGCCTCAATGGTATGGGATAACAGATTCTTCTTTACCGGCGAGGATTTCGTTTTTATCTGTTGGTATTTGGTGGATTGGTTTTGCCCAAGTAACTTTTTATTATTTGCCTAATAATGTATTTCATAAAAAACCCGAAAAAGATTATATTTTTAAAGGATTAATAGCGCTTAAAGTTGTTTCAAAAAGTATAAAGAAACTAACAAAATTAAAACAATTCTTAACCGCTTTTTTTCTTTACAGCATAGGGGTACAAACAATGATATTATTGGCTGGTATTTTCTTTAAAAAAGAACTAGGAATTAGTACGAGTAAATTGATTATTATAATTTTATTAATAAATGTAATTGCTATTTTCGGCGCTTATTTATTTTCAAGAATATCAGAGAAAATTGGAAATATAAAAACACTAAAACTTACTGTAGCAATTTGGGCGTTTATTTGGTTTACGGTCTACTTCTTAGATGCTAAAAGTACATATATTGATATCCAAATTTATGCGCTTGGAGGAATGATAGGAATGGTTTTAGGGGCTATTCAATCCTTATCACGTTCAACCTATTCCAAGTTATTGCCTGAAACGGAAGATCATGCTACCTATTTTAGTTTTTTTGATGTTACTGAAAAAATTGCCATAGTGCTTGGTACATTTATTTTTGGTTTTGTAGCTTCAATTACAAATTCGATTAGGAATTCAATTTTTATATTGGCGATTTTCTTTGTATTGGGTTATATTGCTCTTAGTTTTATGAGTAAAAATAAAGACGGAAAAGATTAGTATATAATTATTATAACTAATTTTTCTCTCCTTCAGGATTAATCCAAAACAGAAATTTAATTATCAACCAGACAAATTACAAAAGCTGTTTCTTCACCTTCATTTTGATATGCCAGATACCCTCCGTGCGCTTCGACTATACTTTTAGATAAAGTCAAACCTATTCCGGCTCCTTCGTTACGAGTGGTAAAAAAAGGTAAGAATATTTTGCTTTCTATTTCTTTTTCAATGCCTTTTCCGTTATCGGTAATCTTAATAAAAATTCGCTTTTCTTTAACTTCTGCCGAAATAATAATCCGCTTTTTTTCTGTATCTGCCAGGGCGTAAATACAATTCGTCAAAAGATTAATCAATACATGTTCCATTTGTTGCATGTCAACATTTAGCCTGTGGTCGAAAGCAATCGTGTTTATGACTTCTATTTGTTCTTTTTTGAAAATTGGATCCATAATTTGGAAACTGTTTTCAACCATTTTCAACAATTCTGTTTTTTCTTTTTTGGGAGAAGGCAGCATGGCCAGTTTGCGGTAACTTTCAACAAATTGCTGTAGATGGTCGCTCCGCCTTAACATCGTGGCAACACTACTTTTCATATCGTCCAAGTCTTCCGTTGAAATGGTTTCCTGCTGAACTAAATCCTGTAGATTCTGAGAAAGTGACCGAATGGGAGTAATCGAATTCAACAATTCATGAGAAATAACTTTCATCAGATTGACCCAAGCCTCTTTTTCTTTTTTCTCGATTACATTTTGAATCGAATCCAGCAAAACGATAAAATAATCCTGATTGTAAATTTCACTCCTCGAAGTCTGCAGTACAAATGTTTGTCTGTCTTGTTGATTCACACGGATCTCTAATGACGTTTTAATTTCCTGAAAATCTTGCTCCTCGATAACTTCACACAAAGAAGGCAACTGATTTTTTAGATATTTCCATTTGGAAACTTTTGGAACGTTAAAATGTTTGGAAAAATAATCATTCATCAAAAATATATTCCAATCGGTTTCCTGTTTTTGCAGGATAATAATTCCAGTTTCAATATTGTTCAAAATAGAACGGTAAATAATGTCTTTTGAAACTTCTTCGTTTTGTTTGTTTTTTAGATTTTCATACAATTTGAATACGTTGGAATAATTTTTATACGATTTATGCTTTGAAAAATCAGAGGTGAAATCATTTTGCAAAATAGAAGTAATCGTTCTGTCGAAAAGTAAAAAGGCTTGTTTTACATAAAAATACATTTCAACGAGCAGTATAAAAATGATAAGGACACCAAATACGGCCGTGAAAACCAATCCTTTTTGAAAAAGAAAGAAGGAAATTCCGGTAGTCAAAAGAATAAGTAGCAATCTTATAAAAAGGAGATGGTATATTTTCCAGGATGTAAACATATTAGTTGGTGCTGATGTTATATTTTTCAATTCTTCGGTATAAAGCACCTCTTGACAATCCCAATTCCTCCGCCGTTTTACTGATATTGTTGTTGTTTTTCAATAGCATCTTTTCGACGGCTGCTTTTTCGATAGCCGACAGCTGAATATCGTCTGGATTATCCTCGTAAGTTGTTATTTGTTCTAAATCTAAGTCGGAAACCGAAATATGATTGTTCTCGCAAAGAATCACGGCGCGTTCTATTCTGTTTTCCAATTCTCTGATGTTTCCGTTCCAAGCATGTTTTTCGATTTGTTCCAATGATTTTTCATCAAAAGCGATTTCATCTCGTCCGTACTTAGCCATCATTTTTTGCAAGAGATAGTGAGCCAAAGGGATCTTGTCTTCGTTGCGTTCTCGTAATGGAGGCAAAACAATTTCCATAGTGTTAATGCGATAATATAAATCCTCCCTAAAGTTTTTATCTGCTACTTCTTGCTTTAAATTCAAGTTGGTGGCGGTAATAATACGAACATTCAAAGGTCTTGATTTGGATTCGCCCAATCGGGTTATTGTTTTGGTTTGAATAGCCTGAAGGAGTTTAGATTGTAGATGCAGTGGTACATTTCCAATTTCATCTAAAAAAATAGTTCCATTTTCAGCCAATTCAAAACGTCCCGGAGTATCTGTTTTGGCATCGGTAAAAGCTCCTTTGGCGTAACCAAATAGTTCGCTTTCAAAAATATTGGCATTCAAAGAACCCAAATCAACGGGAATAAAAGCATTATTTTTTCTTTCGGACTGCAGATAGATGTGATGTGCCAAAACAAATTTACCGGTACCATTTTCTCCAAGGATTAAAACATTGGCTTCTGTTATTGCGACTTTATCAGCCAGTAAATAAGCCTTTTTTATAGCCTCTGAATTACCAATAAAGAAATCATCAGTAGTGGCAAAATCAATTAGTTTCTTTTGTTCTTTGCGTGATTTACTAACAGCTTGTCTAACAATATTAAGCAATTTTTCGTTGTCCCAAGGCTTTAAAATATAATCAAAAGCCCCTGATTTTAATCCTTCAACAGCTGTTTCTACTTTACCAAAAGCGGTCATTAAAATAACAATTGTTTTTGGCGAAAGCGTTTTTATTTCCTTTAACAGATACAAACCTTCTCTTCCGTCCTCGAAACCTATTCTGTAATTCATGTCGAGTAAAACCACATCAATGGTGCTTTTTGACAATAATTCAACCACATTTTTTGGATTAGTGAGTGTATAAATGTTCTCAAAATGTTTTTTAAGCAGCATCTTAGCAGCAAAAAGGATGTCTTCCTGATCGTCAATCACTAAAATGCTTGCGTTTGTCTTTTTCATTAACTGTTCGTTTTTGGACAAAAAGTGTTCAATACTGAACACGTGAAATTTGTATTAAAAGTAAAATATTTAAAAATCAGGCGATTGCAAGGTTTAAAATTTTGGCACGAAATTGCTTTGTACACTTGAAAATAACAACAATGGACACCATCCTTCCTCGTAAAAATAATAAAAATAAGTATCTATTCATCGCATTGCCGCTTTTTTTGGTTTTGGTCTTTTTGGTTTATTCTTCAGTGACTAAAAAAAGGAGCCTGAATGTCAAAAGAGCAGAAATTACTATTAAAACAGTCGAAAATAATTTCTTTGAAGATTTTATCGTGTTTCAGGCAAAAGTAACGCCATTGAATTCTATTTTGATTAATATTACCGAAGGTGGCGCTGTTCAGGAAATTTATGTTGAAAATGGGGCGATGGTAAAAAAAGGACAAGCTTTGGCCCGACTTTACAATCCCAACACCGAGTTGAATTATATGCAACAAGAAACTGCCATTATCGAACAAATCAATAATTTGAACAAATCAAAACTCGATTTAAGAAACCAGGAGTTGAATTTGGCCAAAGATTTAATTGCAATAGAGCACGATTATTTGGATTCTAAAAATTTATACGATTTAAATAAGAAATTATTTGAGCAAGAAATCCTTTCTAAAAATGAATGGGAAAAAACAGTAGAAAATTTACGTTTCCAGAAAGAAAGAATGAAAATCATTAAGGAAAGTGTTACCAAAGAGAAACGGGCGAATCAAATCCAAATTGGACAACTGAATCAATCTATCGCTTTCATGGATAAAAGTTTGGGGATTTTGAGAACAAACAAGCAGCATTTTTTAATCTCAGCCCCGCTTTCAGGAAGACTTTCTTCTTTTGAACCGATCCTGGGGAAAACATACATTCAGGGACTAAGTATTGGGACAATTGATGTAATGAAAGGCTATAAATTGCTTGCCGATGTGGATGAGTTTTATTTGAACAAAATCACTGATGGCCAAAAAGGAACAGTCGATTTTAATGGAAAACCAATCCGTGTTCAGATTACGAAAGTCATTCCCGAAATAAAAAGTGGACGATTTGTGGTCGAATTGAATTTCACTTCCTCAGAAAGTTTGAATTTACAACAGGGATTGAGTTTTGGGGTTAAATTAAATTTGTCAGAAAAAACAAAAACAGTAGTGCTTTCCAAAGGAAGTTTTTATGAAGAAACCAATGGGAAATGGATTTTTGTTGTCAACGGCAGCAAAGGAGAACGAAGAGCAATCAAACTTGGGAAAGAAAATCCATTATATTATGAAGTTCTTGGCGGATTGAAAGCTGGCGAAAAAGTAATCACGTCATCGTACAAAGATTATAAACGGGCGGAAATATTAAATTTAGAATAAGAAATAGTAGGAAACATAAAAATAGCATCAATCAAAAAACGAACAATAGTATGATTCAAATTAAAAATCTTTCAAGAGTATTTAGAACCGAGGAATTAGAAACGAAAGCATTAAGTGAAGTTTCTATAACCATAAATCAAGGTGATTTTGTGTCCATCATGGGGCCTTCGGGAAGTGGAAAATCCACTTTATTAAATATTGTAGGATTGCTCGACAGCGCTTCCAGTGGAAGTTATCAATTGTTAAATCAGGAAATGATTGGATTGAAAGAAAAAGGAAAATCGAAAGCCAGAAAAGAAAATATTGGTTTTATTTTTCAGAATTTCAATTTGATAGACGAATTATCGGTTTATGATAATATCGAATTGCCATTGATTTATAACAAAGTTCCTTCTTCAGACAGAAAGAAAAAAGTAGAAGCAATTGCCGATAAATTAGGGATTTCACACCGATTAAAACATTATCCACAACAGCTTTCCGGAGGACAACAACAACGTGTGGCCGTGGCAAGAGCTTTAATTAACGATCCGAAAATCATCCTTGCCGATGAACCTACAGGAAATCTAGATAGCAAAAATGGAAATGAAGTTATGGAATTGCTCACTGATCTACATTCCAACGGAGCAACGATCCTGATGGTTACACATTCTGAGTACGATGCGTCTTTTTCCCAAAAAACAATTTTGATGAAAGATGGAATGATACTTTCAGAAAAAACAAATAGTCGTAATGTTGATGTGTTAATCAACCAATAAATTCTATCAATCATGCTAAAAAATTGGATAAATATATTTTTATACCATCTCAAAAAAAACAAGCTTTTTTCGGCTTTGAATGTTTTCGGCTTAGCGATTGGAATTGCAGGATTGATTTTTGCATTGCTTTATTGGAATGATGAACAAAGTTATAACGCTTGGAATCCAGAAAAAGATAATGTATTTCAGGTATTGATTGAAATGCCTGATGGAACCGTATCTGCAAATCAACCTCCGATATTAAAATCTTTGTTAGAAAAAGATCCTGAAATTGAAACTATCTTATATATGAAAGGGGATTATGTAAATGACCGGATTTTCTATAACGGAAAGAGTGAAGAAATCAACAAAATCATCAATGTTCAAAGTAATTTCTTTTCGTTTTTTCCTTTTAAAATTATTAAAGGAGACGCTATTTCAGCATTGAAAGATGAAACGAGTATTGCCATTTCGGAAGATGTTGCGAAAAGAGTTTTTGGTAACGAAAACCCTATCGGTAAACAACTAAAAGTTTTTTACGGAATGTTTGTTGTTCGCGCAGTTTATCGTATTCCTGGAAATTCGTCCATTGTCCCAGAGATATTGATTGACAGGATAGGAAGGAATTTAGATTCAAATAATATCCAACGAGATATTTTTAATTTTAAAGTCTTTCTAAAACTAAAAGCCTATTCTAACGCAGAGGATATCAAAAAGAAGATTGAACAAATATATTATAATGAATTAACGCTAAACAATGCGAAAGAACAAGGAATTAGACCTGATGATGTAATTAAAAGAGATGGCCGTATTAAAATTATTTTGGAACCGCTCTCAACCGCCAGATTGCACTCCGTTGTTGATGGCTATCCAGAGGGGAGAGGTAACTATCAGTTTCTACTTATAATGGTTGGTTTATCTGTTTTAATTCTCATTTTATCCATTGTCAATTATGTCAATATGGCTACGGCCAATGCCATAAAGCGAGCCAAAGAAGTGGGTGTGCGTAAAGTAGTTGGTGCATCAAGAGGCAATATTATTAGTCAATTCATTTTTGAAACAATCCTTATCAGTTCGTTTTCTATTTTATTGGCATTGGTAATTGTAGAATTAGGGTTGCCTTATTACAATGAATTTTTGGAAAAAGAACTAATAATAAACGGCAATGAATTTTATTTGCAATTACTTGTAATTTTTATGATTACCATTTTGGTTGCAGGGATATTTCCAGCGGTTTATATTTCCAATTTTGAAACCTTAAAAGTATTGAAAGGGAATTTCGGAAGAAGTAAAAGTGGCGTTTGGTTGCGCAACGGTATGCTGGTTTTACAATTTTCTATTGCGACATTTTTTATTATTGGATCTCATATTGTCTATCAGCAAGTCAACTATTTAAGCAATAAAGATCTTGGATTTAAGGGAGATCAAGTAATGTCTATAACTTTTACTCCCCCTGCTTCAGACTATTATCAGGAAGCGCCTTTATTGCAAAATATATTCAATAGATATACTACTATTAAACGGGAATTATCTAAGATAAAAGGAGTTGAACAGGCTTCGACAGGTATTGTTAAGTTTGGTGATGGCGCAATGTCTTCAAACGTTGCATATAAAGAGGTAAACTTTCAAGGACAAAATATGGCTGTTGATTTTGGTATGCTTGACATGATGAAAATTAAAGTGATAAAAGGCAGAGGTCTTGACGAAAAATTTGCTAGTGACACAATTAATTCAGTTATCATAAATGAAACAGCTCTCAAAATGATAAAGGAGAAAAATCCGTTGGGAAAAGAAATTGAATTGCTTGGAAAAAAATTAAAAATAGTTGGAGTCGTAAAAGATTTCAATCTATTTAGTCCAGAAGACCAAGTTCCGCCAATGACAATTTTTCATGCTACTTCCTTCAATATGTCTTACTCAGCCATTCGTCGAGTGTATGTAAAACTAAAAGCTGATGATATGGAAAATAGCATAGCCGATATCGAGAAATTATGGACTTCTAAAGTCAATACTGAATACCCATTCAAATATGATTTTGTTGATAAGGAGTACGCCAGAACCTATGAAACCTATGTAAAACAAAAGAATCTTTTTTCATTGTTAAATATTGTGGTAATTGGTATTGCGCTTTTCGGGCTGTTTGCTTTGGCTTCTTATTCGATACAAAGTCGGATGAAAGAAATTGCTGTCAGAAAAACTTTGGGTGCAGAAACCAATACTTTGCTTAAAGAATTATCAAAACAGTATATATTATATTGCGCAATCGGGTTTTTAATCGCTTTGTTTCCAGTGTATTATTTGTTGAACAAATGGCTCGAAAATTTCGCCTTTAGGATTGACATCACTGTATTTCCATTTGTTTTTGGATTCCTCATACTATTAGTTTTAACATTGATAATTGTGCTTTTAAAAGCGTATACCGCAACCCGAGTTAATGTTTTGCATTACTTAAAATACGAATAACCATGCTAAAAAATTGGACACGAATATTTTTATACCATCTCAAAAACGAGAAGTTGTTTGCTGCTTTGAATGTTTTAGGATTGTCAATAGGAATAGCAGGATTAATTTTTGCCATTCTATATTGGAATGATGAACAAAGTTATGATCAATGGAATTCTGAAAAAGACAAAGTATTTAAAGTTTTTTCTGATATAGGGAAAAATGTAATTTTTCCAACCAGTCTTGTTCCTTTAGAAACTTATTTAAAAGAGGATCCAAACGTTGTAAACGTGGTATACCACGATTATTATCAAACAGGTTTTTTTAAATATAAAGGACGAAAAATCAACACAACTAAAACTTTAAATACTCAAAACGATTTTTTCGAATTGTTCCCTTTTGAAAGGATAGCGGGAAATTTAAGCACTGCTTTACAAAAAGAGAATAGTGTGGCGATGAATCAAGAAACGGCAAAATTATTTTTTAAAGAGGAAAATCCAATTGGGAAACAAATAAATTATGAGGATACCATTTTAACCGTAACTGCGGTTTACAAAGTCCCAGGGAATTCCTCTATTAATCCTGCTATTGTGATTAACCAGATGAAAGAGCGGTATATAGAAAATAAAGATAGCTGGAATAATTTTGATTTTCATTTGCTGCTAAAATTAAAAGACCCAAATAAAGCAGAAGCGCTAACAAAAAAAATTAACGATTTATATTATCAAAATAAAACAGTTAAAGATGCAAAATCAGATGGAATCTCGGTCGAAGAATATATAAAAAGTTACGGTTCCATAAAATCAGTTCTAAACTCATTATGTACGATCCGATTGCATGCTTTTGCACCTGGAATGCCAGAAGGAAAAGGAAATTATCAATTCCTAGTAATAATGCTAGGATTATCCGTACTTATTATTATTCTTTCTATCGCAAATTATGTCAATTTGGCTACAGCCAATGCTATAAAAAGAGCCAAAGAAGTGGGTATTCGTAAAATCATTGGAGCCTCCAAAATGAATATTGTTTGTCAATTTATTTTTGAATCCATACTAATCAATCTGTTTTCGATATTTCTAGCCTTAGTAATTGTAGAATTAAGTCTGCCTTTTTATAATGAATTTTTAGACAAAGAATTAATCATATACGGAAGTCAGTTTTACATCCAGCTTATTTTAATTTTTATTATTACTGTAAGTGTTGCAGGAGTTTTTCCAGCTATTTACGTGGCTAATTTTGAGACTTTAAAAGTACTAAAAGGTAATTTTGGGAGAAGCAAAAGTGGTATTTGGTTGCGTAACGGAATGCTGATTCTTCAATTTGCTATTGCTAGTTTTTTTATTGTCGGTTCTTATATTGTTTATGATCAGGTCACTTATTTAGCGAATAAAGATTTAGGATTCAAGGGCGATCAAGTAATCGCTATTCGATGGATTATAGGAAAGGATATTACAAGCAAAAAAGAAGCAATTGAATTGATATTCAAAAAATATCAAACTGTGAAATCGGAAATCGCAAAAATTCAAGGCGTTCAACAAATTTCAACAGGAACTTTCAAGTTTGGTGGAGGAAATGATAGTAGTACAGGTTTTTCTTATAATGGAGAATATATCCAGGCTAAAAACTTAGCTGTAGATTACAATATGCTTGATATGATGCAAATTAAAATCAAAGAGGGAAGGAATATTTCTGAAAAACTAGCCTCGGATAGTATCAATTCATTACTAGTAAATGAAACGGCCTTAAGCATGATGAAAGAGGAAAATCCTATTGAAAAAACAGTAGTTTGGAACGGTAAAAAGCTAAAAATAATAGGGGTTGTCAAAGATTTTAATTTGTTGAGTCCGCAATCAAAAGTTCCTCCAATGGTTTTCTTTCATCTCAAAACTATTGATTGGATGCTATGGAATTTGGATTATATCTATGTAAAAATTGATGCAAAGGATTCCGAGCAAACTTTAGCAAAAATAGAGGGATTTTGGACAGAAAATGTAGATCAAGAGTATCCGTTTGAATATGATTTTGTGGATAAAGAATATGCCAGAACTTATGAAACTTATGTGAAACAAAAGAATCTTTTTTCATTACTGAATATTGTGGTGATTCTCATTGCTCTATTTGGGCTGTTTGCTTTGGCTTCTTATTCGATACAAAGTCGGATGAAAGAAATTGCTATCAGAAAAACTTTGGGTGCAGAAACCAATACTTTGCTTAAAGAATTATCAAAACAGTATATTTTATATTGCATCATTGGTTTTTTAATTGCTTTGTTTCCTACTTATTATTTGTTGAATATGTGGTTAGAGAATTTTGCTTTTAGAATTGAAATGACCTTGTTTCCATTCCTTTTTGGTTTTATTATACTATTGGTTTTAACGTTAATCATTGTTTTATCAAGAGCCTATCAAGCAACAAAAACAGATGTTTTGAAATATTTAAAATATGAATAAAAAAATTGTTTTTACGGTTGTCTTTTTAGCCTTTTGTGCATTGGCAAGTGCTCAGGATACTTCTTGGTCGCTAAGCCGTTGTATGGAAACGGGATTGCAGAATACTATCGAAATAAAAATTAGGCAGCTAGAAATAAAAAGAACAGAGCGATCACAAAATTCGGTTTTAAATCGAATGTTGCCAACTATCAATTTAAATGGACAACAAGGGTACATTTTAGGTTCCACGATTGACCCAGCCACTAATGCAAGGGTAAGTTCTAATTTTCAAAGTGATAATTTTTATCTCAATGCCAGAACGAATCTGATTGATTTCGGCGCATTTGCGAATGCTCAAAAAGATAAAATCAATATCGAACAAGCCAAAGCCGAAAAAGAAGTTTTAGAAAACGAATATAAACTGCAGCTTTTGGAAAGCTATTATCAGGCACTTTATACTCAGGAATTATCTAAAATTCAAAATGAACAACTGAAACAAGCTGCTTTTAATTTGGACAGAGTAACTAAAGAAGTAGCAATTGGTAGCAAACCTCAAAGCGATTTGTATGATATGCAATTGAGCTTTTCGGAGGAAGAAAACCGAAATTTGGAAACCGAACAATTGTATGCTATTAAAAAAATGCAATTGTTCCAACTCATGAATGTTAGCGATACGAGCCTTTATGATGCAATTGTATTGGAGTCTTATTTTAACGAAAGAGCCACCGAAGATTTTGATCAACAAATATTTAATCCTAAAATAAAGCTTGCGGAACTCCAATACGAAAACAGTTTGAAATCAATTAGCGTAGAACGCGCTTTCAATTTGCCAGTGTTATCAGCCTATTACGGGTTTTCCTCTTTTTATTATAAAACTTTAAACCAGATGAATTCAAACACGGATGCTTTTTTCACTCAATTAGAAGCGAATAAAAGTCAGCAGATAGCAATGCAATTGACAATTCCGGTTTTCAACGGATTTAGAAATAATAAAAAAATTAGTGCTTCAAAAATAGAAAGTGAAAAGACAAATCTGGTTATCGAACAGACAAAACAAGTCTTGCGCAATCAAATTGAATTAGAAAATCAAAACAAAAGAAATTATAAGGAGTTTCAAGATAAATTGAACCAAAAACAGTCTTATGCGAAGGCGTCTCTGGCCACTACCCAAGCCAAATTTGAAAGCGGAAAAGTGGAAGCTATTTTATATTCATCAGTAAAAAATCAATTTATTTCTGCAGAATATGAAGTGCTAAAAAACAACCTTCGGCTGCAATATGTAGACCTGAAGATTAATTTGTTGAAAAATAATAGTTTGTAAATTATAAGATGTAATTAAATTGCAATGCTAACTTATTTAAATCCGGTAAAAAACGGTTTGTAAGTTCAGTATGAACCACAAAAAAACTCCATTAGAAATAATGGAGTTTTTTAAGTTTAAAGAAAATTACTTTTAAGAGTTTGAATCCTTATAATGCAATTGGTGCTGCAAGACAACTATCCGGAATGTCAAATGCTTTTACTAATGAGACAGCATCCGGCCTTATTTCCCAGCAAAGCTGATTGACCATCTTGCGTATGGCTTTTGTTTTTATCCCCTCCATGTAGCCATCTTCAAGATACCAGCCTTTATTTTTCTCCATTTGTGAAAGCGCATACAACCGGCATAATTTTGTCACTATTTCCTTGTTTTTCTGATCTTCAATAGCTTGTACGGCTTTTTGAAACTGCTCCAGAACAATTCGCTCCAGATATGCCTGAGCCACATCAATCATGTGGTGCTGCACCACATTAAAGGCATCATAAGGTTCAAGTCCACCATCAATCAGTTTTTTTAATCGTTTTGCTGCCGATGCCAATATCGTTTTTTCCCTATATTGAAAGGCATCCAGATGAAAGGCATCCTCTAATAAATGATCCTCATCTGTTTTTCGGGTTATAATAGGATTTTTTTTAGCAATAGCAGTTTTAGCAGTCTCAAAAACGTAATTTATTATACCCATAGCATCCATTTCTCCAAATGTCTTGCGGAATTCCGACAACCTGTTTTTAGCAACTAATTGCATTAATACCGTATTATCCCCTTCAAAGGTTGTGTAGATTTCGGTATCATTTTTCAAGGCATCGATCCTGTTTTCTGATAGGTATCCTTTGCCACCGCATGCTTCACGGCATTCCTGCAAAATAGCAGTAGTACTCCAGGTTGAATACGCTTTCATTCCGGCAGCCAAGGCTTCAATTTCTGGCATTTCAGTTTCTGTTCGTTCTAGGTATCTATTTGTCACGTATTGCAACGCAAAATGAATAGCATACGTTTTTGCCAGCAAAGGCAGTAGCCTGCGTTGGTGTATTCTGTAATTTAAGATTGGAACTTCTGAACCGCCTTCGGGTCCAAATTGCCTGCGTGAGTCGCTATACTGTATTGCTATTGTTAATCCGGATTTGGCTGCCGCCAAAGCAGATCTCGGAATCCCAATTCGGCCGCCAACCAAAGTGCCTAACATCGTAAAAAAACGGCGATTGTCACTTGGAATTGGACTTTCAAATTTTCCTTCATCATTTACCGAAGCAAATCGATCCAACATGTTTTCTTTTGGAATAACGACATTTTCAAAACGAATGGTACCGTTATCAACGCCATTAAGTCCCATTTTATGTCCGCAATCACTAATAGTAATGCCTTTCAGGATTGTACTATTAGTATCCCGTATTGGAACAATAAAGGCATTTACGCCGTAATCCATTTCATCAATAATCAATTTAGCAAATACCGTAGCCATTTGACCGTGTACTGCCGCATTGCCAATGTATTCTTTCTGCGCCTTTTCATGTGGTGTATGAATGATAAACGTTTGGTTGTCGTGGTTATATGTAGCAGTTGTTTCTAATCCTTTTACATTTGAACCGTGATTGGTTTCGGTCATGGCAAAACAGCCGGGCAACTTTAGCGAACCAATATCTTTTAAGTATTTGCTGTAATGTTTTTCGGTACCTAGTGATTGTATGCTCATTCCCCAAAGCCCGAATTGCACTCCAAATTTAATGACCAGACTCAAATCATGGTAGCTTAATGTTTCCATTATAGCAAAATAATCGGCACTATTTTCACCGCCGCCGTATTTTTTAGGATACGCCATATTTCCCAGATTTTCTTTTGCAAGAATTGTGCACCAATCGTATACTTTTTCACGATAAACCGCTATATCAGTCGAAGTTTCATAGGCAAAATCCGGTCGACTGATGACCGTTTTCACTTTTTTAATAATAGCAGCCTGTTTGCCATCCAGAATCTGAGTTAGTTTTTCTATGTCGAATGTGTTGCTCGTATGATAATTTGAAGTAACGGTTTTTGCCGTTTTTTTTAAATTTGAAACGGCTTCTTCACCTAAAATTCCCAAATCGTTTTCCAGTTTCATAAAATCAGTCGCAAGATCTTTGATAACAGAATTTTTTTCTGCAAGTACCATTGAAACATCAAATATAGATTTCAGCAAAGGATTCTGATCAATAGCAGTATCTATTTCAAATTTCCACTCCGCAAGTTCTATTCTTGAAGGAGGTGCTGAAACCGTTACTTTTGAAAGTAGATATTCCTGCTCTTTTCTGGAAATCCATTGTTGTGAGCGTATGAACTCTTGCAAAGTAACAAACTCTTTTTGAGTTAAAAGATCGTCTGACCAAGCAAGGTAAAATAAAGGAATAAAGGCTTTGAGTTTTGAATTTTCCATAGCACACTTTAATTAAAATAATATTTTCAGTTGGGTTAAGATAGAAAAAATTAATGAATAAAATGACGTAACAACGGGATACTTCTGTATTTAGAGCGGAAAATAACTCTCAAAAAGTATCAAAAAAATTAGAAAATACTGCAATTGGTTTTTCTTTAAGATTCATTAATTTTTATCAAATGAGAAGTATTAGTACTAAAAAAAGCTTTTAATTAATTCAAGGTCAAAGCTCCTAAAATTTCTTCTGATAAAAAAGGACCTCCGGGATATCTGGCCGTATAATCTAAATTCATCCAGATTTGGCCGCGTTCATCAACATGATAAAAGAGTTTTTTTTCTTTGCTTTCATTTACAAAAAGGATATTTTTAATTAGAAAATTTACTTTTTCTAAATCAGTAACTGAACCAATCAAAATTTCCGGATAAATATGCCCTTTGGTATGAATCAATCGCGGTGTACCGCCAATAGCTTTGATGCTGGCTGCCATTAATATCGAATGGTCATCGCAATCACCCGAAAAATAAAGTAAGGACTCCGTGGCTGTTGCTATATAATCCCCGCCTTTTGGATCGCTGACGTAGTTCCACCGATTGTTAATTTCTTTGAAAACTGCAAAACACTGGATAATAGTCCTGTAATCCGAATACCCTTTTATATCTTTAAAATGTTTTGACGTTGCCATAATTGCAAAATTTCTAATTTTAGGATTTTGATATTCTATCGCATTAATAATCTTAGATTTACTAGGGAAAGGAAGTAGCTTAGCAATGATAATATCTTGCGGATATGGATTGTCTGACATGGTATACATGATAGAATTGTAATCTTCAAAAACGCTGTTAAACCCATAATTCCCTATAGTAGAACCATAAATTAAAATTAAAAAATAAAGGATAATACAAAAAAGAATAATCGTTCTCATGAACCGCAAGAGCACTTGAATAACGACTATCATTACTATAAACAGAACGACTCTATCAATATTAAGAGGCCAATTTGGGTTGATTAAATTCTGATGTAAGATGATAAAAACCGGTATGGCAATCAATATGTTCAGGACAAAAATAATAACGTCATCCCAAGGTTTTGCAACCTGAAATTTTTGTTTAATTCCTTGAAAATTGATTTTTTTTATTTTTATCATGGTAGCATAAAAACAATAATCTAGACTGCTTTTACAATGTCTTCAAAAGTACCTTTTTTCTCGATAATTTTAAGTTGAAAAAGCTGATTTTGAATTTTGTTTAACATTTCAACAGTTAATGGTTTTTGTGACCACTGTGTTAACGATAGCCATTCTTGAATATCTTCTATTTTTTGATGGTAATTTGAAGCCAACGTTTTGTCAATACTTGGAATGTCTTTGAAATCTTCTGTAGTTTGATTAATGATTGCCAGAATTTTTGAAATAAGGACTGGATTATTTTTCAAAAATTCTTCTCGAACCGCAATTACAAAACAAGGCCACGGAGTAGGGCAATCAGCAATTCTTCCGAAAATACCTTTATCGACTAATGGTTTGGTCATAAAACGTTCCCACATAAAGTAATCGGCAGTTCCATTTGTTAAGGCTTCAACAGCGCCGTCGATAGTATTTACAATTTCAAAGTGAAGATTATCTGTTTTCCAACCTTGATTATTGGCATTGACATAGGCCATTAATTGCGAGCCGGAACCCAATCTGGAAATGGCCACTTTGGTGTTTTCTAAGTCTGCTACTGTCTTATAATTGGAGTTAGCTGCTACGTGAATTCCCCAAATTAATGGACTTTCTACATACAGCTGCACTATTTTACTTGGGTTTCCGTCAACGATATCTTTTACAATTCCTTCGGTTAGGATTACGGCGATATCTGTTTCGCCATCACGAAGCATTTGACACATTTTTCCGGTTCCTTCAGGAACATCAGTCCATTGTAAATCGATATTTTCTTTTTCGAAATCTCCGCTTTCTATGGCTAAATGCCAAGGAAGATTAAAATGTTCCGGAACTCCGGCTATTTTTATTGTGTTCATTATAGGTTAGGATTTTTTAATTCGTACCAATTCCAAGAAACACCATTTTCCAGATATTGTTCCGTCATTTTTAGTCCAATTTTTTTTAATATTCTGTTTGAGGCAATATTATCCGTGTGTGCTGCTGCTTCCATAATTTTTATTTTCATTACATTAAAACCATAATCCAGCCAGGCAAAACTGGCTTCGCTGGCGTATCCTTTGCCCCAGAATTTTTCATTTAACCGATAACCAATATCATAGAAATGAACTTTGTTATTTACCATTTCAGTGTTGTATTTTAATCCGGCCCAACCCATTAATTCATTAGTTTCTTTCAAAACAACCACAAATCGCCCAATATTATTTCGAAAGTATTGTGCTCTAACAAGTTCTATATAGGAATGTACTTCGCTAATATCCGTCAATGGTTTGTTCCAAAGATATTGATGTACCTTAGGATTGCTGTCCATTTCAAATAATGCGTCGGCATCTGAAAATAGCATTTCTCTTAAAATTAATCGGTCGGTTTCTAAAATAAGATTCATGTTTTATTAGAAATTTCATGGTTAACGATTTAGTCTGGTAGCAGTGGTATTATGTCATTGCGAGGAATGAAGCAATCACACATTAATATCTTTAAAATTATTCAATTTTGCATACCGAATCATATTGGTGAAGGCTTCCTGATCTAGTTTGGGTATTTCCAGAATGGAGTTCAACAAAGTGGTATCGTATTCGTTGGCAGCTGTAGTAAAATACGGATTTAAATGTTTTCCAATGCTTTCATAATACAGTTTTTCGATGGTGTTTTTGTATTTGAAGTCAAACGAATTTTGTATTAAGGTAAAATTGGTATAGCCCACTTCCCTCATGATTAACTGTAATCCATCTGCCATATTGAAACTTTTATGATGTACAATATTAAGCTGTTCAATATCGTCTCTTTGAAACGTATTTACAATCACTTTTGCCACATAATCCACCGGAATAATGTTCAAAACGGTGTCTTCGTTAACGATAAAACGCACATTTTCTTGTTCTCCTTTTCGTTGGGAAGTAAAATGAAAAAATTTTGCCAAAAGATAAAAAACCATATATTTTGAAATAAAATACGGATTTTCAGTTCCTAACATTTTGCCTCCAATCACACTTGGACGCAGAATTTGAAAAGGCAAACCAATTTTTTTACATTCTTGTGCTATAAAATTTTCCGAATGGAATTTAGCATTTTCATAGGCATTGCGATGCTCGGGTTTGAATCCTAAACTATGAAAATCATTGTCAATTAATCCTTTTCGGTTTCCAGATGAAAAAGCAGTTCCGATGTAGATAAACTTTTTTATAAAAGGATGAAATAGATTGAAAAGGGATTTTGTGATTTTAGTATTCTCTTCAAAAATCTTTTCGCGTTGTTCTTCATCGGTAGATAAATTCACAAATCCCGCCGAATGAATGAAATACGCATCTTTTATTTGGCTTGAAAAAGTGTCCTGAATGACAGCCAAATCAGTATCAATGATTTCAATGTATTCGTGCAGTTTTGCTATCCCTTTGTCTTTTATGATTTGTGGTGTATAGCTGCTGGATAAAAGTTCGTTTATTCTATCTAAAGCGGAGTTTTTTCCTTTATTTCGGGCAATAATAAATAGTTTTCCATCAATTTTAGTGTTGATGAAAAGCTCCAGAATTTCATACATAATATGAGATCCCAAAACTCCTGTTGCACCTGTAAGTATTATTTTCATTATCATTTTGTTCTAAAAACAAATGTAGTTTTAAAAAAATTAAACAGCACTTTTTTAAAACTACAATTGGAGAAGATTTTGAAAATTAATTTCTCTATCCTAAAGCAATTTTTTCTAATGTATACGCAATCAATTCATCAACGGCTTTGTATGGATCTTTGCTAAATGTTCCCGAAGCACGATTGGCAATAATGGCGTTTAATGATAATGCATTGTGCCCTAAAAGTGCCGATAGTCCATAAATAGCTGCAGTTTCCATCTCCAAGTTCGTGATATGGTTGTCACCGAATTTAAAATTATCCATTTTAGAATTTAATGCTTCATCTTGAATATTCAAACGCAACACGCGACCTTGAGGACCATAAAAACCACCTGCAGTTGCGGTAATTCCTTTGTGCATTTTGTCGCTTTCTATAATTTTTTCCAATTTTTCGGAACAAGCAATCACGTATGGTTTTCCTTTTCGTAAATCCCAATTGGTGTGTTTTACAAAAGCATCTTCCATTTCAAGATTCGAAACTTCGTCAATCAAATAGGAGCGGAGCATGTTATCCAATCCTAATCCGAATTTTGATAGTACAAAACTGTCCACAGGAATATCCGCTTGTAAAGAACCCGAAGTTCCAATTCGGATGATATTCAATGAAGTCAAATTTTCTTTTGGTAGACGGGTTTCCAAATCAATATTGACTAAAGCGTCCAATTCGTTGATAACGATATCAATATTGTCAGGACCAATTCCTGTGGACATTACAGTAATTCGTTTGCCTTTGAAAATCCCGGTTTGGGTTTTGAATTCTCTTTTTTGTGTCGAAAATTCAATGCTGTCAAAAAACTG
The DNA here is from genome assembly GCF_003970335.1 of Flavobacterium sp. LS1P28. Taxonomy (NCBI): domain Bacteria; kingdom Pseudomonadati; phylum Bacteroidota; class Flavobacteriia; order Flavobacteriales; family Flavobacteriaceae; genus Flavobacterium; species Flavobacterium sp. LS1P28. Next base: position 80,951 of record NZ_RYDI01000006.1, on the reverse strand, counting down.
TGTGATTTTCTCCACGCGATTTTGATCTCCTACAAAGAGGATATCGTGTGCAATATGTTCTGGTTTTAAATTCAAATGGTATACGCTACCGTCTGGATTTAATATTAATTCGGATGATTGTATCATTATTAAAGTATTTTTTGCTCTCCTTAGCCCTCTCCAAAGGAGAGGAAGCCGATTCCTGATTTAGATTGTATTCTTTTATTTCGTTTTGGTTCCTCCCCATTGGGGAGGTTAGGTGGGGATTACCCTCCCACACGTTTTACTTTAAAGCCTTTTTCTTTTAAAATAATCATTATTTTATCGCGATAATCACCTTGAATAATGATAGAGTCGTCTTTAAAAGTACCGCCAACACTCAATTTGGTTTTAATTTCCTTAGCAAGAACTTTAAAATCGGCGTCGGTTCCTTCATAACCCTCAATTATAGTGGTTGCTTTTCCTTTTCGCTTTTCGAATTTGCAAATCATAGGCTCCTTTTGAACGTATAATTCGTGTGTCACTTCTTTAATTTGCTCTTCAGGCGATGGTTCGTGATCCGGAAAAAGGTTTTTTAATTGGTCTTGTAAGTCCATATTATATTTAAATTATTTTTTACCACATAGAATCATAGCCATATTTTATAGAATGAGGCGTTTTACTTTTTTACAGTAAAACATTGCTATGTAAATCCAAAAATGGTCTATATTGTTCTCTTCTATCTCTGTTTCTATGTGGTTAAAATTATGCTGTTTTCTTTAAGTCTCCACCATTAAAAAAAAACAAAAGACATTAAGCATACACTTAATGTCTTTTGGTATCTGAAGTAAATTTAAGTTTATTTTTTAATAAGCCCTAAATCTACTAAACGTTCGTATAAATAGGCTCCCGAAGTAATGTCTTCGAATTTTTTTGGATGTTCTGCATCAATACAGTTTTCCAAACAATTCAATTTCATATCACTCACCGGATGCATAAAAAACGGAATAGAATACCGTGAAGTTCCCCATAACTCTCTTGGTGGGTTTACCACCTGATGAATGGTCGATTTCAATTTGTTATTCGTATGACGCGATAACATATCACCCACATTGATCACTAATTCATCCGGTTCTGCAATGGCATCAATCCATTCTCCGTTATGATTTTGCACTTGTAACCCTTTCCCTTGCGCACCCATCAACAAAGTAATCAAGTTGATATCACCGTGAGCAGCAGCACGAATAGCATTTTCTGGTTCAGACGTGATTGGTGGGTAGTGAATAGGTCGTAAGATTGAATTTCCATCTTTGGCATATTGGTCAAAATAAAATTCATCCAAACCAAGGTGAATTGCCAAAGCTCTTAAAACATAAACACCGGTTTTCTCCAGCATTTGATAGGCCTCCTTACCGGCTACATTAAAACGAGGCAGTTCTTTTACTTCGACATTTTCAGGATATTCAGAAGCATATTTTGAACCTTCGGATACGTATTGTCCAAAGTGCCAAAACTCCTTCAAATCGCCTTCTTTTCTGCCTTTGGCATGCTCTGTTCCAAAAGAAATATACCCTCTTTGTCCGCCAATACCAGGAATTTCATACCCGTGTTTTGTTTCTAAAGGTAAAGCGAAAAAATTTCGGATTTCACCATACAATTCATCAACCAACTGGTCGTTTAAAAAATGCCCTTTGAGTGCTACGAAGCCAATATCTTCAAATGCACTTCCGATTTCATTTACAAATTTTTGTTTACGTTTCGGATCGTCCGAAAGGAAATCACGCAAGTCAACACTAGGAATGTTTTGCATACTTTTAAATATTTTTTAATAACTTGAAGGTTAAAAACCTTGCAGATACAAATGTAAAGAATAATTTTATATCTGAATTTTAAAACGTACAAACAATGTAAAAAAATATAACAAAACAATATCAAACTGTTATATTTTTTTATCTTTGAACCATATAATAAAACGGGAAAAATGACCTTTGACAAAAAAAATCTTACTGACGATCAATTATTAGATTTATATAAAAGAATACTGAAACCAAGACTGATAGAGGAAAAAATGCTGATTCTTATCCGTCAGGGAAAAGTATCAAAATGGTTCTCTGGAATAGGTCAAGAGGCAATTTCTGTTGGTGTTACGGCAGTTTTAGATTCGGATGAATACATTTTGCCAATGCATAGAAACCTAGGAGTTTTTACCGGGAGAAACATTCCGTTGTACCGTCTTTTTTCGCAATGGCAAGGCAAAGCCAATGGTTTTACCAAAGGGCGTGATCGCAGTTTTCACTTTGGAACCCAACAATATAAAATTATAGGAATGATTTCGCATTTAGGTCCGCAATTAGGTGTGGCTGACGGAATCGCTTTAGCCAATAAACTAAAGAAAAACGGAAAAGTTACTGCCGTTTTTACAGGCGAAGGAGCAACAAGTGAAGGCGATTTTCATGAAGCGTTGAATATTGCTTCGGTTTGGGAATTACCGGTTTTATTTGTGATAGAGAATAACGGGTATGGGCTTTCAACACCTACAAATGAACAATACCGTTGCGAAAACCTGGCCGATAAAGGAAAAGGCTACGGAATGGAAAGCCATATTGTTGATGGAAATAATATTCTGGAAGTTTATAATTTATTATCTGAATTAAAAGCTTCGATGAAAGAAAATCCACGTCCTGTTTTATTGGAATTTAAAACCTTCCGGATGCGTGGACATGAAGAGGCGAGTGGGACTAAATACGTTCCGCAGGAATTAATGGACCTGTGGGCGATTAAAGATCCAGTAGAAAATTATAGAAAATACTTGTCAGAAAATGGGATTCTTACCGCGGATTTTGACGCTGCTTTACATGCTGAAATAAAGAAGGATATTGATGAAAGTTTGGCTATTGCCAATGCCGAACCAGAAATTAAAGCTACTTTAAGTGAAGAGCTAAATGATGTTTATAAAACGCATGTATTTGAACAAGTTAACCATTCAGAAAAAAAAGAAAATATTCGTTTTGTAGATGCCATTTCTGCCAGTTTGAGACAATCGATGGAACGCCATGAGAACTCAGTAATCATGGGCCAAGACATTGCTGACTATGGTGGTGCTTTCAAAATCACAGATGGTTTTGTAGCGCAGTTTGGCAAAGAGCGTGTCATCAATACGCCAATTTGTGAAAGTGCAGTGGTTTCGGCAGGAATGGGATTGTCTATAAATGGCTATAAAGCAATTGTGGAAATGCAGTTTGCCGATTTTGTTTCGACAGGATTCAATCCAATTGTGAATTTATTAGCCAAATCACATTACCGATGGTTAGAAAAAGCAGATGTTGTAGTCCGAATGCCTTGCGGTGGCGGAACACAAGCTGGGCCTTTTCATTCGCAAACCAATGAAGCTTGGTTTACTAAAACACCGGGATTAAAAGTGGTTTACCCAGCATTTCCGTATGATGCGAAAGGATTATTGAATACTTCCATAAACGACCCAAATCCGGTACTGTTTTTTGAACACAAGCAATTGTACAGAAGCGTTTATCAAGAGGTTCCTTCTGATTATTATACGATTCCACTAGGAAAAGCGGCTTTGTTGAAAGAAGGAGATCAGGTTACGATCATCTCGTTTGGTGCCGCAGTGCATTGGGCTTTGGATACTTTAGCAAAAAATCCTGAAATTTCAGCGGATTTATTGGATTTAAGAACTTTACAACCTTTGGATACCGAAGCTATTTTTGCTTCGGTAAAGAAAACGGGAAGAGTAATTATTTATCAGGAAGACAGTATGTTTGGTGGAATTGCCAGTGATATTTCGGCAATGATAATGGAAAATTGTTTCAAATACCTAGATGCTCCTGTAAAACGAGTGGCAAGTTTAGACACACCAATTCCGTTTACTAAAGCATTGGAAGATCAATATTTGCCGAAAGGCCGATTCGAAAATGACCTAAAAGAACTATTGACGTATTAATTTTTAAATTATAAGTAGGTTATTTTTAGCGTTTTAATTCTAAAAATAACCTAATATCCAATAGATAATTATGAAAATTAAAATTGTGCCAAAACAGCCGCCGCCTAGTTTTTTGGCGCCGTAACCTGCGAGAATTGTTTTAAAAAATCCGTTCATCCGTTTAAATTATTAAGGGCATAGTTCCACTTTATTTTATCGATTATTCAATTTTGCTTTTTCCTTAATGATATCGCTTATTTTTCGGTTTTCGATTTTGCTTTCTAGCCAAGAAATAATATCCAAATAAAGGAAAGCTCTTTTTTCATAGGTGTTTTTCTCCAGTTCTATAAATCTTGTTCTCATTTTTACAAATTCTTTTTTGATATCTGTTGGATAAATGGAGTTTAAATTTTTCAAAAACTTAATAATTTCTTTTTGCACTTCATGCAAATCATTCATTTTGATTAGGAATTTATAGGTGTTTTTCAATTGATTTTCCAAATAATAATCTTTTCCTAATTCATAATGAGCTATCAAACAGAGTAATCTGGCAAAACACATTAAATCTTCTCGCATGGAAAGATTTTTATTGTTTATGATTTTCTCCAAATAAAAAATACAATCTGTATATTTTTCATTCCCAAAATATATAGAAGCAAATTTATAGTAAAACAGCATTTCGTGGTGTTCATCAAGATGATCGGTATGTATTTTCAACTTGCCTAGAACTTCAGGAATTAAGTATTCTCCTTCTGCAAAAGTACCTTCCAGTATATGATAATTTAATTTATTATTATATAAATACAGAAATGATAAAGATGCAATATTATCATTTACAGGAAAATGGGAATCTTTTATGGTATTTTCCAGCAGTAATAAATATTTTTTGAATTTTGATTTGTACTTCAGCATGTATAGAGACTCCAATAAATAATGATTGCCTTTCAGGAAAAACACCGGATTTAAATGAATCATACTTGGGTTGTCATAAAAAAGAGTCACCCACTTTAAAGCATATTTGTAACAGGATAAAAAATCCTGAACTAAAAAGCTTCGCCAAAGATTGGCATTGTAAAACCAATATTTCTCTCTGAAACCGAACTTTTTCTCGTCAAATCTTGAAATATGCTTGTTGAAATAATCATCTATATAGGTGTATTCTTCGTCGCTTTTTACATATCCGGTTTTAAGCATAATACCATACAATTGCAAGGATAAATTAGATAATTTACTGGAAATGGTATTGCGATAATTCAGTTCTTTAGCCTGAATAACCAATTCATCTGCGCGTCCTTGAATACTTCGGGTTATGTATTGGGATTCAATGAGTTTCTCAAATTCTACAATTTCATAGGCCATGAGTTTTTCGTCATTTTCCAACGCTAAAATCTTTGTTTTATCCAAGATTTTTAAACTTTGTTTGTACAGCCCTTTATTGTACAAAATAGCGGCAAAATCAATCTGTTCTCTTAGCTGATATCGAATATTCTGACTGGGAATATTCAATCGGATGCTTACTAAAATTTGTTTATATAAATACGATTTCAGATTGGATAATTGTACTTTTTTGATAATCCCACTTTTCAAAATAAGCTTCTCCTCATAGACTTCTGATTTGTCTAAAACATTAAATAACTCGATGAATTTTGTATTGGAACTGGTTTCTAATCGGCTGGCAAAAATCTTAAATTGTCTTTTTTCAGATTTTGAAAGCGATTTAATTAATACGAACAAGAAATCTTTTTGATGGTTAGCCATTGTAGAATAGTGTAGCTTAATGTTTTGTAATTCAATTGTTTACTAAGTTTTTTATTGCTTTATAAACAGTATATTTCATTAAATTGAGTTTTATATTAACGTAATGAAAGATATTTTTGTTATCAAGTTGTGAAATTACATTAAATAAATGAAAATGAATAGAGAGAAAGTTCAAATTTTTGATACCACCTTGAGAGACGGCGAACAAGTTCCGGGATGTAAATTAGATACCAATCAAAAACTAGTCATAGCCAATCGACTGGACGAAATGGGTGTTGACATCATCGAAGCGGGTTTTCCGGTATCTAGTCCAGGTGATTTTTTATCTGTTTCAGAAATAAGTAAAATCGTTAAGAATGCAGTTGTTTGTGGATTAACCAGAGCGATAAAAAATGACATAGATGTTGCGGCACAAGCCTTAAAACATGCAAAAAGACCAAGAATACATACCGGAATAGGAACTTCGGAGTCACACATTGTACACAAGCTGAATACTACCAGAGAAGATATTATTGCCCGAGCAAAATTTGCCGTTTCCCATGCTAAATCGTATGTTGAAGATGTGGAGTTTTATGCGGAGGATGCTGGTAGAACGGACAACGAGTTCTTGGCTCGAGTCTGTGAAGCAGTCATTAAATCAGGTGCTACCGTGCTTAATATCCCAGATACAACTGGCTATTGCTTGCCGGAAGAATATGGCGCAAAGATTAAATATCTAAAAGAAAACGTCAAAGGAATTGATAACGTAATCCTGTCATGCCACTGTCATAATGATTTAGGAATGGCTACAGCAAATTCAATTGCAGGAGCGGTAAATGGAGCCAGACAAATTGAATGTACCATAAACGGAATAGGCGAAAGAGCCGGAAATACAGCACTGGAAGAAGTAGTGATGATTTTCAAACAACATCCGTATTTGAATTTAGATACCAATATCAATACCCGTCAGCTGAATGAAATGAGCCGATTAGTATCTGAAAGTATGGGAATGATGGTGCAACCCAATAAAGCAATTGTTGGTGCTAATGCTTTTGCACACAGCTCCGGAATACATCAGGATGGGGTAATCAAAAACAGAGCGACTTATGAAATCATGGATCCGTTGGAAGTTGGTGTCAATGAATCATCAATTGTTCTTACCGCCAGAAGTGGCAGAGCAGCATTGGCCTACAGAGCCAAAAAAGTGGGGTACGAACTTTCAAAAACACAATTGGATGTTGTGTATATTGAATTTTTGAGGTTTGCCGATATCAAAAAAGAAGTCCTTGATGATGATATTCATCAAATAATTGAAGCCTGTAAAATGAGTAAGGAAATAATCCTCAACTAAAATATTTTGATTTCTATTACAATTTAAATCGCACTATTATGAATTTAAAAATAGCAGTACTTTCAGGAGACGGAATAGGTCCGGAGGTAATCCTACAGGCTAAAAAAGCATTGTATGCAATTGGTGTGGTTTTCGATCATGAGTTTGTATTTGAAGATGCACTAATAGGTGCCGTTGCGATTGAAAAAACAGGAAATCCATTGCCGGAACAAACATTGAATCTTTGTCTGAATACCGATGCTGTATTGTTTGGCGCTGTTGGCAATACAAAATACGACAACAATCATGATCCAAAATTGCGCCCTGTAAACGGCTTATTGAAATTGAGACAAGCATTAGGATTATATGCCAATATAAGACCTGTTAAACCGTATAAGGATTTATTAGATTTATCCCCTTTGAAAAGAAAAATCATTGAGGGTACTGATTTTGTGATTTTCAGGGAGCTTTCCGGGGGATCTTATTTCAGTGAAAAAAAGACGAATGCACAAGGCACATTAGCCTCTGATTTATGTGAGTATTCCGATGAGGAAATCATTAGGGTTAGTCATTTAGCGTTTAGAACAGCTCAGAAAAGACAAAAAAAAGTGACTCTGGTAGACAAAGCTAGTATTCTTGAAACGTCACGATTATGGCGAAAAGTAGTCCAGGAAATCAGCGAAAATTACCCTGATGTAACTTTAGATTTCCTTTATGTTGATAATGCCGCGATGCAAATCATTATTAATCCAAAACAATTTGATGTCATTTTGACCGAGAATTTATTTGGTGATATTTTATCGGATGAAGCTAGTGTAATCACAGGAGCCATTGGATTATTGCCATCAGCATCTCTGGGGAATTCCAGTGCCCTTTTTAAACCGGTACACGGCACTTTTTCTCAGGCAAAAGGCAAAAATACGGCCAATCCAATTGCCTCAATATTATCTGCTGCTATGCTTTTAGAACATTTTGGCCTTCAGTTAGAAGCTAAAAAAGTATATGAAGCGGTAGAAAAAGCAATTGAATTAAATGTCGTCACAGCAGATTTGAATCCCTATTCTAAATTTGGCACCAATGAAGTAGGTGATTTTATATCCAATTATATTTTAAGCAAAGATGAATTATTGTATTTCAATAATGACAATGTTTACATAGGACAATCGACTATTGTTTAGGCAACACTCGTTGACTTTCAATAATTTTAAACAGATAAAAACCGACACAAATAAACCGACAATGGAATTAAATAAATACAGCAAAACCATAACACAAGATGAAACACAACCTGCAGCACAAGCAATGTTGTACGGTATTGGTCTGACTGAAGAAGATTTAAAAAAAGCACAAGTTGGAATTGTTAGTATGGGATATGAGGGAAATCCCTGTAACATGCACCTGAACGGCTTGGCTAAAAAAATAAAAACAGGAGTCTGGAAAGAGGACTTAGTAGGGTTGATTTTTAATACTATTGGTGTAAGTGACGGTATTTCAAACGGTACTGATGGAATGCGTTTTTCTTTAGTTTCCAGAGATGTAATTGCAGATTCTATTGAAACCGTAATGGGAGCACAATGGTATGATGCACTAATCGCTATTCCAGGCTGTGATAAAAACATGCCCGGTTCCGTCATGGCCATGGGAAGAGTCAATCGCCCTTCTATCATGGTTTATGGAGGCTCAATTCATTCTGGAAAATGGAAAGGGGAATCGTTAAATATAGTGTCTGCCTTTGAAGCATTGGGAAAAAAATTCAACAATACAATCGCTCCGGAAGATTTCAAAGGAGTGATTCAAAACGCATGTCCCGGCGCAGGAGCCTGCGGAGGTATGTATACGGCCAATACGATGTCTTCGGCTATTGAAGCTTTAGGAATGAGCTTACCCTACAGTTCTTCTAATCCGGCATTAAGTGACGAAAAACAACAAGAATGCATTGATGCTGGAAAAGCAATCAGAATTTTGTTAGAAAAAGATATAAAACCTCGAGATATCATGACACGTAAAGCATTTGAAAATGCGATTACCATGGTAGCTGTTTTAGGCGGTTCTACGAATGCAGTAATGCACTTAATCGCTATGGCACATGCTGTAGATATTGAAATTACACTTAAAGATTTTCAAGATATAAGTGACAAAACACCATTACTTGCCGATTTGAAACCGAGTGGAAAATACCTGATGGAAGATCTCCATGAAGCTGGAGGAGTTCCCGCAGTAATGAAATATTTATTAAAAGAAGGATTGTTACATGGAGACTGTTTGACAGTAACTGGAAAAACTTTAGCTGAAAATTTAGCTGCTGTTCCGGATTTGAACGACGGTCAGCAAGTAATACACGAAATCCAAAAAGCACTAAAAGCAACAGGAACCATTCAAATTTTGTATGGAAATCTTGCTGAGGAAGGCTGTGTGGCTAAAATTAGCGGAAATGAAGGGGAGTATTTTGAAGGAGATGCCATTGTTTATGAAAATGAACATGATGTAATAACTGGGGTTCGCGGGGGTGAAGTCAAACCAGGGAATGTAGTGGTCATCCGGTACTGTGGTCCAAAAGGTGGCCCCGGAATGCCTGAAATGCTTAAACCTACTTCAGCTATCATGGGTGCTGGTCTTGGAAAAAGCGTAGCCCTGATTACTGATGGCAGGTTTTCTGGTGGTTCACATGGATTTGTTGTGGGACATGTTACACCCGAAGCTTTTGAAGGAGGCGGTATAGCGCTCGTCAAAAATGGAGATATTATCACTATTGATGCAGTCAAAAATACAATCAATTTAAAAATATCGGATGCAGAGTTTGCACATAGGAAAGCAAATTGGATTCAACCTGAATTAAAAGTAAATAAGGGAGTTTTATTAAAATACATCAGAGCGGTCTCGAGCGCTTCGACAGGATGTGTAACTGATAAATAACTTCAAAATCAACGCCAATAGCAATAGCAAAATTGACATAAGCCTAAAAAAATAATAATGAAAAATAATACAATATCCGGCGCCGAAGCCGTTATTAGATGCTTATTAGAAGAAGGAGTAAATTTGGTTTACGGCTACCCAGGTGGCGCGATTATGCCCGTTTACGATGAATTATATAAATTTAAAGATCAATTACACCATGTTTTAGTACGTCATGAACAAGGCGCTACCCATGCTGCACAAGGTTTTGCAAGAGCGACCGGTAAAGTAGGAGTAACGATAGCCACTTCAGGTCCGGGAGCCACAAATTTAGTTACCGGAATTGCAGATGCACAGATTGATTCGACTCCCATGGTGTGCATCACGGGACAAGTAGGGAAACATTTATTGGGATCTGATGCCTTTCAGGAAACAGATATTATTGGGATATCGACTCCGGTTACCAAGTGGAATTATCAAATTACCGAAGCTTCTGAAATTCCGGAGATCATGGCAAAAGCTTTTTATATTGCTAAATCAGGTCGTCCAGGGCCCGTATTAATTGATATTACAAAAAATGCTCAGTTTGACCAAATGGAATTCAGCTATAAAAAATGTACCAGCATCAGAAGTTACAATCCAAAGCCGACTTTAAATCTGGAAAAAGTTAAGGAAGCAGCTGCAATTATTAATACGTCCAAAAAACCTTTTATCGTATTTGGTCAGGGAATTATCCTTGGTGAAGCCGAAGAACAACTCAAAGCATTTGTTGAAAAATCAGGAATTCCCGCCGCTTGGACTATTTTAGGACTTTCGGCATTGCCTACTGATCATCCGCTGAATGTAGGGATGTTAGGGATGCACGGTAATTATGGTCCTAACGTTTTGACGAATGAATGTGATGTTTTGATTGCCCTTGGAATGCGTTTTGATGATCGTGTCACCGGAAATCTGGAAACCTATGCAAAGCAAGCAAAAGTAATCCACTTTGAAATTGATTCAGCCGAAATCGATAAAAACGTAAAAACAACAGTGGCCGTTTTAGCAGATGTCAAAGAGTCTTTAACCGCTTTACTTCCTTTTATCGAAAATAATACACATGAATCCTGGCACAATAAATTCAAAGAAAAATATGAAATTGAATTAGAAGCTGTAATCAATGATGAGTTAAAGCCTAAGAAAGAAGGAATTTCTATGGGAGAAACGATTGAAATGATTAACAAGCATTCTAAAGGAGATGCCATTATGGTTTCGGATGTAGGACAACACCAAATGTTTGCCTGTCGGTATGCCAAATTCAATTCGACCAAAAGTAATGTCACTTCTGGTGGTTTAGGAACCATGGGATTTGCATTGCCTGCTGCGATTGGTGCCAAAATGGGAATGCCAAATCGAGAAGTAGTAGCCATAATTGGAGATGGAGGGTTTCAAATGACCATTCAGGAATTAGGAACTATTTTCCAGACTAAAGTTCCTGTGAAAATTGTGGTCTTGAACAATGAATTTTTAGGTATGGTTCGTCAATGGCAACAATTGTTCTTTGACAAAAGATACGCTTCGACCGAAATGATCAATCCTAATTTTATAGCCATTGCTGAAGGCTATTACATCAAAGCAAAAAAAGTAACCAAAAGGGAAGATCTTGATGCGGCTGTTGCCGAAATGATGACTTCAAAAGAATCCTATTTCCTGGAAGTTATGGTAGAAAAAGAAAATAACGTATTCCCAATGATTCCAACAGGAGCATCGGTATCTGATATAAGATTGAGTTAATCCCCATCCCAACCCTCCCCGAAGGGGAGGGAGATTGAAAGAGAAATTGTTAATAGATTATATTTTTGAATTAGTAATAAAAATTATAAACATACCCTAAGCTAGTTTCGGCACCCCCTCTTTTGGAGGGGGCTGGGGGAGGATAAAAAACATGGAAAATAAAACATTCACCATTTCTGTTTATTCAGAAAACAACGTTGGCTTATTGAACAGAATATCTGGAATATTCTTGAAACGCCATATCAATATTTTGAGTTTAAATGTATCCGAATCGGAGATAGAAAGTGTTTCCAGATTTATTATCGTGGTGAATACTACCGAAAAATGGGTACATAACATTGTAGGACAAATCGAGAAACAAATTGAAGTCATCAAAGCTTTTTATCATATTGACGAAGAAACTATTTTCTTAGAAAATGCATTATTCAAAATTGAGTCGAGCTTGCTATTTGACGAAAAACAAATTCAGAATATCATCAAAGAAAGCCATTCCGAGATAGTTACAGTAGCTAGAGACTATTTTGTGATTTCAAAATCAGGACAACGTGCTGAAATTGAATCATTATACGATAAATTAAAACCTTTTGGAATCATGCAATTTGTTCGTTCCGGGAGAATATCAGTTTCCAAAGCAAAAATGGAGATTTCAACATTATTAGAAAAACTTTCTTAGAGTGTTCAGTCGCTATGTAGTTTCTCATTCCGACGAAGGAGGAATCTCAATCTTATCAGCATTAATTATTACAATTATTAAATTTTACAATCATTAAACAATAAAAAATGGCAAATTATTTCAATTCATTACCACTCAGATTACAATTAGAACAATTAGGTGTTTGCGAATTCATGGATCAGTCTGAATTTGTAGACGGAATTAAAGCTTTAGCAGGAAAAAAAGTAGTCATTGTAGGATGTGGAGCACAAGGGTTGAACCAAGGGTTGAACATGAGAGATTCTGGTTTGGATATTTCTTATGCTTTACGCGCCGATGCAATTTCGGAACAAAGAGCTTCGTTTAAAAATGCATCTGATAATGGATTCAAAGTGGGAACGTATGAAGAATTAATTCCAACAGCTGATTTGGTATGCAACCTTACACCAGACAAGCAACATACAGCTGTAGTTACGGCAATCATGCCTTTGATGAAAAACGGATCAACGCTTGCTTATTCTCATGGTTTCAATATTGTAGAGGAAGGAATGCAAATTCGGAAAGATATCACTGTAATTATGTGTGCGCCAAAATGCCCTGGATCAGAAGTACGTGAAGAATACAAGAGAGGTTTTGGTGTACCCACTTTAATCGCGGTTCACCCCGAAAATGATCCAAACGGAGCTGGTTTTGAACAAGCAAAAGCGTATGCGGTTGCTACTGGTGGTCACAAAGCCGGGGTTTTAAACTCTTCATTTGTAGCCGAGGTAAAATCAGATCTAATGGGAGAACAAACCATTCTTTGTGGCATGTTACAAACCGGTTCTATTTTATGTTTCGATAAAATGGTTGAAAAAGGAATCGAGCCTGCTTATGCTTCAAAATTAATTCAATATGGTTGGGAAACAGTTACAGAAGCTTTAAAGCATGGTGGAATTACAAATATGATGGATCGTTTGTCTAATCCCGCAAAAATTGAAGCGTATGAATTAGCAGATAAATTAAAAGACATCATGCGTCCGTTGTTTCAAAAACACATGGACGATATTATCTCTGGCGAATTTTCCAAAAATATGATGATCGACTGGGCTAATGATGATATCAATTTATTGACTTGGAGAGCTGCAACTGCAGAAACTAACTTCGAAAAAACAGCACCAACAGCTGCACATATTTCAGAACAAGAGTATTTTGACAATGGTGTTTTGATGATTGCCATGGTGAAAGCGGGTGTCGAATTGGCTTTTGAAACCATGACTCAAACAGGAATTATTGAAGAATCAGCGTATTATGAGTCTTTACACGAATTGCCTCTGATTGCCAATACAGTAGCCCGAAAAAAACTGTATGAAATGAACCGAATCATTTCGGATACTGCAGAATATGGTTGTTATTTATTTGATCACGCCTGCAAACCATTGTTGATTAATTTTATGAAAACGGTAGATACTAATGTGATAGGGAAACCTTTTTCAACTTCAAATGGAGTTGACAATGCGGTTCTTATTGCAGTAAACAAAAGCATTCGTCAACATCCAATAGAAGAAGTTGGGGAGTGGTTGAGAGAATCCATGACTGCGATGAAAAAAATTGGATAAAAAAATTAGGAATTACCACACAAGAGGGTGTGTTGGGATTAGCGCTATACCATTGGTTTTATAATATTTTGAATTAGTTAAAATTTATTAAAGAAATAGTATGAATATAGTCGCTTTTACATTCACTTAATGTCGAGCGAGATTGAACATTAAGTGAAGTAATCCCTAATAACTTATAAAAATGGTGCAGTATAATAGCGATTGATCTTAAATAAATCACTGCGAAAATTTTTAGCGATTGGTGTTTTATTACAACTGAATAGGTTGGTTGGTTAGTTATAGTTCAAATAAAATACTATTTGTCGTTACTAAATTAATTGTTAGGGATTTTTTGTTGATACAAAAAGCGGAGGTATTTATATATTTCCGCTTTTTGTGTTTTACATATTCCCTCAAAAAAGTAAAAATTAATCATATTAGTAATTAAAAGCTATTTATATTGAATAATCCATTTTTTTTCCTGGGTATTTATAGTCTAAATAGTATTAGGAATAGACTTAGATTTAATACTTTTATAAAAAATTAAAACATGAGCTACTATAAAATTGAAAATTTAGAACAATATTTTAAACATTACAATAAATCAGTTCGTGAACCTCGAAAATTTTGGGGAAAAATAGCAGAGGAAAATTTTACATGGTACCAACAATGGGATAAAGTTGTTGATTTTAATATGGCTGAAGCCGACATAAAATGGTTTACTGAAGCCAAAGTGAATATTGTAAAAAATTGTATCGACAGACATCTTGCAAAAAGAGGCGAAAAAACGGCTATTATTTTTGAACCGAATGATCCTTCAGAAGCAGCATTGCATATTACCTATAATGAATTGCATCAACGGGTCTGCAAAATGGCAAATGTGTTGCGTGAGCAAGGCATAAGTAAAGGAGATCGCGTTTGTATTTATTTGCCTATGATCCCAGAATTAGCCGTTTCAATATTAGCATGTGCCAGAATTGGCGCCATACATTCTGTTGTTTTTGCTGGTTTTTCAGCTTCTGCGGTATCAGCCAGAATTAATGATAGTGAATGTAAAATGGTTATTACTTCTGATGGTGGATTTCGTGGTAACAAAACAATCGACTTAAAAGTAATTGTTGATGAAGCGTTGGAAAAATGTCCTTGTGTTGAAAAAGTTTTAGTTGCCAAAAGAATTCATTCAAAGATCAATATGAAAGCAGGTCGTGACCAATGGTTGGAACCACTTTTGGATCAGGCTTCAGATAATAATGTAGCCGAAATCATGGATGCTGAGGATCCGTTGTTTATTTTGTACACCTCCGGTTCAACAGGAAAACCCAAAGGAATGGTTCACACCACTGCAGGGTATATGGTGTATACTGCCTACACTTTCAAGAACGTATTCAATTATGAAGAAAATGATGTTTTTTGGTGTACCGCTGACATTGGCTGGATTACCGGACATTCCTATATTCTTTACGGCCCGTTATTGAACGGAGCTACAACCGTAATTTTTGAAGGCGTTCCGTCTTATCCTGATTTCAGTCGCTTTTGGCAAACCATCGAAAAACACAAAGTTACCCAGTTTTACACGGCGCCAACTGCTATTCGTGCGCTTGCCAAAGAAAATATAGATTTTGTATTAAAATACCCATTGAAGTCCTTAAAAGTTATTGGGTCAGTTGGTGAACCTATAAACGAAGAAGCTTGGCATTGGTACAACAATCATGTTGGGGACAGAAGATGTCCTATTGTAGATACTTGGTGGCAAACTGAAACAGGAGGAATTATGATATCGCCTATTGCATTTGTTACCCCAACAAAACCTACTTATGCCACGTTGCCATTACCCGGAATTCAACCCGTACTAATGGATGAAAAACGAAATGAAATAGAAGGGAATCAGGTCGTTGGTAGTTTGTGCATCAAATTTCCATGGCCAGGAATTGCCAGAACAATCTGGGGTGATCATCAGCGCTACAAAGACACGTATTTCTCTGCCTTTCCAGGTAAATTTTTCACAGGAGACGGTGCTTTACGTGATGAGGTTGGGTATTATAGAATCACAGGAAGAGTAGATGATGTGGTAATTGTTTCCGGTCATAATCTGGGAACAGCACCTATTGAAGATGCTATAAATGAACATCCTGCTGTTGCGGAATCAGCCATTGTAGGTTTTCCTCACGACATCAAAGGGAATGCATTATATGGTTTTGTAATCCTTAAAGAAACCGGAGAAACCAGAAATAAAGAAAACTTAGCCAAAGAGATTAATCAGCATATTTCAGATCATATTGGGCCTATTGCTAAGTTAGATAAAATTCAGTTTGTTACCGGTTTACCAAAAACACGCTCCGGAAAAATCATGAGACGAATCCTTAGAAAAATTGCAGAAGGAGATTATTCTAATTTTGGAGATATTTCTACCTTATTAAATCCAGAGATTGTAGAAGAAATAAAAGAAGGAAAGTTGTAATGCCATTTATGTCAAAATAACAATTAGAACATCCAATTTATTAAATAGCGTCTTTTAATTCAAAACCCTTTCAAAGTTTAAACTTTGAAAGGGTTTTTTAGTTTAAAATGCAATATGACAAGATTGTATTTCATTCAAAGAAAATAAAATAGCTGTAAATACTAGTAGAAGATGTTAATGTAAACACAATGCGGAGCTGGTTTTTGACTGCTTAGAATAGGTAACCTATCTTTACCTTTAAAGCTAAATTTACTATGATTCAAATTGAAAAAAAATACAACATCGCACTCTGGTTAGACAAATGGTTTATTGAAGATTTTGGTTTAGATCCAATAGTGGCTTTGTATTTGAAACTTTTGACGCTTATTTTTGTATTGTTTATAATAAGTTTTTTGTCTTGGTATTTAACGAAAATAATTATAGTTCGTTTTGTGCACAAATTTTTTTTAAAAACAAAAGTAGTTTGGGATGATGTCCTGATAGAAAGAAGAGTTTTTGAAAAAATAGCCTATTTAGTCCCTGCTTTCATCATTATCATGGTTGCTCCATACATCTTTGGAGATTTTCCAAAAGCAATTGAGTATATAATTATTCTATCAAATATCTTTATAATTTTAGTAATAATACATTCTGTTATTACTGTATTATCAGTCTTTGATGAAATAGTGTCCAATACCTTAATTTTAAAAGACAAACCGATTACCAGTTACATTCAGGTACTTAAAATTGTAGTCTATTTTATTGGAGGAATACTGGTTTTATCCATCATGTTAGGCAAAAGTCCTTTCTATTTTCTAGGGGCAATGGGCGCCATGACGGCTATTTTACTTTTAATTTTCAAAGATACCATTCTGGGGTTTGTTGCCAGTATTCAAATGTCCGTGTATGATATGGTTCGGGTAGGGGACTGGATTTCGATGCCAAAATATGATGCGGACGGCGATGTGATGTCAATCAATTTAAATACTGTAAAAGTTCAAAATTGGGATAAAACGATCACTACAATACCCACTTATGCTTTTATCACAGACTCTTTCAAGAACTGGCGAGGTATGAGTGATTCTGGCGGGAGACGAATAAAAAGAGCTATTTATTTAAAAGTCAGTAGTTTTCAGTTTTGTGATGAAAAAATGCTCTCGCAATTCAAAAAATACAAACTAATTCAAAATTACATCACTCAAAAAGAAAATGAGGTACAAAAAACTAATTCGGAAATATTGGACAATGAGATCGTTTCAGTAAATATCAGGAGGCTGACTAATATAGGCGTTTTTAGAATCTATGCTGAAAAATACATTACGGCTCATCCCAGTATTAATAAAGACATGACTATAATGGTGCGTCAGCTAGAATCTACATCGAAAGGATTACCACTAGAAATTTATTGCTTTAGCGCAGAAAAAGAATGGTTAAAATACGAGACTATTATATCTGATATTTTTGATCATCTATTTACCATCACTTCTGAATTTGAACTCGAGGTTTTTGAGGAACCTACAGGAAATGATTTTCGGAATTTCAACCGGTAATTTAAGGGGTATCTTCAAAGACAATTGATGAAGCAATTGCATGTATTAACTAAAATTAAACAATAAGGCCAGTTTTTTTATCATTTGTTATACCCATACTAGCAAACAAATCCATAAATTTACTTTTGTATGAAAGATAAACAAGTAGTAATTATTGGTGGTGGGTTAGCTGGACTGACTTCGGCTATACATTTATCTAAATTAGGGCTTCAGGTGACGGTTATTGAAAAGAATAGTTATCCAAAACATAAAGTGTGTGGCGAATACATCTCTAATGAAGTGATGCCATATCTCAATTGGTTGGATTTAGATATAGCCCATTTAAAGCCGACACACATTACAAAACTTGAGTTTTCTACTGCAAGAGGAAAAACAATACAAAGTATTTTACCTCTTGGTGGTTTTGGCATCAGCCGTTTTGTTTTAGACGAATATTTGTATAAAAAGGCTATCGATAACGGGTGTACAATACTAAAAGATCAAGTAGAAAATGTTCATTTTGAGCAGGATAAATTTATAATAACCACGACAAATTTAATGGTTTTAGAGTCCCAAATGGTGATTGGTGCTTTTGGCAAACGTTCTATTATTGACCAAAAAATGAATCGAGAATTTATTCATAAAAAATCACCTTGGCTGGCCGTAAAAGCACATTATTCTGGGAAATTTCCCAATGATGTAGTGGGTTTGCATAATTTTAAAGGAGGCTATTGCGGTGTTTCTAAAGTTGAAAACGAAGTGATTAACATGTGTTATCTAGCCGATTATAAAACGTTTAAGCAGTTTAAAAACATTACTGAATATCAAAATACTATTGTTTCTCAAAACCCACACTTAAAAACCCTTTTTGAAACCAGTACATTATTGTTTGAAAAACCATTGACCATAAGCCAAATCTCTTTCAAAAAGAAACACGCCGTTGAAAACCATGTTTTAATGATTGGCGATACAGCCGGATTAATTCATCCTTTGTGCGGAAACGGAATGGCTATGGCAATTCATAGCGCCAAAATCGCATCAGAATTAGTAGTTCAATTTTATAACACCGAGATTAAATCCAGAGCCGAATTAGAAAAGCGATACCTGCAAGAATGGAATTTAAATTTTAAGGGAAGACTTAAAATGGGACGGTTTTTATCCAATATTTTACAAAAACAAAAACTTTCAGCAGTATTGATGCGTATATTAATTATATTTCCATTTTTATTGCTAAAAATTATAAAAAACACACACGGAAAACCAATCACTCTTCACTCGTAAATGACACTAAATACCAAATATAGAACTGATAAACCGGAAATCATGGATGATTTTACCATGGAAGGTGAGATTTTACGTGATGCCTTAGATAAAATTGCCCGGATCAATCAGCTTTTAGGAGGAAACCAGTTAACTCTAAGAGGAGTACAAGAACTTGTTCAGGATTCCAAATCTAAAGAAATTGTTATTATAGACGTGGGTTGTGGTAATGGGGATATGTTGCGAACCCTGGCTGATTTTGGTCTTAAAAACAACCTAAATTTCCAGTTAATAGGCATCGATGCTAACAATTTTACAATTTCACATGCACGACAATTATCAGATAAATATGCTAATATCAGTTATCGCTGCGAAGATATTTTTAATGAATCATTTAATAATCTAAAATATGATATTGTTTTGTGCACTTTGACGTTACATCATTTCAAAGACGATGAGATTATTCGATTATTGAAAGTTCTTTATAACAATACATCCATCGGAATTGTAATCAATGATTTACATCGTAGCGCCATTGCCTATCGATTATTTCAGGCATTATGTGTTGTATTTCAGTTGAATGCTATGTCACGAGAAGACGGATTAATATCAATTTTAAGAGGTTTTAAGAAAGAAGAATTGATAGCGTTCTCGAAAAAATTAAATTTTAAAAACTATAAAATTCATTGGAAATGGGCTTTTAGATACCAATGGATAATTTCAAAAATATGAGTGTAAAAATTAAAACCGTAACCAAACAGCTGCCTAAATATTCCAGAACAACAGCTGAAATAATTCCTTTTTTGGATGCTTGGCTAGTGGGGCAAGACGAACGATTCATCAGAAAAGTAAAGAAAATTTTTGAAGGTGCAGCTGTTGACAAACGCTATTCCATAATGGATCCGATAGAGGTGTTTACCAAAACTTCATTTGAAGAAAGAAATGCTATTTATGTTCGTGAAGTCATTGATTTAGGTGAAAAAGTATTAGCAAAAGCTTTAAAAAAAGCAAATTGGAATCCGCAAGATTTAGATTATATCATCACGGTGAGCTGCACCGGAATTATGATTCCGTCTCTCGATGCGTATTTAATCAATACATTGAAGTTGCGTCAGGATATAGTAAGGCTTCCCGTGACCGAAATGGGTTGTGCCGCCGGGATTTCAGGAATTATTTATGCTAAAAATTTCTTGCAGGCCAATCCCGGAAAACGAGCTGCGGTAATTGCCGTAGAAAGTCCCACGGCTACGTTTCAACTCGATGATTTTTCGATGGCAAATATCGTAAGTGCTGCCATTTTTGGTGATGGTGCCGCTTGCGTTTTACTTTCCTCACATGAAGATGACGAAGGTCCTGAGATTGTAGCAGAGGAGATGTATCATTTTTATGATAACATCCACATGATGGGTTTTAAACTCACCAATTCTGGATTGCAGATGGTACTTGATATTGAAGTACCGGAAACGATTGTTTCTCATTTTCCGGATATTATTCATCCTTTTTTAGAAAAAAATAATTTAAAAATGGAGGATATTGACCATCTTATTTTTCATCCCGGTGGAAAGAAAATTGTGCAAACCGTTGAGGCTTTATTTTCTGGTTTGGGAAAAAATATTGATGATACCAAAGAGGTTTTGCGCTCCTATGGAAATATGTCCAGCGCCACAGTTTTGTATGTTTTAGAACAAATCATGGATAAGCAGCCTAAAAAAGGAGAAAAAGGATTAATGCTGAGTTTTGGACCGGGATTTTCGGCACAACGAATTTTATTGGAGTTTTAGCTCCCAAATGGGGAATAGAAAAACTATGAAAAAAGAAGAAATTATAGCAAAATTACCGTATTCCAAATCCTTTTTGTTTGTGGATGAAATTCTCCAAATCGATGAAAACGGAGTGGAAGGAACCTTTACTTTTGATGAAAATCTTGATTTTTACAAAGGTCATTTTAAGGAATTTCCAGTTACTCCAGGTGTAATTTTGATAGAAGTCATGGCGCAAATTGGATTGGTTTGTCTTGGCATTTTTTTGTTAGATGATTCATTTAGTTCTAGTACTTCAATTGCCTTAACATCAAGTGAAATAGAATTTTTAAAACCTGTTTTTCCAAATGAAAAAGTGATCGTAATTTCAGAAAAAATATATTTTAGATTTGGAAAATTAAAATGTAAGGTCATCATGAAAAACGAAAAAGGAGAAAATGTTTGCACAGGAACAATAGCGGGAATGATCCTCACCCCAACCCTCTCCAAAGAAGTGGGACTCAAAACCGAATTAAAATAAATTAAGCAACAGTATAATTTAATTCTTTTCAATATTTTGTCACTGTAGTACTCTATTTGGTAGTATTAAAATTATTATTTTTTTGCCATTGTTATTGAAATTGAATATTATTTAACATTAAAAAATGAACAAAAGAGTAGTTATAACGGGTCTTGGTGTAGTTGCTCCAAATGGAGTAGGTCTTGATGCGTTCACTCATGCCATCAAAAACGGAATTTCCGGGATCAGGCACGACGCTGAGTTGGAGCGATTGCAATTTTCTTGTCAAATTGTAGGAAAACCCGAAGTTTCTGCAGAATTAGCAGGGCATTATTTTACGGAATTAGAACTTAGAAACTTCAATTCAACAGGGATTTTATATGGCGTAATTGCCGGAATTGATGCCTGGAAGGATGCCGGATTATCATTGGAAATTAACGAAGAACCGGATTGGGACAGCGGAACTATTTTTGGAACAGGAACTTCCGGAATTGATAAATTTCGCGAAAGCATTTATAAAATAGATGATTTACAAACGAGAAGACTGGGAAGTACAGCCGTAGCGCAAACAATGAATAGTGGTGTGAGTGCGTATCTGGGTGGGAAATTAGGACTTGGAAATCAAGTCTCTACTAATTCTTCGGCCTGCACCACTGGCACCGAAAGTATTTTAATGGCGTATGAACGCATCAAATCAGGGCAGGCAAAACGTATTTTAGCCGGAAGTACCAGTGATTCCGGTCCGTATATTTGGGGCGGATTTGATGCTATGAAGGTATGTACTTTTAAACATAATGAAACACCAAAACAGGGTTCTAGACCAATGAGCACAGCTGCTTCCGGATTTGTTCCCGGAAGCGGAGCAGGTGCTTTGGTCTTAGAAGATTTAGAAAGTGCGATTGCACGTGGCGCACGAATTTATGCGGAAGTTTTAGGTGGAAATATCAATTCAGGAGGGCAGCGCGGTTTAGGAACCATGACTGCACCAAATCCGGTTGCGGTGCAAAGATGCATTCAAAATGCTTTGACAAATGCCGGAATTTCAGCCAGTGAAATTGACGCAATCAACGGACATTTGACAGCCACTTCCAAAGATAGTCTGGAAATTCAGAATTGGAGTGAGGCTTTAAATCGAAAAGGAATTGATTTTCCATACATCAATTCTTTAAAGTCGATGGTTGGACATTGTTTAAGTGGCGCCGGTAGTATTGAAAGCGTGGCTTCGGTACTGCAATTGCATCACGGATTTATTTTCCCGAATATCAATTGTGCCGATTTGAATCCAGAAATAACAGCACTAATTGATGAATCAAGAGTTCCACGACAACGACTTGATATAGAAATAAATACATTAGCAAAAGCCAGTTTTGGTTTTGGTGATGTGAATGGGTGTGTAATTTTTAAAAAATTTAAAAAATGAAAAAATGAACCGTAAATTCCCCAATTTGTGGTAATTTTTTTGTCGTTAGAAAACGAAATGTACTTAAGTGCTGTAAAATCAATATTAATTATGAACAAACAAGAAACTATTCAGGAGCTAAAAGCCATTGTAAAACCATATATTCTGAATCAAGAAGCTTTTGACTCACTCTCTGAAGATACGGATTTCATCAATGATTTAAAGATAAACTCCGCTAATTTAGTAGATGTTATTTTGGATATAGAGGAAAAATATAATATTTTGATTGATAACGAATCAATGGAACGCATGATAAATGTAAAAGCAGCTATGGCTATTATTGAAACCAAATTAGCTGAAAAAAGTAGTGAATCACCAGAAAAATGATAGGAAATGACCTTGTCGATTTGGCTTTAGCCAAAAAAGAAAGCAATTGGAAACGCAACCGCTTTTTAGATAAAATATTTACTAAAAACGAACAGCTGTTAATTTCTAATGCCGTAAATCCAGAAGTAATGGTTTGGAATTTATGGTCCAGAAAAGAGGCGGCTTATAAAATCTACAATAGGGAAACAGGAATTCGAGGTTTTTTTCCTTTGCAACTGGAATGTTTTTACGAAAACACAACATTAGGAACTGTTTGTATCAAAGGAAAAATATATTTTACCCAAACTAAAATAGATCAGGATTGCATTCATACCATTGCTGTTGCCGGGAAAGAGTATTTCAAAAAAATTGAAAACTTGAATTCCGCCGATGCTATCTTTAAAAAAAATGGAATTCCTTACCGTATTGATGCGCATTCTAAAATGGAGAAACCCGTTTCCATCAGCCATCACGGTCGTTTTTGGAAAGGAATAACCCTATGATTTTTTTGCAAAAAGCACTTTTTTTTTCATACAATAGGGTGAGATTTATAAACAATGGTTACATTTGAACCTGTTGCAATTTTAAAAACAACAAAAAGTATCTTTTATAACGTATAGCAATTTATATTTAATGCAAATCATTCATAAAATAGACGATTTTCTATTTACGCTTTTCCCGAAATTAGTTGGGGGGGGGGGTAATTCACTATTAATCAGTGAATTAGAATCGTATTATACTTTTGGTTCTTTTTCCCCAAAAGTTTCCATTACTGAGGATTGGGTTACCATAACCATTGACACTTCGGCAATCCTGCTTCAAGAAAATGATTTCCGCAAAACGGTAGCCCTTTGTGAAAAAGGAAACTATCAAGAAGCAAAACCCATTTTACAAAATCTTATCGAGAACAATCCTACCAATTCGGAATTCCATCGAATTATGGGACAAATCCTGTCTGATCAAGGTCATCAGGATGCAGCGATAAATAGTCTGATTGATGCATTGCGCTGGGATTCTAAGAATCATTGGGCGTTGCTGATGATGGGAAATATTTTTGCTAAGTTCAAGAATGATATTCCTACGGCAATGTTGTACTATGATCAGGCTTTGGTGGTGAATCCAAAAGATGCTATCGGGATTACGAATATTGGCTATTTATTATTTCAAGAAAATAATCTTGAAAAAGCCATGAAATATGCACAAAGCGCCATTCAGGCAGACCCTGAGTATTCTAATGGACATTTTCTTTTAGCACTCCTTGCTGAGGAAAAAAATGATTTGCAAGTTGCCTTTAACTGTTGTATTCAGTGTATCAAAGTTAATAAGAATAAAGATATACTGTACAAGAATTCAGTAAATCAGGCTTTTGATGTTGCCAATAAAATTATTTCTAACACTGATGGTAATTCGCTTTTTGCAGAATACAAGCATCAATTAGAATTTGATTGCGGAAAAGAAATTGATGTTCTAGTAGATTCTGAAATTCCAACGGCAGCCAAGATTGAGTTTGCTGAAAACTACAATCGGATTAAGCACATCGTTCGGTATAAACCCAATTATCCTGCCGTAGCACACTTGGTTCTGCACGAATTAGCGCATCTTGATTTTGTAATTCAAGCGAGAAAACGGGGATTAAATCAGCTTTTTACGGCTACTCCACAAAACAGAGCTGTTTTTTTGAAAACGGTACAACCTACTATTGCCAAGTTGCATGGAATGAATATTCCAGAGCAATCGATTACTCAATTCTGTACTGGTTTATTTGACGGGTTAAATTTGCAAGCCTACAATACTCCAATAGATTTATTCATTGAGGATTTTATTTACAACGAATTTCCCCAATTGAGATCGTATCAATTCCTGTCGCTTTACGCTTTGATTCAAGAAGGCTTGAAAGCCGTAACTGATGTGACTGTTATTGAATTTTCACCTGCAACACTACTTTCTAAATCTAAGATTTACAACTTAGTAAATGCCTTACAGTTTAAAGCATTATTTGGTTTAGATTTTATAAACGATTTTAATGCCACTCCAGCCGAATTGCGCAAAGCCGAAGATTTTTATGCTGAATTTCTCGAATACAAAGACAATCGTAAACCTGCCGAAGAATATGAATTGGTACAACATTGGGC
Source organism: Flavobacterium sp. LS1P28 (assembly GCF_003970335.1). Taxonomy (NCBI): domain Bacteria; kingdom Pseudomonadati; phylum Bacteroidota; class Flavobacteriia; order Flavobacteriales; family Flavobacteriaceae; genus Flavobacterium; species Flavobacterium sp. LS1P28. The sequence goes on along the minus strand of NZ_RYDI01000006.1, from coordinate 55,713 downwards.
CGAAGATTTACAGATTGACTCTTATTTTGAATTGGAAAATGAGGACGAATACCGCAAACGATCTGATGTAGATACTTTTATTGAAAAATTAGAAAAAGATCCTTTTGGTCTACACGACGATACTGCTTTCAAAGAGAAGGAAATGGAACAGTTTCTCAAAAACCAAGAACATATTGGGACTAATATGGCAGTCACGATGTTTATGGTTGATGCTTTGCAGTATTTTAAGGATGTACCGCTAGAGGAAGTCAAGAAAATAGCCTTTGAAATCGCAATGCAAGGGACACAAGGTTTTGACCCAAATCAAAAAAACTACATCGTAGGTAGCATTCCAAACAAACGGTTTTCGGGTTATCACATTTTAGCATATTATTATGTGAGTTGGATGTTAGCTGTTCCTGAAATGGTTTCTCAGTTGCAATTGCCTTTTGAAGAGGAATATAAAGTAGCATTGACACTTTTTAAATCGAAATAAAATGAATGATATTCCGAGCATTATTCAAGAATTAATAAAATTTAGAAATGAAAGAGATTGGGAACAATTTCATAATTCGAAAGATTTGGCTTTAGCTCTATCTATTGAAGCAGCAGAATTAAATGAATTGTTTCTGTGGAAAAAAGCAGAAGATGTAAATATTGATAAACTAAAACAAGAATTGGCAGATGTTTTTGCATACGCTTTTTTGTTAGCCGAAAAATACAATTTAGATGTAAAAGAAATTGTACTTCAAAAGATTACGCAAAATGCAGCTAACTATCCAATAGATAAAGCAAAAGGGAACGCAACCAAATATGATGAATTATGATGCAATCATTTGAATTGTCTATTGAGGTTTCTGAACAATATGATTTTAATAAAGATTCATTGCCTAAAATAGCTCAAAATCCTTGGGTAAAAAATCAATGGCCTTTGGTTTACTTTATACAAAATGAAACTAAACGAATTGCCTATGTAGGAGAATCAACAAATGCTTCTAGTAGAATCAAAAATCACCTGGCAAATCCAAAAAAAGCAGATGCATTTACAAAAATTTCAATAATTGGGAGTGATAAATTCAATAAATCAGCAACTCTTGATATTGAATCAAACTTGATTCAATACATCACTTCTGAAGGAACTTACGAACTTCAAAATGGAAATTACGGTTTAGTCAATCATAATTATTACCAACAAGATTTGTACAAAGATCTTTTTAAAGAAATTTGGAAAAAACTAATTGATAAAAAGATAGTTAGCAAGTCACTGGAAGATGTTGAGAATTCAGAACTTTTTAAATATTCCCCTTATAAATCTTTAAATGAAGATCAATATAGTTCTGTTCTTCAAATTCTTGATGGATTGTGTATCAAAAAATCCAATAGAATTTTTATAAAAGGGAGTGCTGGAACTGGAAAAACAATTTTGGCTACTTATTTAATTAAATTACTTAATTCAGATATTTCGGATGCTAATTTTGAAGATTTTAGTGATGAAGAGCTCAAGGAGATCAATTTCATTATTGCTTTTCAAAATAAATATCCAAAAGCAAAAATTGGATTGGTTATCGCCATGACTTCTTTAAGAGAATCATTACAAAATGTTTTCAAAAAAATTCCTGGTTTAAAAGCGTCTATGGTTTTAAATCCATCGGATACCTTTAAACTCAATGACAAATATGATTTATTAATAGTAGACGAAGCGCATCGGTTACGGCAATATAAAAATATAAGTTGGATGGGAGCCTTCCGGAAAAATAATCAAAAATTAGGATTAGATGACACCGGAACAGAGCTAGACTGGATAATTGCGAATAGTAAGAATCAAATTTTCTTTTATGATTCAGCGCAATCAGTAAAACCTTCCGATATAAATGAGGATCAATTTACCAGACTTTTGAATCAAGATGATACTTTGAAAATCGAGTTAACGTCTCAGATGAGAGTTAAAGGCGGAAATGATTATATTCGTTTTGTAGATCAATTACTTCATGTAAATCGCTTGGAGAAAACTATTTATTCACCAAATGAGTATGAGTTAATTGTTTTTGATTCTTTAAAAGATCTTTATAGCGAACTTGCAAAGAAGGAAGAAATAAATGGGTTGTGTCGTTTAGTTGCTGGATATTCTTGGCCTTGGTTATCCGAAAAAGATAAAACTGTAATGGATATTGAAATTGATGGTTTACAATTTCAATGGAATCAAACCCCTAAGGACTGGGTTAATTCACCAAATGCTTTTAAAGAAGTTGGCTGTATTCACACGACACAAGGATATGATTTAAATTATACAGGAGTTATTTTTGGAAAAGAAATAATTTTCAATGAATTCACACAAGAAATTGAAATTAATCCGAAGTTGTATTTTGATAAAAATGGAAAAAAAGGGATCTCAAATAAAGATGATCTTAAGGCTTACGTAATAAATATATACAAAACTATAATGTATCGAGGAATCAGAGGTACTTATGTTTATGCTTGTGATACTTCTTTAAGAAACTATTTAAAAAAGCATATTGATGTTTATAAAAAAGATTTTCCGTTCAGAATCGTACCTTTTGAGGAGGTAAAACCGTTTGTGAATTCAGTTCCATTAGTAAATATTTCAGCTGCAGCAGGTTCATTTAGCGATTTACAAGTTCATTCTGATTTTGAATGGGTCGAGTTACCCTTTAATACTTCAGTAAAAGAAGGCTATTTTGTATGTAAAGTAGTGGGAGAATCGATGAATAAAATAATTCCTAATGGCTCCTATTGTTTATTTCAAAAAGATAGCGGTGGCAGTAGAGAAGGTAAGATTGTTTTAGTTGAAAGCACTGACATTCAAGATGCAGATTTTGGTTCAGGATATACAGTAAAAGAATATCATAGTAAAAAGAAAATTAGTAATGAAAATTGGAGCCATGAATCCATAACCTTGAAGCCATTATCTTTTGAATCAGAATATGAAAACATCGTATTAGATTCAGAAAATTTAGTTGATTTTAGAGTTAAGGGAATTTTTATTTCGGTATTGTCTTAAGATTATGAATTAGAAAGTTTCATTCCTCCAAAATGCGCTAAAAGGACAAAATTGAAATGCTATAAATGGAGCTACATATGTGATTCCCCCTTCGTCGGAATGACAATACTTTATAGAAATAGAGGCAAACCTAGTAATAATAAGGTGTTTAAAATCAATTGTATGCAATATGGCAACCAAAATTTAAATCACTTAATCCCCAGTCTTGATTTTAATTTCAAAAACAACAAAGCGGTTTTATAAGCATCCTCAGCAGCTGAATTCCGTTCACTTACCGGAATATTATAAGCCGCACAAAGTTCCTCCAGAGAAAATTGTTTGTCATTGATATCAAGTAGTTTTCTGTGCATGACATCAATATCCAGCGCCTCATTTTTTAATCTGCCACAGTCTAGTCTTTCCAAGACCGCATTGATCATTTCCACATCAAAATCAATGTGATGCCCAACTAAAATGGAGTTCCCAATAAATTCAATGAATAATTTTATGGCATCTGCTTCTCCTAATTTTTTCATTTTACTTTCTACCAAAAACGTATTAGAAAGTCCATTATCATGAAAAAATTTATACTGTAATAAAACAGCTTCAAAATTATCACCTATGACAATACTATTATCAATTACTGAAAAAGAGCCTATTGATAAAATAACATCTTTATCTGGATTCAAACCAGAAGTTTCTGTTGATACCACCACAAAGCGGGATGACTTTTTCTCAAATTTAGAAAGATAGGTTTTCCAAAAATCAGGATATTCTTTATTAATCTTTTTTATCCAGTCTAACATAATTATGAAAATTGAGTAAGTTGAAATTTACTTTTTATTAATTCTTCCAGTTCTCTCATAGGGAGTAAAGCATTTTTCAGTTTTTCTCGGTCAATTTTTGATAATTCCTCCAAATTTATAAATTGGCCTGAATCATCATTTTTTAACCCTTCTAAGGTTCGGAATTTTGATAAAGTCAAAAAAGCTTCGGCACAATTGAGATAAATTTCAGCATGTTTGGGATCCGTAATTGATAATTGTTTGAATCGTTGAAACGTATTGTTAATTCCTCGGATGTCGAAACTCAAAGTAAACAAACGGGCGCCATCAATCAATGGCATTAAAGCCTTAGTTTTAATATCAAATTTATCTTTATTTCTACCTTCTTCTTCGACATTGAATTTTTTGAAAAAACTAAGTGGAGCGTTTTTTCTTAAGGCATCATTTCCTAAGAAATCAAAAAATAACGTATTGTTTTTGGCGTTTTTAAAGACTACATTACTTATCGCATCTTCAATTTTTTGCTCTCCAAAAATAATTTCATAATCAAAGAAAATACTGCTCAAATCAGTGCTGTTCTCACCAGGAGTATTCATCCAGCTGTCATATTGTTTGATCCAGTCCGTCAATGATTTACACCAAAGCATAGTACTTCCCATGTGACCATTTGGACAGAATTCATAGCCGATTTTTTCTAGAGTGGCTGTGGTTTTTTTTCCAAGTTTAAGAAAATAGTCTTTTACGTCACGATATTTATCAGCAGCCACATCTTCAAAAATCAAAATACTATCTTGATCCGTTAATAAAAGCTGTTCTTTTCGTCCTTGACTGCCAATACTTAACCATGCAAAACGGGCAGGAGGGGAACCTAAATCCAAAATGGATAATTCCACCGAGCGTTTAATGACTGCCAAATTAATTTCGCTGGCAATATTAAAAACGTGTGATAGCGGAATATTTTTAGAAATTGAAGTCTGAATCAGATCTGTTAATCGTTCCCGTATTTGTTTTAGTTCTTTTGGTGATTGACACCGTTTGATTTCTTTTATTAAAACTCCGGGATTATTTGCTTGAGCCACAATCAAATCGTGCTCAGAAATGATTCCTTTCACACTGGATTTATCCGTTCCATCCTGAGTTACACACAAATGAGTCACATTGTGTTTTAGCATCAGTAACTGCGCTTCTGCCAGAGAAACGTTTTCAACCACCGTGATAACAGGGGAGGACATAATTTTATCTACCGTAACGGTTACTGGATATCTGCCGGTAGCAATTTTTGATCGCATATCCGCATCAGTAATAATGCCCAAAGGGATAGTATTATCACATACGAGGATATTGTTTTTTAACGATTCGGTCATTATTTGAGCCACGTCTTTTACAATTGCTGTACTGGTCGTTTTTAAGGGAGCTGTATTATAGGCTAGCGATTGAAAATATTGCATTTCAGATTGCTGATCCGAATAGAATACATTATCAGAAATTAATTTTCCAATTAAATTTTCTTTATCTTTTGGATTTCGGGTGTTTACGGCAAAACTTTCTAATAAAAAGTTTAAAACTTCAGAATTATTAGCTACAAAAGGCCTGAAAGTAGCAATGGGAATAGCATAAACAATGCTTTCTTCTCTTGCTTTGGCCGTCATCATATAATTATTTTTGGCAAAAAAGGGACGCAGGCCAAAAATATCGCCTTCGGTACATTTATTTAATAGCGTTTCCTCAGCATCTGCTATGACCGATAAATTGATAACACCGGAAGCCACCACATAAAAACTGTCATGCAAAAGATCATTTATTTGAAATAATGTTTTGTGTTTTTCTAAATTTACAACGCGAATATTTGCTGCTATTTCAGATAATTCTTCAAAAGTTAAGTAGTTAAACGGTGGGTATGCTTTTAAAAAGTCAGCAATGTGCTCAGCAATTGAATTCATAATTTATGGAATAAATAAGTATCGATTGTAAAAATAACAAATTTAAAAATTATAACACCGCCATTATTGCGGCAAAACAATTAAATTATAAAATCCTTAATCTTTTCATAAAATAAGTACGGATTTAAAGGAATTAAAAGCTACTTGTTTTACTTTTATACGATAACTAAAACATTTTAAATCATGAAATTATTTAGAAAAATGCATTTTTCGTTTATTGCCTTATTAATTGTAAATTGTATAGCTGCTCAAGGAAAACCTACCAGCAGCAAAGAAGTAGCCACAGGGGAAATTAATGGTGCTACAATTACCCTCAATTATGGGAGTCCATCAGTCAACGGAAGAGAAATTTGGGGAAAATTAGTTCCGTTTAATAAAGTTTGGCGTGCCGGAGCAAATGACGCAACAACATTTGAAACAGATAAAGAGTTGACAATTGAAGGTACTAAATTGCCAGCCGGTAAATACTCTTTTTTTGTTATACCAAATGAAAAAGAATGCGTGCTTATTTTTAATAAAGAAGCCAAACAGTGGGGAGCATATAAGTATAAAGAAAAAGAAGACCAACTACGTATTACCGTTAAGCAAGAAGTTGCTGCTTCAGCTGCTGAAAAATTAGTTTATACGATCCGTGCTAATACTGTTGTTTTGAGCTGGGGCAATTGGAATATACCTTTTTCTGTAAAATAAAATATGACTAAGTAATAACCATGGTATAATGTCGTATTTTAAAATCAGGATAAAATTATGTAACAATCTGATTTAAAGCTATTTTACTTAAAGTTAATTCTTTTGACTTTACGACTTTTAAACTTTCGACTTACTTAGAATTACTTTTAAATAGGAGGCTGTCTCAAAAAAACAGCCTCTTTTTTTTATAAAATATTTTCCAAAATGTTTAGATTAAGTTTTTCTTAATGTAATTAAAACTGGTTACAGCAGATTCTATTGGATTTGGTTTATAGTTCGATTCATGTTCCAAAAAGAAACGTTTCAGTCCGGCACGTTCCGCCTGAGCAAAAATACCCTTGAAATCTATTGTTCCTGTGCCAATTTCTGCATTCCAATCCGGATTTACTTTATCCATATCTTTTACGTGCCACATTTTGAAACGTCCCGGATATTTTTTGAATAATTCCAATGGATCATGTCCAGCACGAATGACCCAGTATAAATCCATTTCAAAATCAACCAAGTTTTTATCCGTTTCGTTTAATAAAATTTCATATCCATTCGTTGAACCGAATTTAGTAAATTCGAAATCGTGATTGTGATACGCTAATTTTAAACCTCCAGCTTTACAAAGCTCACCCACTTTATTAATTTGTAAGGCTAATTTTTTATAGGCATCACCAGTAGTTCCGCGCAATTCTGAAACGATGTAAGGTACTGTTACATATTCACTTCCTAAATAGTTGGCTGTTTCAACATAGGATTGTACAAGATCAGTTGAACCGTCTTTGATCATCGAATTAAAATCAAAATGATTACTCGTGGCTTTTAGACCATTATCATCTAATATTGATTTAAAATCGCGGACCGAAGTTCCAAAAAAGCCTTTGTCTACTGAATAACCAAAAGTTTCTACTTCAGTAAATCCAGCTTTTCCAACTTGTGCTAAAACACCTTTAACATCTTTGGGTAACGTATCGCGCAGTGTCCATAATTGAATCCCAATGGCTCTTTTTTTAGAGTCAAAAGCAAATGAAGGAGCAATGGCTAATGCGCCTAATGCTAAACCAGCATTAATTAAAAATTCTCGTCTTTTTATCATGGGTTATTTTTTAGAGTAGTTAAATATCACAAATTGCTATGGCCTGTTTCAATGAAGCCAGTTTGTCCGGGTTTTTAGGTACAAATTCTTGACCCACAAATCCCTTAAAACCAGTTTTTGCAATTGCTTTCATAATTGCAGTGTAATTTAGTTCCTGAGTATCATCAATTTCATTTCGTCCTGGAACGCCGGCGGTATGATAATGTGTAATGTAGTGATGGTTGTCTCTTATGTTTCTAATCACATCTCCTTCATCAATTTGCATGTGATAAATATCGTAAAGCAATTTGAAATTCTCAGAGTTCAAACGTTTCGCTAATTCCACTCCCCAAGATGTTCGGTCACATTGGTAATCTTTATGATCAATTTTGCTGTTTAGTAATTCCATTACTAAAATCACATTATGCTTTTCAGCCAATGGAATTAGTTTTTGCAAACCAACAATACAATTGTTCCAACCTTCTTCATCTGTTTTGCCTCTTCGGCTTCCGCTAAAACAAATCAGATTTTTATAACCGGCTTTTGCCACCAGTGGAATCATTTCCATATAATTTTTCAAGAGTGTTTCATGAAATTTAATATCATTAAAACCATCCAATAAATTAATTTCTGCACCGTTGCACATTGTAGAAACAAGATCATATTTCTTCAATGTTGGCCAATCTTTAGGACCTACTAAATCAATCCCAGTAATCCCCATCTTTTTGGATTCAATGCAAAGCGTATCTAAATCTATGTCATTAAAACACCACCGAGAAACGGAGTGATTTATATTTCCTTTCAATTTACCCAATGGTGTTGCTGTTTCCTTTTTTGGCATAGCCAAAGCAGAAAATCCAGCAGGAATTCCCATCGCAACTGTTCCGGCTACTATTCCTTTTATGGCAGATCTTCTATTTAAATTAGCACTCATTTTTAATTTTTATACAGCAGAAGTGGATTCTTCTCCTTTGTTTTTTTCATTAAATAAAAGGGCAAAAAGTAAGAATACAGCAAACGCAATTCCAGCAGGAATAATCCACACCATTTGCCAGTTTACAGCCCCATCTGCCATTTTATAATTGTCCGTTATCCATCCTGCAACTGCAAAACCAATCAACATTCCAACACCGTAAGTGGCCAGAGTTATCAACCCCTGAGCAGCACTTTTATATTTTTCTCCCGCTTTTGAATTGGTGTAAATTTGGCCCGAAACGAAAAAGAAATCATAACAGATACCGTGCAGCGCAATACCTATAATAAGCATAAAGCTTAAATCATTGCCATAAGCGAATAAAACATAACGAATTGCCCATGCTAACATCCCGATTAAGATCGTTTTTTTGAAACCAAAACGGGTAAAAAATACAGGAATCAATAATAAGAATAATGCTTCGGATATTTGACCTATTGCCATTTTTCCAGTAGGATTTTCAACGCCTGATTCTGTCAAAAATGGATGTGCATTTTGGTAATAAAAGGCAAGAGGTATACAAATCAGGATTGACGATATAAAAAAGATGGCGAAGTTTTTATCTTTCAGCAATTTTAAAGCATCAAGACCTATGATATCTCCAATTTTTATTTTTTCTTCACTTACTTTTGGTGGTGTTTTTGGTAAAGAAAAACTGAATATACCTAAAATTAAAGCGGCTATTCCTGCTAAAAGGAAGGTGTTTTTAAGAAATCCTTGAGAAATTGCTTCCGCAGTATCCCAATGAAATATAAAGCTAATAGATAATCCTGCTAAAATCCAACCTATAGTTCCCCAAACTCTGATATTTGCGAACTCTTTCTCCGGATCTTTCATTTGATTAAAAGAAACTGAATTGACTAATGCTAATGTGGGCATGTATAAAATCATGTAACTCAGAACGTAGGTGTAGAACATCCCAACTTCTTCTGACTGATACATTTGGTACATTAAAAATGCCCCAACAAGATGAAGTATTCCTAAAATTTTCTCCGCATTAAAATAACGATCCGCTATTAAACCTATAATAAAAGGAGCAATAATTGCGCCCCATGATTGTGTTGAAAAAATTGCAGCAGTTTCTGATCCTGATGCTTTTAGATTATTACCCAAAAATGTGCCCAGGGTTACAAACCATGCGCCCCAGATAAAAAATTCCAGGAACATCATTATGGATAATTTAATTCGGATGGTACTATTCATTAGTCAGTGGTTTTTTATTTTTTGGTTTTGGTTGTTTTTTTATTTTTTAGAGATCAATTACATACCCGCTTCACATCCGGTTGTAATTTTCATAGTATTCCATTCTTTGATCATAATGTTTCTGAACCATACATTATCTCCATGATCTTGTAGTGCAATTTTACCTTTTTTGAATGCAGCAAAACCTGGCCAAGTAGCAAATTTACTTCCGGCTACCAATGTTTTAAAATTAGCATCCCAAAGCGTAGTTTCAACTACTTTTACGCCATTCAATAACATTGTCAGTTTTCCAAATTTACATACTATGTCAACAGAATTCCATTCTCCTACTGGTTTTACTGGTTCTGAGGTGCTTTTTATTAAATCATATAAATCACCTGAACGGTGTTTTTCAATTTTTCCGTCAGAATGACCGTCATTGTCCAATACTTGCATTTCCAGACCCGTTTCATAAGTATTTTTGAATTTTGTCAAATCCTCGTTTACATAAAAAATAATACCGCTATTGGCATTTTCCGCGACTTTCCATTCTAGTTTTAGATGAAAATTCTCGTATTCTGCATTAGTTACCAAATCGCCTCCTTGACCGTTTTGGGCAGCTGTAGGATCAAAATGCAACACACCCTCTTCTGTTTTCCAACCGGAACCAGCTGTTGTTTTTCCGTAACTGTGCCATCCCGTTGTGGATTGTCCGTCAAATATGGATTTAAATCCTTTTGGTATGGGCGCTTGCTGTGCATTTGCGGTTTGAATCAGTATCATAACAAGTAATGAAGTACAAATATTTTTAATCATTTTTGAATTTTTGAATTAATAATTAATCTTGCTTATAAAGTTAAAGCTTTCCAACCTTGACGATAATCCCGTTTCACAAATTGGTTCACTTCATCAAAATTTGTAATTCTCATGGCATCATTATCCCATAATAATTTTGCTGAACGTCCTGGGTACACTTCTTCTCCAAGCTCTTCTCGCATCACATCGTATCCTCTGATCGCAAGATTTGCCATCAATAAAGCTTCAGTTAAAGGGCCGGCAATTTCAAAAGGAGAACTTAATTCTTTTTTTCCATAACCAGCAATAGAGGCTTCAATCCATTGCTTGTAATGTCCTCCGGAACCATCGATCACTCTTGCGTATTTTTGAGCAACTTGGAGATTTTCATTTTTGCTTAGAGGAAGCAAACGTGGATTTAAACCGTAGGTATCACACATCATTTTTCCTTTTGTTCCTGTGAATAAGGTACCATTTCCACCGTCTCCAAAAATTTCATTCGAACCTAATTCGGAAGGTCTTTCCGGCTGAATTCCACCATCCATCCAGTGTACTGCAACGTCACCGTTTGTTTTCTCCGTTTTTGGAAAAGTTAAGGTAACATGACTGGAGGGAGGACAACTCTCAGGAAAATATCCTCTTTTAAACTCATCTACATATACAGAACCTACACTACATTGAACATCTTTAGCATATTTTAAATTTAATACACTAAAAGGTGCTTCTAACAAGTGACAGCCCATATCGCCTAATGCACCTGTTCCATAATCCCACCAACCGCGCCAGTTAAAAGGCACTAATTTATTTACATACTCTTTGTAAGGAGCTGTTCCCAACCATAAATCCCAATCTAATTCTTTTGGAATATCCGCTTTATTAGCAGACCAAGGAATCCCTTGAGGCCAAACCGGACGGTCTGTCCAAGCATGAATCGTGTGAACATCGCCTATTAAACCTGCTTCATACCATTCTTTCATTATTCTGGTACCATCATTGGAGGCACCTTGATTTCCCATTTGGGTTACCACTTTATATTTTGTAGCAGCTTGTGTCAAAATTCGAGCTTCGTAAATATCATGTGCCATAGGTTTTTGAACATACACATGTTTTCCTAATTGCATAGCAGCAAGTGCTTGAATAGCATGATTATGATCTGGAGTTGAAACTGAAACGGCATCGAAATTTTTATGTTCTTTGTCTAACATTTCACGCCAATCGGTATAAAATTTAGCTTTAGGAAATGCATTTACACTTGCAGCTGCTCTTCTGGTATCTACATCACATAAAAACGATATATCCGCTTTTCCACTTCTGGCAAACATACTGACATCAAATTTACCTTGTCCACCAACACCAATACTGGCTATTGATAAACGATCGCTTGGCGCAACAAATCCTCGTCCTAGAACATGACGGGGAACAATCATAAAAGCCGCTGCAGCTATAGCGGTTGTTTTTATAAAATCACGACGGTTATTTGTAATTTTATCTTCTTCTTCTTTTTGTTTCATTATTTTAATCCAGTTTAGTTAGTAGCAAAAAATTGTGTAACATCATGATTTTATTTTCGACATTCTAGAATTATATTGATTCTTTAAAAGCGCCTTTTGATTTACTTTTTTAAGGATAAAATATACTTTGCCATAGAATTTGCCTCATTCTTTTTCAGTGAAGCATGCGCAGACATGGGAATTGAACCCCAAACCCCAGAGCCACCTTTTATTATTTTACCGGATAAATAGGCAACATTTTTATCATTTAAAGCATATTTTTTAGCAATGTCTAAGTAGGAGGGACCAATTAGTTTTTTGTCTAATTTATGACATCCGATGCAATCGGATTTAGCTATTAATTTTTCTCCTTCAGAAGTTTGAACAACAAGGTTTGAATGCGCAGTAGTTTCAATATATTTTTCTTCTGAATTATCATTAGAAAATGAGGTTAAACTAATTAGTGCAACCCCAAAAAAGAAATATTTTAATTTCATTTTATTGTATTTAAGTTTTTATAATCCTAAGTTTTTTTTGTTAAAAGCCAGATTTGTTTCTACTGCAGCAAAATCATCAAATGCTTTATCAGTAACTTTTATAATATGATTTTTTATAAATTCAGCACCTTCACGCGCTCCATCTTCCTGATTTTTAATGCAGCATTCCCATTCCATTACTGCCCATCCTTTGAAATCATATTGGGCTAGTTTGCTGAATATCGTTTTAAAATCAATCTGACCATCGCCTAGAGAACGATACCGACCGGCACGATTTGCCCAGCTTTGGTAGCCTCCAAAAGTACCTTGCTTTCCTGTAGGATTAAACTCGGCATCCTTTACGTGAAATGCTTTAATCCGTTCATGATAAAAATCGATATATTGGATGTAATCTAATTGTTGTAAAACAAAATGCGATGGATCGTACAACAAGCAAGCTCTGGAGTGATTATTCACCGCTTTCAAAAACATTTCATAGGTTTCCCCATCAAATAAATCTTCTCCGGGATGAATTTCGTAACAAAGGTCAACACCATTTTGATCAAACTCATTTAAAATGGGCAACCAGCGTTTAGCCAATTCGGCAAAACCATCTTCCACTAAACCCGGAGGCCGTTGTGGCCAAGGATGAAAATACTGCCAAAGTAGAGAACCACTAAAAGTGGCATGTGCATTTAACCCTAAATTTTGAGAAGCTTTAGCCGCATATTTCAATTGTTGCACAGCCCATTCTTGCCTTGCTTTAGGATTTCCATGAACATTTACAGGGGCAAAGGAATCAAAAAAATCATCGTAAGCAGGATGAACAGCCACTAACTGCCCTTGTAAATGGGTTGATAATTCAGTGATTTCTAGTCCGTAAGAAGCAATTGTTCCTTTTAGTTCATCCGCATAGGTTTTACTTTCTGCCGCTTTTTGTAAATCAATGAAACGGGTATCTAATGTTGGCATTTGAATCCCTTTAAAGCCTAAATCAGCAGCCCATTTACAAATCCCATCTAAGGAATTAAAAGGAGCTTTATCATCAATAAACTGTGCTAAAAAGACCGCAGGCCCTTGAATTGTTGTCATAATATTTGGTATATAAGAGGTCTACGAATTCCTAATAAATTACAAAACGTAGGGAGTCCATTTTTTATCCGATTGTGATGATGCGACTACGTTATCTATAAATGCCATTCCTCTCACTCCATCTTCAACAGAAGGAAAGTCTAACATTTCAGCAGTAGGTGCTGTGCCCTCTAATTTACAACCAAGCGTTAAAGCAAAGTTGCGGTAAATATTAGCAAATGCCTCTAAATATCCTTCTGGATGTCCGCCTGGAGTTCTACAATTGTGTGTTGCAAATGAAGATAAATGTGCATAGTTAGATCCAGCTCTTAAAACCTGAGTTGGTTCATCTAACCACCTAACCGTTAAAGTGTTTGGATCATGTTGAAACCATTCGATTCCACCTTTTTCGCCATAAACTCTGATTTTTAAAGCGTTTTCTTCTCCAGCTGCTACTTGTGATGCTATTAAAACGCCTTTAGCACCATTGTCAAATTTCAATAGTACAGCTCCATCATCGTCCATTATGCGGCCTTCAACTAATGTGTTTAATTCTGCACAAACATCGGTAATTTTAGCTCCGGTGATATATTCGGCTAAATGAGAGGCGTGCGTACCAATATCTCCCATTACAGAACTTTTTCCGGATTTTTTAGGATCTGTTCGCCATGCAGCTTGTGCGTTTCCCTCTCTTTCGGATAGTGTACTTAACCATCCTTGGGGATATTCTACTAAAACTTTTCTAATTTTACCCAATTTTCCTTCGCTGACCATAGCTTTCGCTTGTTTGACCATTGGATACCCGGAGTACGTATGTGTTAAACAAAGTAGTAATCCTGTCTCTTCTACTTTTTGTTTCAATAGTTTTGCTTCTTCCAATGAAAAAGTCATTGGTTTTTCAATTACTACATTAAAACCATGCTCCAAAGCCATCATTGCAGGTGCAAAATGAGCAAAATTTGGAGTAACAATAGTAACAAAATCGATTCTTTCGTCAGCAGGTAAAGCCGCTTCCGCTTTAATCATTTCGTCATACGTTAAATATGTTCTTGATTCCGGAAGAAACAAGGCTTTACCAGATGCAATTGCGGTTTCTGGTTTTATACTTAATGCACCACACTTTAATTCAATTAGTCCATCCATATTGGCGGCTAAGCGGTGAATTGCACCTATAAAAGCATCTTGACCACCACCGACCATTCCCATTCTTAATTTTCTCATAATGATGAACCTAAATATTTCCTTTTTTTAATTCTTTTACTGCATAATCGCAGGCACGAGCCGTCAAAGCCATAAATGTTAATGATGGATTTTGACACGCAATAGAAGGCATACAAGAACCATCGGTAACAAATACATTACTAACTTCGTGCAATTGATTCCATTTATTTAAAACGGAATCCTTGGGGTCATTACCCATTCTGGCAGTACCCATTTCGTGTATAGCCATTCCAGGATAACAATCGTTATCATAGGTTTGCACATTTTTGATTCCAGATGCTTCCAGCATTTCTGCGGCATCATTCATCATATCTTCCCGCATTTTTGCTTCATTTTCTTTGTATTCACAATCAATAGCTAAAACTGGTTGTCCCCATTTGTCTTTTTTGCTATGATCGATGTACACTTTGTTTTCGTAATACGGCAGCATTTCTCCAAAACCACCTAATCCCATACTCCAGGAATCAGCAGGTAATGACATAGTCGATTTAAAGTTTTCACCAAAAGCCAATTCGGCAACTTCTTTATGCCAAGATCCTCTGCTGGCACCTCCTTGGTACCCAAAACCTCTTAAATAATCTCGTTTATCACCACCTACATTCTGATATCTTGGAATATAAATACCATTAGCTCTTCTTCCGTACGTGTATTTATCTTCAAAACCTTCAGCTGTTCCTTCTGCACCACAACGGAAATGATGGTCCATAAGATTATGGCCTAATTGTCCGCTGGCATTACCCATTCCATTCGGATGCGCTTCTGAAGTTGAATTTAATAAAAGGAATGTTGATCCTAAGGTGGATGCGTTTACAAAAACAATTTTAGCATAAAACTCCATGGTTTCATTTGTTTCTGCATCAATAACCATAACACCCTTTGCTTTTTTAGTGTCTTTATCATAAATAATATGATTCACAATAGAGTAGGGTCTCACGGTCAATCTATTGGTTGCCATTGCAGCAGGTAGTGTAGAAGATTGGGTGCTAAAATAGGCGCCAAATGGACAGCCTCGACTGCATAAATTTCTGTACTGACAGCTGCCACGCCCTTTGTGGGGTACAGTTAAGTTAGCAGTACGACCAATTGTAAGAATACGGGTTTTATTATAATGTTTTTCTAATCTTTCTTTAACTGATTTTTCAACACAATTTAAATCCATTGGAGGCAAAAATTTACCATCCGGTAATAGGGGCCAATTTTCAGCTTGCCCACTTATTCCTGCGAATTTCTCTACATAATCATACCACTTGGTAAGGTCTTTATATCGAATAGGCCAGTCATTTCCATGACCATCTTTGGCATTATCTTCAAAATTATGGTCACTAAAACGGTAACTTTGACGGCCCCACATTAAAGATTTTCCACCCACATGAAATCCTCTGTACCAATCAAAACGTTTGTCTTCTGTATAGGGACATTCCAAGTCATTCACCCACCATTTTTCGGTAGCTTCATTGTATGGATAATCTCTTGTTTGAACAGGATGGGTTCTTTTTTGTTCTTCGGTAAGCTTGCCAGCGCGTTCAAATTCCCATGGTGCTTTCATGGCCGATTCATAATCTTTGATGTGCTCAATATTCATTCCGCGTTCTAACATCAAAACTTTTAATCCTTTTTCGGTAAGTTCTTTTGCAGCCCAACCACCACTAATTCCAGATCCTACAACAATAGCATCATACGTATTTTCCTCTTTCAAATTGGTATTTATATTCACGGGTAGTATTTTTTATTTAATAAAATAGTTTATAACAAAAGGTTCTAGTAACAATTAGTTGGTTGCCCAAGCTTTTTGTCCGGGTTTGTAGTCTGCACTACCATCGTAGCGTCCCGGAACTGGAAGGTATTCGCGTGCTTGTGTACAACCTATTTCTGAAGAATAATAGCCAAGAAGAGTTAAATCTCTAGCAATCAAAAAGAATGAAGGTGCTTTATCAGTTGCAATTGCCTCATCTCGTAATGAAGTCATTAATTGCTGACGCTCTTCAACTGACATTGATAAGAAATTCTTATTGAAATCTTTAACGCATTTTGCTTGCATTTCCTGCATCCCGGAAGCAAAAATTTCTTGCATTTTTGCAGGATAACATTCTCTAATAATCATTGGAATAAAAGCACCCAATCCTGCAGCTTTTGCTCCTGCCGAAGAGGCTGTAGTAGGTATAATGATATCGGCAAATTCAGCCAAAATTTCTTCATCTGCAGCAGAAAAAGACACGCTATTTTTTTCTTTTTCAGGCAAAGTAAAACTTTCAAATAAAACGCCCATTGTTGTTGCTGAGATTGCGCTTCCCATCAAAAATGCAACGCTTTTAAGTGCTTCTCTTCTATTCATTTGCTAATTATTAAAATTATTGATTCTTCTTAATTTATTATAACATTACAATAATAAAGAAAAAAAAAACAGGTTAATTTTTTTTATGTTAAAATATTGAATAATTCCATATTTTTCAAATTATTAAGGGAATCACTTTCAAAAATTCATTAAACAGCAGTTGGAATCAATTAAATCAAGAAAAAAAAAATGTTTGAAGAAGCAAAAAAGAATAAAAAACGATTTTTAAATTATTTTTAATGTAAAATTAACAAGGTTTTAATTATAAAATACAACTGTATTTTCTTTTCACACCATTTCAATGTGTTAAAATGACGGTATTACTTAAATAACCATTCAAATAATCTACTATATATTTCCTGTTTTGTAGTAAAAAAGAAGTTTTTATATTTTAAAAATAGGAAGTAATTTAAATGTGCAACCCGCTAAAAAATGGAATTTTTGAAAGTTACAAAGGGGAAGTATTGTCTACCTTTCAAATAAACCTAAAGTGCCACCAACCCAATCTTTATCTTTATTGAATTTCACGCCAATCATCTCGCCACGACTCAAGCGGACTAAGTTGCAGAGTAGAGTAGGTGCGGCATCACCTTTTTTCCAAACACACAAGATTCGGACTTCAGCTTTTACTTTCCCTTCAGGAGCGTGTACAATAGGAAGATAATTTACTTTTTTTTGAAGAATATATAATTCTTTATCTACAACGGCTTCAATATCTTTTTTTGTGACATGAAAAATAACGCCCGTTCCTGAAAAAGAAAAAAGCGGTTTCAAAACATAGTTTTCTAAATCCTGAGGAATTACTGCCAAGTCACTCAATAGTGTCGTTTCAATACAATATTTTCCTTTTAAGAAAGGTAAAATAAATTTACTGATTCTGAAAAACCAGTTGGGATGTCCCGCCCATTCCACATCCAAATCATCTGAAAAACTAAAATTAAGTCTTAAATCTGTTCTCAAATCCAATTCATCAAAAATAACCCGATTGTAAACTCTTTTTACCAATATTTCATTGCCTGTTGCATTTTTGTAAAACAGTTGTTTTCCTTTTTTTATGAGTTCAGTAACACAAACTATAGGGATGCCAATGTCTCTTTTGCAGTAATAAAAATCAATCTTGGTATTTTGTTTTTCGGGTTCTATTTCAAGAAGAATAACATTTTCTTTTGGATGATGGTTGCAAATCGCTTCTTCTAAAATAGTAAGATATTCCTGTGGTTCAATAGCATTAATAAATGGAGTTAATTCGTTAAGAAATGGATAATGATTTTTGAATTTTTCGTACAAATGCATTTGATAATTGTACAAAGAGGGGAATCCCTGTACTTCAATTAGTTTGGGAATAAGTACTCCGTCTTCTTCACAAATTCCAAAATCAATTGCTAAAAAGGTAGTATGTTCATCCTCATTAGGAACAGTATTATTTAGTTCTAAGGATTTATTTGTAAGTGATTTAAAGTCGTTTTTCTGAATGAAAGCTATAACATCATTACAGCCTTCAATCAATTGTGCTTTAAGCTCCTTCGAAATAAAAAAGGGGGTTTCGCCTAACCGGAAAGTAGGCAGGTAATTAAAATCGGAAGCAATATCATCTTTGAATTCCTGATATTTTTTTTCTGTAAATTGAGTATTAAATAACTTCCGATATTTTGAAATCATTTTGAAATCGTATTAATTAGAAAGTGTCTTCTTTGTTTTTAGCAAGTCATTAATTGCTATTCGAAGGAAATTAGGAATCAAAGTTTCATTAGTTCTGTATATTTTATCATCATCTAATAAATCCTCCAGCATGTTTCTGAACTTCTTTTTTCCTTTCATATTCTTAATCTTTTCCTTTGCTTCTTTATTTCTTAAATGAGAAACAAAACTAATGGGATCCGCTTCCGGGTGAAATTGAGTACCCACAAAATAATCGGTAAAACGCACGGCCATAATTGCGCGTTCGTATTGTACATGATCCCTAATTTTCTCTAATGAAATAATTTTGGCTCCTTTTTTCGCAAAAATACTTAACTTGGGTTGAACCACTTGATAGTCTCTGGAATCTATCGCATAAAAAGGGTCTGCTAATCCCTCGAACAAGGGATCCACAAGTCCTTCTTTAGTTTTATGAATGGTCATCACCCCAAAAGAAGTGTCATTTCGTTTGGTAACCGTAGCCAATCCAAAATGCAAACACGCCATTTGAAAAGAATGACAAATGAACAAAACATGTTTTTTAATACTATTTTCAGTATTCCATTTATTCAAGGAATCGATAAATTCATAGTATTTTACATCCCAGTTTCCATCACCAATTAAGGGATTTCCAGGTCCTCCAGTTGAAATATAAATGTCAAATTTATTCTTGTCCGGCAATTCACATTTTACCCGAACATCAAATATTTCAAAACTAACAACGGGACTAAACCTATTGACAACATCAATAATACATCGCATTCCCTGGTTGGGTTCACCATTGTACATGTCCAGAAGGGCTATTTTTATAATTTTATTAGACATACTTTTTTTAAAAAACAATGAACAAAGGTACTTTATATTTTATAATCCTTTCGTAAATTCTCCTGTTATGAAGTCAACCACACAGGAAAGATCGCCCGTTTCTTGAAAAATAGCCAGTTGCTTATCAGCACCGGTACCGTTTTTTAAAATTTCATGGACATAATTTATATCAGCACGACTTCCTAATTCATCCACCACATCATCAATGAAATCAAGCAGTTCCAGAATAAGCATTTTTGTTTCTACTTCTTTTTGCAAACCAAAATCGATCATACTATTCTCAATTCCGTAACGTGCCGCCCGAAATTTATTTTCTTTTATCAAAGCCAGTCGATACACATTAAAGCTAGTATTGTTCATGTTCAATTTGTAGAGTTTAGCTACAATTGCCTGAATAATAGCAACAATGCAAATGGTTTCATCCACTGTCAATGACATATCACAAATCCTGAATTCAATCGTATTGTAAAAAGGATGCAACCGTAAATCCCACCAGATTTTCTTTGGATTATCGATGCAATTAGTCTTTATTAATGTATCCAAATAATTCTCATACGAACTCACCGAATCAAAATATTCCGGCAAACCTGTCCTTGGAAACTTGTCAAAAACTTTCGTTCTAAAGGACTTATAACCTGTTTTTCTTCCCTCCCAAAAAGGAGAGTTCGTTGAAAGCGCAAAAATATGCGGCAAAAAATATGTGGCCTGATTCATTAATTGCAAGCCAATCTCCCGATTTTCAATTCCTACATGACAATGCATTCCAAAAATTAAATTAGAACGCGCTGCATCTTGCAATTCATTGACAATATCGTGATAGCGAGGATCATCAGTTATCGGTTGATCCTGCCATTTCGAGAAAGGATGCGTCCCGGCACCCCCCACAATAAGATCTTGTTTGTCCGCTAATTCAACGATTTTAGAACGTAAAAACCGAATCTCATTTTTGGCATCATTCACATTATTGCAAATATTGGTACCACTTCGACCACAGATTGATGCATTTCAGCCTTTACCTGCTCATTCAAAATGATCTTCGCACCATCTACAATTTTGGATAAATGCGACCGTAAATCTCTGGTTACAGGATCTATAATTTGATATTCTTCTTCTACACCGAGGGTAAAAACAGGTAATTTCTTTAACATAATTATTGTTTTAGTGTTCAGTCGCAGTCAATGTTTACAGTCTGTTTACTGAATACTATGACTGAAAACTATTTTACTGCATCTTTCATAAATGTTCCCCAAGTCAAATTCATCTTTCTGGATTTCTGTTTTTTTGCAGCAGCAATTGCCATTTTTGCTGCTTCCTCTACAACCCACTCAAAGTTTTCTGCACCTACCGAAGTTAATTCAGCATCTGGTGCGGGATTTCCAAAATCTATCGCATAGGGAATACCATCACGGACTGCAAATTCAACCGTATTAAAATCATAACCCAATCCTTTGCAAAGACGTAAAGTATAATCCTTAATAGTAGCTAATAATTTTTTATCCACAGGCGGCCCATCAAGTACATAACGCAAATGATGCGGATTTCTGGGTTCGTATTGCATAATCCTAACGGCTTTGCAACCCAAACAATAGACTCTGAAATACTCTGTAAAAACAATTTCTTCCTGTAGCATCATCACCAGTTGCCCCGTTTCCCTATGTTTCTCCCAAAATTCTTCGACATTTTCTAATCGATACACATTTTTCCAGCCACCTCCGGCATACGGTTTCATATAAGCTGGAAAACCAATATAATGAAAAATTTCTTCCCAATCCATTGGGTATTTTAGGTTTCGGAATGATTTTCCGGTCGTATCCGTAGGATGTTCTGCCGATGGGAGAAGTACCGTATTAGGTAACGGAACTCCCAAAGTATCGGCCAATGAATTATTAAAAAATTTATCATCAGCACTCCACCAAAAAGGATTGTTGATCACATTCGTCCCTGTTAAAGCAGCATTTTTTAAATATGCACGATAGAAAGGGACATCTTGCGAAATGCGATCAATAATTACGGCATATTCTCTGTCTTGATTTTGAACTACTTTATCAATAACCACAGCTTCAGCTATGATTTCTTTTTCGTTTTTTGAATTGACACGATCTATGAAGGCTTGTGGAAATGTATCTTCCATTCCAAATAAAATTCCAATTTTTTTCATCTTGATATGTTTATAATTTTAAAAAATTTTTATTCTGGATAAATAATGTGGAAACATTTCGGTCCATACCGGCCAGTCGTGTTTTCGTTCCTGACGAATATCCAACCAATGATGGATGTTTCTATCGCTCAACACTTTACTTAGTTTTAAATTTGCATCAAAACAAATATCCCAATTAGACGTCCCAAGCACAATATCCATTTTCCATAATTCCGGATCATTAAGTCCATGTAAATAATCTTCCGGGCTGTTGTAAAACACATCATCGTCATGAAAACCATCCATAAAACTCTTGATATTAAAAGCGCCACTCATAGAAAACAAATGACTTACATAACCAGGATGTCTAAAAGCAAAATTTGCCGCATGATACCCGCCAAAACTGCAACCGGCAAGAGCCACTCTGCCTGAGGAGGTATTGTTCTTTACTTTTTCAACGATTTCGTGACAAATCATTTTATCGTACCTGACGTGGTTTTCTATACGATTTATAGGATATATATTTTTATTGTAAAAACTGTCTTTATCAATGCTATCAGGACAAAATATTTGGATCAAACCTTGTTCCAGATACCATTTTGCAGAATCAATCAATCCCATATCTTTATTTTCATGGTAACTCCCCATAGAAGTAGGAAATACAATTACAGGATATCCGGCATGTCCAAAAACCAACATTTCTATCTCTCTATTTAAATTAGGGGAATGCCATTTGAAATACTCTTCCTTCATGAAATTAGTTTTAACAATTATAATGAAAAAAATAACACAAAAAGCAGATAAAATTATACTTAACCCATATTTATTATAAAAAAGATTAGGATTAATAAATTGGATCTAAATGGTAAAATTTGGATGAATAAAGAGCCGTTTTTTAAATTATAAACAACAAGGCAACGTGTTTTAAAAGCTCTATATTTTTAATTATAAGGTTTTTAGACCTAAAATAAGCCTTAGGATCTTTCCTATAATTACTATTTGATTAGAGAACCCTAAATTTCTAAAATAAGGAAGAAATAGCGCTAGTTGCTTTTATTAATTTCATACAGTGATACATGACTTTTTAATCGTTCTACAAGCATGCTCATCATTCTTTTATTGATATTGGAGGAGTTTTGTACATAAGCAGCATATTCATCGGCTGTAAATAAACCAATGATCATTCCTTTTAGAGAATTTCTAAACTTGATGTCTTTCTGGATTGCATTTTCCATGACGGATACTTTTTTATCAAGTGTATAACTGTAGAAATCAATTTTATTTTTGTTGACATAATTGAGGAAGGATGCTGCAAATAAGTCATTTTGCAACTTTAGAATGGGGCGTAACACCTCATTTTGAAATGATTCTTCTGTTGTGGATTGTGTGGTTACGGAACCTATTGTTTGTCCTCGAAATTCTTTTAAAAAAGTATCGCGTGCATTCATATTTTTTCTTTAAAATTAAATAAAATTGCGTCAAGAATACGTATTTTTACATTTATAAAGAAAAAATATGAAATTTCACACTAGAAAATGGGTAAAACCCGAAGATCTAAATCCTAACGGAACTTTATTTGGCGGTAAATTATTAGCTTGGATTGATGAAGAATTGGCTTTGTATACCATAATTCAATTAGAAAATACCAGAATCGTAACCAAATACATGTCGGAAATCAATTTTCGAAGTTCGGCCAGACAAGGTGATATTGTCGAAATTGGAATTGATGTTTTAAAATTTGGCACAACCTCACTCACGCTGAAATGCGAGGCACGAAATATGATGACACGCGAGACAATCATTACAATTGATCACACCACAATGGTTAACTTAGATGCGGATGGAAAACCTAAGGCACATGGAAAAACAGCAATTGAATATGTGAAAAACAGATTATTAATTTGATACGAAGTGCATTTATACTTTTTAAGTAAAAAAATTAAACCTGAGATTCACTTTCTGCAGTTGTTTCAAAAATTTCTAAATCAAAATATTTTATGGAAGCAATGATGTGATCAAATATATCCGACATGATGTATTCATAGTTTTCAAATCGCTTGTCATGTGAAAACGCATAAACCTCAAGCGGTACACCATGGGAAGTTGATTGTAACTGACGGCAAAGCATCAACATGTCTTTGTTTAATCCTGGATAATTGAACAGGTATTCCGTGATGTATTTTCGAAATAAACCTAAGTTTGTCAAATTTCGCCCATTAATAGCAATGGATTTGTCAATTTTATGTTTAGAATTATAGTCGTCTATTTCTAATTTTCGACTGTCAATATAATCCGATATTAGATGAATTTTTTTTAAATCATTTAATTCTGCTTCCTCTAAAAACCGAATGCTGCTTGTTTTTATCAGAATGTGTCTTTTGATGCGTCGGCCATCTGAATTCAGCATTCCGCGCCAGTTTTGAAACGAATCTGAACTCAAACTATAGGTTGGAATTGTGGTTGTGGTATTATCGAAATTTCGAACTTTTACCGTTGCCAGATTGATCTCGATAACATCTCCATCAGCACCAAATTTATCCATCGTAATCCAGTCGCCAATTCGAACCATATCGTTTATGGATACTTGAACACTAGATACAAAACCTAAAATGGTATCTCGGAATATTAATATGATTACCGCTGAAACGGCTCCTAAAATAGTTAAAAGCTCTTTTTTATCAATCTCAAATAATTTTGAAATGATTAATGTAATTCCAATTACCCACAACATAATCATGATTACCTGAATGAAACTGTCAATAGGTTTGTCACTGTATCTTGGTTTTAGTTTTAAATAATCACGTAACGCATTGAAAATAGTTCGTATAATCCATAAAATCAGAATGATGATGTAGATTCCAACCAATTTCCCAAAAAAGCCTTCCCAATATTCAAATCGATCTAAAATTATTGGAACAGATTTGTAAATAAACAATAGTGGAATTAAATGTGCAATGTATTTAGCCGTTTTGTTAGTTACCAGCAAATCATCAAATTTGGTTTTGGTTTTTTGGGCAATAACGGCCATAATAGTAACTAAAACAAGTCTAAAAATTACGTAGATGACATACGCCAATACACACAAAACAATAATGTTCAGCACCAAGCTAAAATAAGAAGCCAGACTGTTCCCTAAGCCCCATTTCCTGAGTACTAGATATAGAAAAGTGAATATTTTTTCTATTAATTTATACATTTCGCAAGTATTTCTTTTCTATGTAAAAAGTCCCAAAAGGAGGAATTGACGCAATACAAATGATAAAATACTTTTTAAAATTCCACTTTTCACTAAACTTTAAAATTGTTGCCAAGATAATGTAAGCAGTAAATAATACGCCGTGAGCCATTCCAATGTGTTTGACATAAATAGGATCATTAAAAATGTATTTCATTGGCATAGCAAAGAAAAATAACAATAAGGCGGATATACCTTCTACTATTGCTGTAACCTTAAAAATCTTAAGCATTTATTTTTTTTTAAGTGATAATTGACAAAATTAAGGATTATCATTGATTTACCACGCATTGATTCCTAAAGTAAATTACTTTTGTAATCTTAAACTTTGATAATGAGCAAACGCGATTTAAAAAAATATGTAGCCGAATTGAATAAAGAACAACTCGAAGAGCAAATACTCGAATTGTACGAAAAATTCAGTTCTGTAAAAGTCTATTATGATTTTGTTTTTAATCCAAAAGAAGAAACGCTTTTGCAGGAATGCAAACTCAAAATTTCCAATGAATATTATCCTCTGAAAAAATCCGGAAGGCGTAGCAAACCTAAAATGAGGCGTTCCGTTGCCCAAAAATACATTAAGCACTTTACACTTTTGGGAGTAGATCCTTTTGTAATTGCGGATGTAATGCTTTACAATATTGAAATAGCACAAACATTCTCATCAGAACAGGATATAAAGCAAGAATTATTTTTCAAAAGCATGTACAATTCCTTTCAGCAAGCCGTTGTTTTCTTGATTGCAAATGGAATACTTACTGATTTTAAACCCAGAATTAGTGCCATACACACTGAAACTATTTTGCAAAAATGGTACAATGAACCAGAATTTAATGCCATTTTAGAACGATTAGAATATTAAATCCTCACATAATTCAAATTTATTTAATCATTCCGTTTATTTTTAATAAAAATTGATACTTAAACTGTTTTTTAGGCGTATTTTTGCAAAAACCCAACAATAAGCAATGTCCCAAAACACTTTAGAAATAGAAATAGAAGACAAAAAAGAACTTTATGCGTACCAAAAAGGCGATATAGATGCCATCTTTGAGCGCATTGATAATGCACCGCCACAACACCATTTGTTATACCAATTGCCCACCGGTGGTGGAAAAACAGTGGTTTTTTCTGAAATTGTGCGCCGTTATTTATCGCAACATGATAAAAAAGTAGTTGTTTTGACCCACAGAATTGAGTTGTGTAAGCAAACCTCAAAAATGTTGAAGGGTTTTGATGTGAAAAACAAAATTATCAACAGTAAAGTAAAAGAACTTCCGGATCAAAACGATTATTCCTGTTTTGTAGCCATGGTGGAAACTTTAAAAAACCGAATCAACGATGAAAAACTGCATTTAGATAATGTAGGATTGGTAATCATTGATGAGGCACATTACAATTCCTTTCGCAAATTATTGAGCTCTTTCAAAAATGCTTTTATTTTAGGGGTAACCGCAACACCTTTAAGCTCAAATATCAAATTGCCAATGCATGAAAGCTACGATGAATTAATCGTAGGAGACACCATTAGTTCCTTGATTACAAATGGCTTTTTAGCCAAAGCAGTTACCTATAGCTATGATGTGGGACTGACCTCCCTGAAAGTAGGGATCAATGGCGATTATACCGTAAAATCATCTGATGATTTGTACACCAATATGGCCATGCAGGAAAAGTTATTGCATGCCTACACGGAGAAATCATTAGGCAAGAAAACCTTGATTTTCAATAACGGGATCAACACCTCCTTATATGTATACGAAACGTTTAGAGAAGCCGGTTATGCCATTCGCCATTTAGATAACACCAGTAATAACGAGGAAAGAAAAGATATTTTACATTGGTTCAAGCATACACCTGATGCCATATTGACATCAGTGGGAATTCTTACTACCGGTTTTGATGAGCCTACCGTAGAGACCATAATCCTGAACAGAGCAACAAAATCGTTGACCTTATATTACCAAATGATCGGTCGTGGTTCCAGAAAATTACCCAACAAAGATATTTTCAATGTGATCGATTTAGGGAATAACGCCGCCCGATTTGGCCTGTGGAGTGAGCCGGTAAACTGGCAGCATATCTTTAAATCTCCGGAGTTTTACCTGGAAAACTTACGAGACGATACAGAAATAGAATTGTATTTTAAATACAGCATGCCACCGGAATTACGCGCTAAATTTACTAAAACAGAAGTAGTAACCTTTGATGTGGATGAAGAACACAAACTCATCATCAAACAAAATTTACGTTCCAAAGTAGTGCTAGAAAAATCCCTAGAGCAACATGCCGCCATGTGTGTGGATAATTCTGAAACCTTACAAGAAGCAAAAGCGCTGGGAAAAGAACTGGATGATGACATCGATTGCCGCATCAAGCGCTATTCAAAATGTTTGAGCCAGTGCAGTAAAAATTACCGCGAATGGCTAGTAGATGATTACAAATTAAAACTGGTATTATTGACCGGGAAAAAATACCGGGAAAAAATCATGAACGAACCGGATGAAGAGTAATATTTATTTTTCAAGGAGCTAATCCCGCTATTCGTTTCAATCTTTTATTTTTAAAGAAAAAATAAAAGGATTTTCACTGCTATCGGGGCTAAAATTACCGTTACAAAACAACTATTTTTTATAAAATATAAAATTCAAAAAAAATGCCAAAACAATTCTCTGATTTAGGAATTTCAGCACCAATAGTAAAAGCGATTACCGAATTGAAAATTGTTGTACCAACAGAAATTCAGCTAAAAACGATTCCGTTACTTTTGTCAAATACAACGGATATAGTTGGACTTGCTAAAACCGGTACCGGAAAAACAGCCGCATTTGGATTGCCAATTTTACAATTAATAGATGTAAAATCACCTTTGATTCAAGCAGTAATTCTTGCACCAACTCGGGAATTAGGCCAACAAATATTTAAAAATTTAGAGTCTTTTGCCACCTTTTTGCCTGAAGTTTCCATTGCAGCAACATGCGGAGGAATTCCAATCAAACCGCAAATAGAACGCCTTGCAACACCTACACATATTGTAGTGGCAACGCCCGGAAGATTAATTGATTTAATTCAGCGCAAAGCCATAAACTTAAAAGAAACCAGATTCCTCGTGCTCGATGAAGCCGATGAAATGGTGACTATATTAAAAGAAGGCTTAGATGAAATTATTGCTGAATTGCCAGCAGCACATAAAACTTTTTTATTCTCGGCCACCATGCCCGGAAGCATAAAACAATTGATTCAAAACTATTTGAATAAAAATGTGGTACATGTCAGTGCCAATATGGAAACAGTAGGTAATCAAGGAATTGATCATCAGTACATTGTGGTAAATCCTATTGAAAAACTGGACGTTTTGATGCATTTTCTGAATTCTAAAGAGGGTGAACGCGGGATCATTTTTTGTAAAACAAAAGCAGCAGTCAATAAATTAGCTAAAAACTTGGCAATCAATAGGTTTTCTTCTGGTGCATTACACGGAAGTTTATCGCAGGGAATTAGAGACCGAATCATGGAGCAATTCCGCGAAGGACATATCAATATATTAGTCGCAACAGATTTAGCAGCAAGAGGAATTGATGTAAAAGAAATTTCTTATGTAGTCAATTATCATTTGCCTGATGTGTATGAAGCATACGTACATCGTAGCGGTAGAACTGCAAGAGCAGGAGCAAAGGGACTTTCATTGACGGTATTGCAGTCGGAAGAAGTAGTTGAAATTGCTGAATTCGAAAAAGAATTGGGAATACAATTCAAAGAATTCAAAAAACCAACTCTTGCCAGTATTGAAGAAAATAATACGTTGTTATGGGCGAAGCAAATCTTCAAGACAAAACCCAATCATGACATCGCTACAGAATTAAAAGATAAAATAAAAACAGTTTTTCATCATTTGACGAAAGACGAACTAATAGAAAAGGTCCTGGCCAATCACTTGCTTCAAGCAAAAAATGAAGTCCTTTCAAAAACGGAGAAACCAATAAAAAAACAAAAAAGAATGAATTAATTCATTCTTTTTCATAAACTGTTAATGAGCTATTACAATTTCATCACCTGAAGTTGTAATGGTTTTTTTTATGTTTCGTTTTCCGATAATTAAAATAATCAATGCCAGTATTGTTGATGTTGTCATAATCAAAACCATTGGTAACATAGAGCTTTTTACAAAAACACCAACCGCAAAAGAGGCCAAAGCACCTAATCCCAATTGAATCGCACCCATCAAGGCAGACGCGCTTCCTGCATTTCTTGAAAAAGGAGCAAGAGTCAGTCCTGCTGTATTAGGATTAGAGATTCCTAAACACGCCAAGAATAAAAACAGCATGGCGATTGTTTCATACAAACCTAAAAGATCATTGATTGCTAATGTCAGAAATAAAACACTGATTACCGACTGTGTAATTAAGGCCCCAAAAATCATTTGTTCACTGGTAAATTTCCGCAATAAAAAAGAATTAAGCTGACTGGCGCTTATAAAACTCAAAGACATAAAGGCAAAAATCCAGCCATACGTTGTACCATCTACTTTGAAAATATCCATAAATAAAATAGGAGAGGCTGCCACATACGTGAATAAACCAGAAAAAGCGATTGCTCCTGTAAACGCATAGGTGTAAAATTGAGGCACTTTAACAATGCGTATAAAATTAGAAATAATTGGTTTTGGCTTTAATGATATAGAAGTGTCCGGTTTGAAAGTATTAGGCAAAATAATTTGAGCCGCTACAAGAATTACAATTCCCATGCACATCAGTATAAAAAATACAGTATGCCAACCGTAATAAGTAGTAACATAACCGCCTACAGTGGGTGCCAGCATTGGCGAAAGCCCTACAACCAACATCAATAAAGAAAAGACTTTAGGTATCTCTTTTACAGGAAATAAATCCCGAACCATTGACACTGAGGCTACCGTAGCAGCACAGCTCCCAACAGCCTGAATGAATCTCAGCCCTATAAAAGTATCAATATCAGTGACAAATGCGCAGCCCAAAGAGGCTAATATGTAAACCAATAATCCAATAAAGAGCGGTTTTTTTCGGCCAAAACGATCTAATAACGGACCATAAAGCAATTGTCCAGCAGAAATTCCAATAAAATAACTGGATAATGTCATGGACACATTGGCAACAGAAGTATTCAAATCTTTAGCAATTCCGGCAAAACCAGGTAAATACATATCAATTGAAAATGGGCCAAGTGCGGTAAGAGAACCTAAAATGAGGATTAATTTAATGTATTTTTTTTTGTTCATTTCGGTATTATTCATTTAAGTCGCAATTTTTAATTTTTTGCAAAGGTAAATAATTAAGATGCGAATCAAACCACTTTCCACACTAATGTGATTTATGATAATGGACAAAGAGCTGCTAAATAAAATAAATTTAGCACCGTCATTGACCAGTAATGTGATAAAAGCAGAGTCAATACAATTTCTATAATTATACTTTAAAAACCAGCAATACTCCTGATAGAAATAATAGTCCTAAAATGATTCTTTTTATAAGCGCTTCATTAAGTTTTAAATAGACTTTTTTGCCCAGAAATAAAGCAAGAATAAGAAAAGGCACAACATAGAGGGAATTGTAAATTTGGTTCATAGTAATCACGCCACCTAAAACCAAAACAGGCATTCGCATCAGCGTAACCAGGCCTAAAGTACCAAACATGGTAGCCCTAAATGTCTTTATATCGTTAGTTTCATTCTGAACAATTATTACATATAAAGGACCTCCGGTAGAAAATAAACCAGAGAAGAAACCTCCTAGAAAACCCAAAAAGTGTTTCGTTTTTTTTAAAATCACTACTTTTTTTTTGACACGAAGACTATTTAATACAAATAGGATAATAAAAACACCCAACGCCTGCTTTAAGATCAGCGGTTTTCCATAAACTAGAACCACTATTCCGGTAAGCACTCCAAAAAAGGAAGAAAAAGCAATTTTTTTTAATAAGCTTTTGTCTATATGTTCCCATTCTTTATACACATAAATAGGAGAGGAGACCAAATAAAAAATAGAAAGATACGAAACTGCTTCAGATAAAGGCATGACTAACAACAAAAAAGGTAAAGCTATTAAAGCACCGCCGAAACCGATCATAGTTTGAATAAAAAATCCTGTGAAAATTCCAATTATAAGTAGTAATAAAGTGTTATCCATGGTTCAAAAGTACTATTAGCACTATAAATATCTAAATTTAATCCATCAATAAACAAGTAATTTTCCGTTAAAAAGTTGTAATTTTAAGCATTTAAAACTTTTTTAATGGTTGATACTCTAGATTTAAAAATAATAAAGCAATTAGAAATAAACTCAAGAGCTTCCTATGTAGAAATTGGGAAACAAATTGGACTTTCACCTTCTTCCGTAAGAGAACGCATTCAAAAACTGGAGGATGCTGCTATTATACAGGGATATAAACTTCAGCTGAACAACCAAAAACTGGGATTTGGATTAGAGGTTTTTATTCTGTTCAAGTTATTTAGTGGAAAACTACAGCTGTTTTGTGATCAGCTGAAAGATTTTCCAGAGATAAATGAGGTTTTTAGAATTACTGGACCCCAAAACATTATTATGAACGTCGTTCTAGTTGATCAAATGCACCTACAACAATTTATTGATCGGCTTTTAGTTTATGGAGAGCCTACAACTCACTTGATTTTATCTGATTTAAAAAAATAATATAGGATCGTCTGTTTCTTAAATCAAAAATTATTCCGTTACTATTAATAGTTTAGTTTTACGTTAGCCGCCAAAACCAAGGTAAAGCGTCGTAACACAAAGAAATACTTTAAAACCATTAAAATGGCCTATATTTAGATTAAAACAGCATAAATTATAACAAAATAATGTGATTTTAAGCTTTTGAGACGTATTTGTCTGAAATCGGAAATGGTGTCAGCCAATCGTAAAATTATTTATAGCAAAAGACTGTAAAAATGATATCCTTCATGTTAAATAATTTAAGGAAGGATTGTAATCGTTTAATGTAACTAAACAGGGTGAGTTTTTTGGTCTAAATGTACTGTGTCTTTTTTGCGCTATAATTTATATTATGTAAAATAGCTTTTTTAATTATAATATAAACATAGTGTGCTTTAGAGATAAAAAAGCATCACCCAATCAAAGCCCTCTTTACCCTCTTTCTTTATTTTTATCTTTTTACAAAACAAAACGATATGTATAAAATCTTGGGCCAACTCAACAAAATCATTTTACAGAGTTTCACCAAACAGGGATTGGATTTGGCTAAAGCCAAGAAATTGCAAATCGCGATTATTGCTTTAAGTATTACGTAATCACACGAACCTTAAATTAGTATGTAATTGCTACAAAAATTTCATTTCCTTTGATTTTTGTCCTTCCATTCAAGAAAGCTAATTCCATCAGGAAATTGCATTGCACGATTTCACCACCTAATTGTTCCACCAATTCACAAACTGCTCTTGCGGTTCCTCCGGTTGCCAATACATCATCGTGAATCAGAATTCGGTCTCCTTTTTGAATTGCATCAATATGGATTTCTAAAGTATCCGTTCCATATTCTAAATCATACGTTGCCGAGATAGTTTCGTAAGGCAACTTGTTCGGCTTACGAACCGGAATAAAACCAACATTTAATTCTTGTGCAATCAACATTCCAAAGAAAAATCCACGACTTTCTACTCCTATTACCTTGTCAATTTTTTTATCTTTCAAGGATTCAACCAGTATTTCAAGACATTTATTCCTTGCTTCGGGATTAATTAGTAACGGAGTGATGTCTTTAAACAAAATTCCTTCTTTAGGAAATCCCTGAATATCACGTATATACTTTTTTAATGGCATATTTTTTTGTTTTTTTACAATTTTAGACTTGCAAATTACACATTTATACTTATATTTGCACCCGCTAAGACGCCTTAATTAAGACATCAATAGCAAAAAAAGGCCTTGTGGCGCAACTGAATAGCGCACTTGATTACGGCTCAAGAGGTTACTGGTTTGAATCCAGTCAAGGTCACTTCAAAAATCCTTAAACACACTGATAATCAGTGGTTTAAGGATTTTTTACTTATAAATTTGTAGGGTTTTTGTATTATGGCTTTTTGAAGTTGGTGCCTATAGATTTGTAACTTCTTGGGAAACACAAAAATTTATGGTAAATCGGCAACTATTTTGCCAAAAATTTAAATCTTATAAAATATCTAAACTTCCTTTGCCTTCTCTAACTACAACTGGCTCATCACCCGATAAATCAATAATGGTGGATCCTATATTGTCTCCATTACCTCCATCAATAACTAAATCAACCAGGTTTTGCCATTTCTCAAAAATTAGTTCCGGATCCGTGGTATATTCTATCACATCATCTTCATCATGAATTGAGGTAGAAACAATAGGATTCCCTAATACTTTAACTATTTCTAGAGCAATCGCATTGTCTGGAACCCGAATTCCAACGGTTGTTTTCTTTTTAAATTCTTTAGGCAAGCTATTATTTCCAGGTAAAATAAAAGTATACGGCCCTGGCAACGCTCTTTTTAATAATTTGAAAGTTGCTGTGTCTATCTGCCTCACATAATCCGATATGTTGCTTAGATCATGGCAAACAAAAGAAAAATTAGCTTTATCCAGCTTTACTCCTTTTATTCTCGCTATGCGTTCCAATGCTTTGGTATTGGTAATATCACAACCCAAACCATAAACAGTATCCGTGGGATAGATCACTAAACCACCTTCTTTTAAAACCTTAACTACTTTGGCAATTGCTGCTTCGTTAGGTTTGTCTTCGTATATTTTTATAAATTGAGCCATTTTTTTTTAGTTTTTCATCCAATAATATCCAGTTTAGCAAAACGCAACAGTAATTTCTTTATTCCGCCTACTTCAAATTTGATTTCGGCTTTTTTGTCGGCTCCCACTCCTTCAAGGTTTAACACTTCGCCTTTCCCAAAACGTTCGTGCATCACTATATTACCAGCAACCAGTTTATTATCGAATAAATTAGCACTTCCTGAAGCAGCATTATTACTAACAGGTTTCAATTTACGAATATTTATATCCGATTTAGGTTCATTATCTGTATTATATTTGGTCGGCGGGGTTCCGTTAGCTGGTTTTGCCAGACGCAATCTAGATTTATCTACATCACCAAAAATATCGCTATCAATCATTGGTTTATACCTGTAATTATTTTCAGGAGGTGTCATGTATTCCAGATATTGACTATCGATTTCCTCAATAAAACGCGACGGTTCACTATCAGTCAATTTTCCCCAACGGTATCGTGATTGTGCATAGGTCAAATACGCCTGGTGCTCTGCACGGGTCAAAGCCACATAAAACAAGCGGCGTTCTTCTTCTAGTTCGCTTCTCGTGCTCATACTCATGGCACTCGGAAACAAATCTTCTTCCATTCCCACTACAAAAACATGAGGAAATTCTAATCCTTTAGCTAAGTGAATGGTCATCAACGCCACGCGGTCTTCATCACTGGTGTCTTTGTCTAAATCAGTTGCCAGAGCCACATCTTCCATAAATTCAGACAAAGCGCCACGGGCTCCATCCACTTCTTTTTGGCCATCTGTAAAATCCTTAATACCGTTTAGTAATTCCTCAATATTCTGAATTTTAGCCATTCCTTCCGGTGTAGCATCTTTTTTTAATTCCTGAATTAATCCTGTTTTTTTGGCAACATGATCCGCTAAATAAAACGCATCCTGATTTTCATTTATAGCCTGAAAACTCTGAATCATCGTAACAAAATCTAATAGCTTTTGCTTGGTTCCGGAATTCAGTTTTAAATCAATTCGCTCTATGTTTTGCATCACTTCAAACATCGAACGTTTGTAGTGATTGGCTGCAATGGTTAGTTTTTCGATTGTTGTATTCCCAATCCCACGTGCCGGATAATTAATTACCCGAACTAAAGCTTCTTCATCTTTTGGATTAATAACCAATCGTAAATAACACAAAACATCCTTGACTTCTTTTCTTTGATAGAAAGAAAGTCCACCATAAATCCGGTACGGAATATCTCTTTTTCTAAGCGCATCTTCCATAGCCCGGGATTGTGCATTGGTCCGGTACAAAATGGCAAACGCACCGTTAGGCATTTGATTTTGCATTTTTTGCTCCCAAATCGTACCGGCTACAAAACGGCCTTCTTCGTTGTCTGTTAAACTGCGGTGAACCTTTATTTTGGGACCAAAATCATTGGCGGTCCAAACGATTTTGTCCAGTTTTACTTTATTTTTATCAATAATAGTGTTTGCTGCTTCAACAATATTCTTTGTCGAACGGTAATTTTGTTCTAGTCTGAAGGTTTTTACGCCTTCATAATCTTTCTGGAAATTCAGTATATTATTGATGTTTGCACCACGAAACGCATAAATACTTTGTGCATCATCGCCGACCACACAAATATTCTGAAATTTATCGGATAAAGCCCGAACAATAAGATATTGCGAGTGATTTGTATCTTGGTACTCATCTACCAAAATATAGCGAAAACGGTTTTGATATTTGGCCAGAACTTCCGGAAAACGAGTCAGTAATTCATTGGTTTTTAATAACAAATCATCAAAATCCATGGCGCCTGCTTTGAAACATCGGTCCACATAATTTTGATAAATTTCGCCCATTCGAGGTTTTTTAGACATTGCATCCGCTTCTTGCAAATCAGGATCATTAAAATATGCTTTTACCGTAATCAAACTGTTTTTGAAATTTGAAATTCGGCTTAAAACCTGTTTGGGTTTGTACACATCACGATCCAGTTGCATTTCCTTGATTATTCCGGAAATGGCACGCAATGAATCCTGAGAATCATATATGGTAAAGTTTGAAGGATAACCAAGATGTTCTGCTTCTGAGCGTAAAATTCGAGCAAAAACCGAGTGAAATGTTCCCATCCAAAGATTTTTTGCCTCTCCGGCTCCCACGATATCCGAAATTCTTTTTTTCATTTCTCGGGCCGCTTTATTGGTAAAAGTAAGCGATAAGATACTAAACGCATCAACACCCTGACTCATCAAATAAGCAATTCTGATAGTCAACACCCTCGTTTTACCGGAACCTGCACCCGCAATAATTATCATGGGTCCGTCTTTTTGCAAAACGGGTTCACGTTGGGCTTCATTAAGTTGATCGATATATTTGTGCATGGAAAATTTTAAGTTTTATTATGCAAAAATAGCGATTTTGAATGAGGTTTTCAGTACCAAAAAACAACAATTGGCTAATTCATTTTGCGACTCTTCTTAATAAGATATTCTTGTATTTATTATCTCAAAAATACATCGTACGCAAAACGGATTAAAGTCCCGATTACTACAACCAAAAAAAAAATCCGAATAAAACTATTTCCCTTGTTAATGGCTATTTTTGCTCCAATCCATCCGCCTAACGCATTGCTGGCAGCCATGGGTAGTGCAATTGCCCAAATAATTTTTCCTTTTAAAATAAACAAACATATAGAACCAAAGTTTGTCGCCAGATTCACCATTTTCGCATTTGCGGAAGCGTGCAAAAAATCGAAACCCATAATGGCGATAAAAGCCACAACCAAAAAACTTCCGGTTCCCGGTCCGATAAATCCATCATATAAACCAACTACAAAACTGATTCCGATAGCATTACAAATTTGAGTTCTTGGGGAATGATTTTTTTCAATATGTTGTCCAAAATTTTTCTTGGCGTACGTGTAAACAACTAAAAAAGAAAGAACCACCAATAATAACGGTTTCATGAAATCATTGCTCACATACGTCAATAAAGTAGAACCCAAAAATGCCGATGGAAAGGCCAAAAGCATCATAATCGACAATAGTTTCCAGTTCATATCTACCTTTTTCAGATATTGATACGCTGCAAAGGAAGTACCACTAAAAGCAGGAACTTTCAAGGTTCCAATTACGGTTGCAACAGGAAGATTCGGTAATAAAATCAATCCCATAGGCGTTTGTATCAATCCGCCACCTCCAACAATTGCATCAATAAATCCAGCAGCAAAGGCCGCAATACAAAGTAAAGCCAAAACGTAAGTCTCCATCATAGTATTCAATTAAAATATTCTTATTACGAACAACAAAAATAGCATTCGGTTTCATTTATTGCTATTAAATAGAAATTGATTTATACTCAAAAAAGTATATTTTTGCTAAATA
Organism: Flavobacterium sp. LS1P28; assembly: GCF_003970335.1. Classification (NCBI taxonomy): domain Bacteria; kingdom Pseudomonadati; phylum Bacteroidota; class Flavobacteriia; order Flavobacteriales; family Flavobacteriaceae; genus Flavobacterium; species Flavobacterium sp. LS1P28. The sequence goes on along the minus strand of NZ_RYDI01000006.1, from coordinate 18,693 downwards.
ATTTTCACATCAAAATGGATTCTACAAAAATCATAGAAATTCTGGGCTACACAATACCTTCACTAATTACTGGAGGTGTTGCTTATTATTTATTTAACGCTTATTTCAAAGACCAACAAAATACAAGACGCTGGTTATTACAAAAAGACGCTCAAAAAGACTTATTGCCTCTGCGCTTGCAGGCTTATGAGCGTATGGCTTTGTTTATGGAACGGATCAATCCTTCAAAACTTTTAGTTCGAATTACCCCTCTTTCAGAAGATAAAAACGAGTATCGCAATTTTGTAATTGCACAAATCGAACAAGAGTATGAACACAATTTAGCACAGCAAATCTACATTTCGGATGAGTGTTGGTCCATTATTGTTACAGCCAAAAATGCAACCATTCAAATGATTCGTTTGGCAACAACTAATGAAAGAGTAAAAGACGCAAATAGTTTGCGGGAAATTATCATTGAAGATTTATTAGAGAAACCTTCTCCAAGCACTGCAGCATTGGCTTATATTAAAAACGAAGTGGGACAATTGTGGTAAGAGTTATTTTATATCACTCATAATTTCACTTTTAGTCAATGCGTATTCGTAACCTTGTTTCCACCATTTTTTCATTTCTGTTTTGTTAAAAAAAAGCGCATTATCAGTCAAATGCGTTGGAGTATAATAAAAATTTATGGTTACATTATTATTCTTTGCTGCCAAAAGACCAATGGCAATGTCCTTTTTCTTTACCTGTTCGAGAACAGTCCCAAATAAATTTACCAATAAAGAGAAAGGGTTTCTACTGATAATTTTTTTACTAATTTGGGTTTCTGTTTGCAAGATAATAACATCAATTTCTGTTGCTCCTCGATTTATGGCTTCTCGAATTGGTACTAAATTGGTAAATCCACCATCGCCATAATCACTTCCTTTTTTATTAACCAAACTCATGAAGGGAAGATAATTACATGAAATCCAGATCCAATCACAAAACTCAGAATATTCAAAATCTTTAATTGACTTGTACTCCACTTCATTAGTGCTCAAATTGGAAACGGTAATGATAACATCTTTGCTCCCGGCTTTTAATTCTTTAAACTCTTCACGAGTAATGGATTTTCGAATTAATTTTCTCAAACTATGACTTTCTCCAAAAGTCTTACTCCCTCTGATGAGATTGATTAGTACATTAAAATGGTTTATCGAAATAACAAATACCCCATTTTTATTTTTTACAAAAAAAGGACGTCTACTAAAAATACTGGACTGATTTACAGAGGTAAAAATTTCTTTTATTTTTTCAATTTTATTTAAAGCCAAATGAGGAATCAGCAAACTTCCAGTTGAAGTTCCGACGAAAAGATCATATTTATCGGCTTCTTTTTCTAAAAGAAATTCTGCTACCCCGCCTGCAAATGCTCCTTTACTACCACCCCCTGAAATGACTAATGCTTTCATCTATTTTATATTGAAATAATAAATCTTATATTATTATCTCGTTAAAGTAATTAAAAAATCAATCTTTTCAATTGAAATTGCTCCTTTTCAATCAAATTTGGTAAAATCCTTTCGAATGAAAGCTGCATTTCTTTGTTTTTTAGCAAGGTTCTAATGTTGTCTCTCGCAAATTTTGAAAACTGCCACATTTGATGTGTTGATGCATTGATCAAGTTTTTCAAAACCGTGTCGTTTATTATTCCAAAAGTAAGAAGATTTTCCAAAGCATTTTGGCGTGTTGTCGCTTCATAAATTGAAGAAGAATAATTCACCAATTCCGTGATTAAATCCGTTTTGTCTGATGCATAATCTGGACTTGACAAGGCTAAGCTAAGCCACAAGGTTTTAAGATTATAATCATTAAAACCAATCCAGTCTTTGGATTTATCCAAATAAAGAGAGCGATATTCGGGGAAATTATTCCATAAATGATACAACGCTATTTCTTGGGTTTGATAGGAATGATCATCGAGTAAAGTCTCATATTGCAAACGGAAATCTTCGGGTATTTTAGTCAAAGTACTAGCTACTGCCTGACGCACTTGGAGATTTTCAGTTGTTAAAGCCAATGCCAGAAGTTCTTTTTTATCTTCCCATTTTTCATTTTTTAATTGATTTAAAATAACTTCTTTTACCAAAAAACAGACGTCAGATTGCATTGTTTTTTCAAGAAAATCCTTTTTCTCTGACAACGGTTTGTTTTTTAATTTATCGACTTCAAACAACGCCTGAATTGATTTGTTTTTAAGCAATAAACTATTGGCTTGTTGTGTATTGAAAATAGTAGTTTCAAGCCATACTTCACTAAAATTATCTAAATCATAACTAGATACTTTTTTGATTTCAGCAAAAAAATCTGTTGTATTCACATTTTGAAATGCATTTTTTTCTAAATAACTTTTTACCGCTTTTTTAAACGCCTTATCCCCTATTTCTTTGTGTAAAACAAAAAGTGCCCAAGCTCCTTTTTGATAAAAAGTCAATGAACTGGCTTTGGCATTCAAAACCGGAATGCTATCCGTTCTGGAAGCGTATTTTAATTGTGATGCCGACTCATATAATTTGGAATAAAAATAATCCTCACCAAAAATTTCTTTTTCGGCTAAAAGTGCATAATACGTTGCAAAACCTTCTTGTAACCAATGATGCTTGCTGCTTTCGGCAGTGACTAAATTCCCAAACCACTGATGCGCTAATTCATGCGCATTGACATTCGTGTAACTTCTGTCTTCAAAACCTGTAGAATCCACCACATAACGCATGTTGAAAAGCGTTGCTGATGTATTTTCCATTCCGGCATACAAGAAATCTCGAACAGGTGCTTGTTTGTAAATTTCCCAAGGATACTTCACTCCTATTTCTTTTTCTAAGAAATCAAACATTTTTTTAGAGTTGCGATAGGTTGGTTCAAATTTGGAAACGTCTTTTAGTCCCAAATACATTTCTAAAGGAATTCCAGAATTTGATTTCTCGATTTTTTTTTCAAATTTACCGATGGTAAGCATCAATAAATACGAACTCATTGGTTTTTGCATTTGGTATTGCCAAACCGAAAGTCCATCAAATCCAGATTTAAATCTCAAAGTTCCATTTGAAATTACCTGATACTCTTTTTTGAATATAATATTCAAATTGAAAACCACTTTTTCATTCACATCATCAAAACTCGGAAACCAATGACTGGTATATTTTCCTTGTCCTTGCGTCCAAATTTGTAAATTATCATTTGCTTCTGAACCCACGAAATACATCGTTTGTTTTGGCTTTGCAAAATACTGAAAAGTCAGGTTGTTTTTTCCATTTGTGAACGGAAATATAATTTGTAATTGTGTCTCAGTATTGCGAAAATTAATCGGTTTTCCGTTCAGTTTTACATCTGAAAATTCTATGTTTTGGGCATCAATTTTAATGGTATCTATAGATTTCAAAACATTAAAATCATAATTAACATCACCAGAAACAGTTCTTTCAATTGGATTTATTACAATTTTCCCTAAAACTGATTTAAAATCAACAAATTGGGTTTGTTGGGCGAATGTGAACGTGGAAATAAAAAAGAATAGGTATTTCATTATGATACATTTAATACTGTAATTTTCAAAGTTACAAAGGTTTTGCAAACTAAACCGCCAAATTTTGTAAGTTTGACTCCAGAAAAAACATGAAAATACATTGAAAAAGATAGCACTATTTAACTGGAGCAGCGGTAAAGATTCGGCTCTCGCCTTGTACAAAACATTACAAAATCCCGAAATTGAAATTGCTTGTTTACTCACAAGTGTAAACCAACAATATCAGCGTATTTCAATGCACGGTGTAAGAGTTGGATTATTGCAGCAACAAGCCGAAAGTATTGGATTACCGCTTGAAATTATGCTAATTCCCGAAATGCCCACGATGGAAGTCTACGAAAAGGTAATGCGCGAAACATTGGCAAAACTTAAAAACCAAGGTGTAACCCATTCTATTTTCGGAGATATTTTCCTAGAAGATTTACGTAAATACAGAGAAGACAAACTAGCCGAAATAGGTTTTGAAGGTATTTTTCCGCTTTGGAAAATCCCAACACATGATTTAATTCAAGAATTTATCAATTTAGGTTTTAAAACAATTGTGGTTTGCGTCAATGAACGCTTTTTAGATAAAAGCTTCGTTGGTCGCGTGATTGATCAAAATTTCATCAATGAATTACCTGAAAATGTAGATGTTTGCGGAGAAAACGGAGAATTTCACACCTTCACTTTTGACGGTCCCATTTTCTCGAAACCTATCAATTTCGAAATTGGCGAAGTTGTTTATAGAAAATACGAAAAACCAGAAAAGGAAGATTCATCTGATACTGCTTGTGACACGAGCGCTTCTGATGCATTTGATTTTGGTTTTTGGTATTGTGATCTGGTTGAAAAATAATCTATTTAATGGTTAATAAATTCAGTACTTTCGGATAGGCTTCATTTTTATAATTAAGGTTTTAAAAAAAGTACCAAAAATTTTTCAACTCCTGAGATCTCTTTCGCAAAAATGCTTCATAATCCTAAATTAACCAAAACTAAACCTTATAAAAATGTTCAATAAGAACTTATAAATTACTTTTTTAACTAAAATTGTATTTGACTTCGCTTACACAGATATTTTTAAAATGATTCTACCTGTAAAAGATTGCGTCAAATTATAAATATTTTATTTCTAAAGTTAAAAATAGATTCTGAAACATCCTTGTTTTGACTCTAAAAAAATACCGCTAATTCGCAAATTTCAAATGGATGATAACATTTGAAAATTAGCGAATTAGCGGTTATACTAGATTTTAAAGTCTTATTATCTTTCCTCGTAAAGTTTCAGTAATTGCGTCACAGTATTCCAATTGCGGATTGTTGCAATAACATTTAGCTTCTTCTCGATGTATTTTTGATCGAATCGGGTTTTTCCGGCGCCAACAGCGTATTTAATAAAAATTCTGCTGCCGTCAATACTGGCTTCATCCGGTTTGAACTGACTTATTCTCAAATCATTCATACTGCTACTTTGTAACGTAGTCGAAATAAAAGCCACATATAACTTCTTAGTATCAATATCTTTTTCCTTCAAGAAAGGATTGTTCTTGAAACATGCTTCTAAATCTGCAGAGCTAATGACTACAACCGGCACTTCATGACCAAAAGCCTTGAAAATTTCCTGTTTTATTTTGAATCCAACAGCAGCTGAACTTTCTTCTTCTGTATCTACAAAAACATTGCCCGATTGAATATACGTTTGTACATTTTGAAAACCAATGGCTTCCAAAGTTGTTTTTAGCGCCTCCATTTTTATCATACTGTGACCGGAAACATTTATGCCACGGAGTAATGCGAGATGAGTTGTCATTTATTACTTTTTTTTACGAAGGTATTGCGTTTGGTGTTAATTTCACAATTAAGTTAAGTTTTAACTTTACATTTTTAATAAAGCATTTTAGAATCAATTACACTTTCCAAATTTCCAAACAAAAAACTATCTTCGCACTATGCAACAAAACCTCCTACTCACTCCCATCGAATACTTGAAAGGCGTTGGTCCCAATCGGGGCGAATTGCTTCGTAAGGAATTGGGAATTTATAAGTACGTGGATTTGGTTAATTTTTTTCCAAATAGATACATAGACAGAACGCGATATTACAAGATTAACGAACTGCAAAATAATAGTGCCGAAGTTCAGATTATCGGTAAAATCATCAACATCAAAACTGTAGAATTTGGCAAAAACCAAAAACGATTGGTAGCGACTTTTGTAGATGATACAGGACAAATGGAACTTGTTTGGTTTCAAGGTCACAAATGGATTCGGGAAAGTTTAAAGCTCAATGAAATGTGTGTTGTTTTTGGGAAATGCACCTCTTTTGGAAATGCGTTCAACATGGCGCATCCCGAAATTGAATTGATGACAGAGCATGAACAAAGTCTGCGTTCAGCGATGCAACCCGTGTATCCTTCGACAGAAACTTTGACTAATCGCGGAATTTCAAACCGGGTGATTAATAAACTGATGCAGCAATTGTTTCTGGAAACACAAGCGTTATTCACGGAAACTTTACCGGATTATTTGATTAACGAATTGAAGCTGATTCCTAAAAAAGCGGCTTTATTCAACATTCATTTTCCAAAAAGTGCTGATGTTTTAGCTAAAGCGAAATTCCGATTAATATTCGAAGAATTGTTCTTTATTCAGTTGCAATTAATCACGAAGAATCTCATCCGAAAACATAAAATAAAAGGACATCCGTTTACAACTGTAGGCGAAAACTTTAATGATTTTTATCAGCATCATTTGCCTTTTCAACTGACAAATGCTCAAAAAAGAGTGATAAAAGAAATCCGAACCGATATGGGAAGCAACGCCCAAATGAACCGATTGCTGCAAGGCGATGTAGGTTCCGGAAAAACAATTGTGGCTTTTATGAGCATGCTTTTGGCGCTTGATAATGGCTTCCAAGCCTGCTTGATGGCACCAACAGAAATCCTCGCCAATCAGCATTTTATCGGTTTATCCGAATTGGCCGAAACTTTAAATATAAATATCCGAATCCTAACAGGTTCTACCAAAATAGCACAACGCCGAATTATCCATGAAGAACTGGAAAACGGTACGTTACATATCCTCATCGGAACGCATGCTTTACTAGAAGATAAAGTAAAATTCAAGAATTTAGGACTGGCTGTAATTGATGAGCAACATCGTTTTGGCGTAGAGCAACGCTCTAAATTATGGAAGAAAAATGTGATTCCGCCACACGTTCTGGTAATGACCGCCACGCCTATTCCCCGCACTTTGGCAATGAGTTTGTATGGCGATTTAGACATTTCAGTAATTGATGAACTGCCTCCGGGACGAAAACCGATTCAGACCGTACATCGTTTTGACAGCAACCGTTTGAAGGTTTGGAAATTCCTTCGGGACGAAATCGCTTTGGGTCGCCAAATCTATATTGTGTATCCGCTCATCCAGGAATCGGAGAAAATGGATTTCAAGGATTTAATGGACGGTTACGAAAGTGTTTCCAGAGATTTCCCATTGCCACAGTATTCGATTTCAATTTTGCACGGAAAGATGAAACCAGCGGAAAAGGATGCAGAAATGAAACGCTTTTCAGAAGGGAAAACCAATATTATGGTTGCTACAACTGTAATTGAAGTTGGCGTGAATGTTCCTAATGCCAGCGTGATGATTATTGAAAGTGCGGAACGTTTTGGATTGTCGCAACTCCATCAGCTTCGAGGTCGCGTGGGTCGTGGTGCGGAGCAAAGTTATTGCATCCTGATGACAAGTCACAAATTGAGTTCTGACAGTAAAACCCGAATGGAAACGATGGTGCAAACAAACGATGGTTTCGAAATTGCGGAAGTCGACTTGAAGCTTCGTGGTCCGGGTGATTTGATGGGAACACAACAAAGCGGCGTACTGAATCTTCAAATTGCCGATTTAGTTCGAGACAGAGATACTTTGGCTTTAGCCAGAAATTATGCTTTAAAACTTCTGAAAGAAGATGCAGGGATGCAAAAACCGGAGCATACCGCTTTGAGAGTTGTTTTCTTAGAAATGACAAAAAAGAAAAACATCTGGAATTATATTAGCTAACCTAAATTCTTATTTTGAGAATAATGTTCAACTTTTGTTTTTGATTAAAACTAAAACGGCGAGAAGTTGATATTTTATCTTGCTAACGTAATTTTTGATCGTATGTACTTTTTAATTTAGTTTCGTTAAATACTATTTTTTCTATTATCAATTAAACCATTTCCGTTTTTTGTAGTCCTACAATCTAATGAGTTTCCGAAAACATTTTTTTTAATGCTATATTTCTAAAATATTTAGAATTCAGAAACGTATTTTTTACGGACAAGACATTTGTATGTACAAACGTTAAATAAAAATTAACACCTCAATTAATTCATTTCTAAAACCTAAATTTGTCTTTAACTAAAAAAACTGAGACCTAATCTTACTTAATAACTATGAAAATTAAATACCTAGTTTATGCCTTGCTAACAATTGGAATCATTGGATTTATTGGTTACCGAATAAAAGAAAACAAAAGTAAAAGTGGCGATTCAAAAGATCAATCAGGAAACATCAAATCAATGAATGTCAGTGGAATTATTGTAGAGCCACAAACGTTTGATAATAATTTATCGTTATCTGGTTCTATTGAAGCCAATGAACAGGTTGAAATCCGGAGTGAAGTTTCAGGAATTGTTGAACGAATTTATTTTGAGGAAGGAAGTAGCGTTAGCAAAGGTCAAGTACTTTTTAAAGTGAATGATTTAGAGTTAAGAGCCCAATTGAGACAAGCATCTACTCGAGAAGGATTAGCTTCAGAAAATGCAAGAAGAGCACAATTATTACTTCAAAAAGAAGCCATTAGCCAGGAAGAATATGATTTAGCCCGAGCGGATCTAAAATCAGCAGAAGCCCAAACCCAGTTGATTCAAGTTCAAATTGCCAAAACATCTGTACGAGCGCCCTTCTCAGGAAAAATTGGTTTGCGTTCTATTTCTCCGGGAATTTATATTACACCTTCCATGTTGATTGCAAATCTTGTGAACACCAGCAAGCTAAAAATAACTTTTTCGATTCCTGAAAAATATGCTACACAAATTAAGAAAAACACCTCTTTACACTTTACAGTAGCCGGATCTAATAAAAAATATAGCGCTATGATTTATGCTATTGAGCCAAGAGTGTCTGTAGCTACCAGAACCATACAAGTACGAGCATTAGCAGAAAACAAAGACGGTAACTTATTACCGGGACTTTTTGCCGATGTAGAAATGCCTTTGGATATTATCAAAGATGCGATCTTAGTACCAACAGAAGCGATCATTCCGGTTCAAAACGGTAAAAAAGTTTTTATTTCCAGTGGAGGAAAAGCAAAGCAAGTGATGGTCGAAACCGCCACCAGAACGGATGCTTCCATCTTAGTACTTTCAGGACTTAAGGCGGGTGATACTTTATTGACCAGTGGTATTATGTCCTTAAAAAATGATGTTCCTGTAAAAGTAACTGTCGCTAAAAATAATATTTAAGGTCAATACCCTTAAAATTAAATCCCTTTGTTTATTGGGATTAAAAACTAAATTAAAACAATGAGTTTATCAACTTTAAGTATCAAAAGACCTGTATTAACTATAGTAATGAACCTTTCCATTGTGTTATTTGGAATAATTGGATATAGTTTTTTGGGAGTCCGGGAATTTCCTTCTATTGATCCTGCGCAAATTTCGATTCGAACCAATTATGCCGGAGCAAATGCGGATATTATTGAGTCACAAATTACCGAGCCTATAGAAAAAGCAATCAATTCTATTGAAGGAATTCGAAATATTACTTCGTCGAGTACCCAAGGAAACAGCAGCATAACCATTGAATTTAATTTAGGTAAGGATCTTGAAGCTGCCGCCAATGATGTTCGGGATAAAGTATCTCAGGCAGTACGAAATTTGCCAGAAGACATTGATTCCCCTCCTGTTGTCTCTAAAGCAGATGCCGATAGTCGTGCCATTATTTCGATGACAGTTCAAAGTGATTCCAGAAATTCCCTAGAATTAAGTGATTATGCTGAAAATGTTATTGCCCAAAGATTAGAAACAATCCCTGGAGTCAGTGGAGTTCAAATTTGGGGACAACAGAGATTTGCCATGCGTTTATGGATTGATCCTGTCAAATTAGCCGCTTACGGATGTTCCGTAGCCGAAGTTAGAGATGCCTTAAATCAACAAAATGTAGAACTCCCTTCTGGAAAAATAACGGGCAATAATACGGAATTAACAGTAAAAACAGTTGGAAATTTATCTACAGCCGAAGAGTTCAATAATATTATCATTCGTTCCGAAGGAGCAAAAACGGTTCTTTTTAGTGATATAGGTACAGCGGTTTTAGGACCTGAAAATCTGGAAACAAAAATGACGCAATCCGGTTTACCGTTAGTGGGTATAGCTATAGTTCCGCTTCCTGGTGCAAATTATTTAGATATTTCTAAAGAATTCTACAAAGAATATGATAAATTAAAAAAGGATTTACCCAAAGATATTAAATTAAACATTGTTATTGACAGCACTATTTTTGTAAAAAAATCCGTTATTGAAGTGGCTGAAACCTTATTAATTTCTATCATTCTGGTAATTCTGATCATTTATTTATTCTTTAGAGATTGGGCTATTGCCATTAGACCCTTAATTGACATACCGGTTTCGCTAATTGCAACGTTCTTCATCATGTATCTTTTTGGTTTCTCGATAAATGTACTGACTTTATTAGCTATTGTTCTTGCTACAGGCCTGGTCGTTGATGATGGAATTGTTGTCACGGAAAATATTTTTAAGAAGGTCGAAGAAGGGATGTCTCCAATTGAGGCAGCTATAAAAGGCTCTAATGAGATCTTTTTTGCTGTAATCTCGATTTCAATTACTTTAGCAGCCGTATTTTTACCGGTAATTTTTCTGGAAGGATTTGTTGGGCGGCTATTTCGGGAGTTTGGCGTTGTCATAGGAGCCGCAGTATTAATTTCGGCTTTTGTCTCATTAACATTAACACCGATGTTAAATGCCTATTTGATGAAAGGCGGGGAACAAAAAAAATCAAAATTCTATATTTATTCGGAACCATTTTACCAAAGATTGAATAGTGGTTATGCCAGTGCATTAAGTGCTTTTATGAAACGAAAATGGATCAGTTTTCCCATTCTTATAGCTTGTTTTGGATTAATATATGTATTTTTTAATTTATTGCAAAAAGAAACTGCACCTTACGATGACCGTAGTGCTCTTGTTATGAGAATGACAACTCCTGAGGGTTCGTCCTACGAATACACGGACCGGTTTATGCAAGAATTATCACAATTAGTAGATGATTCTATTCCGGAAAAAAAGGTTGCTTTAGTAATTACATCACCGGGTTGGGGTTCCTCCTCTGTAAATAGTGGAATGATTCGAATGGCACTCTCAGAAACAGGGGAACGAGAAAAATCTCAAAAGGAAATTGCAGAAAAATTAAACAGATTAACAAAAAAATATCCCGAAATTAAGACTTCAGTTATTGAGGAACCTACTATTGCAGTAAACAGACGTGGAGGTCTACCGATTGAATACATTATTCAGGCACCTAATTTTAAACAATTAGAAAAAAAGATTCCTGAATTTATGGATGAGGCTGCCAAAAACCCTACGTTTTCGGTTACCGATGTAAACCTAAAATTTAACAAACCCGAAATCAATGTTACTATTGATCGGGAAAAAGCGAAAAGTTTAGGTATATCTGTTATGGATATTGCACAAACCTTACAACTTTCTTTGAGCGGACAGCGTTTTGGTTATTTTATGCGCAATGGAAAACAATATCAGGTCATTGGACAATTTGAACAAGAAGATCGATCCAAACCTTTGGATTTAACTTCTATGTATGTAAAAAATAGTAGTGGAGAATTAATCCAAATGGATAATGTTGTTAGTATTCAAGAACAGAGCAATCCGCCACAATTGTACCACAATAACCGATACATGTCAGCCACTGTAACTGCCGGATTAGCACCGGGAAAAAGTATCAGTGATGGAATTGATGCTATGAATGAAATTAAAGCGAAAGTACTTGACGACACTTTTACCACTGATTTAGGGGGCGAATCCAGGGATTATGTAGAGAGTAGTTCTAATACCTCTTTTGCTTTTGGATTGGCTTTACTGTTAATATTTTTGATTCTGGCAGCACAATTTGAGAGTTTTATCGATCCTTTAATTATTATTTTGACAGTTCCAATGGCTGTTGCAGGTGCTTTATTCTCCCTTTGGTTGTTTGATCAGACGTGGAATATTTTTAGCCAAATTGGAACGGTAATGCTTATTGGATTAGTCACGAAGAATGGGATTTTGATAGTTGAGTTTGCCAATAAACTGAGAGAAGAAGGAAAACCAAAACTGGAGGCTATTTTAGAAGCTTCTGAATCCAGACTTCGTCCTATTTTAATGACTAGTTTAGCTATTTCATTGGGAGCTTTGCCTATTGCCTTATCTTTAGGAGAAGCATCTACCAGTAGAATTGGAATGGGAGTTGTCATTGTTGGCGGAACAATTTTCTCTTTAATTCTAACTTTATTTGTAATCCCTGCCATGTACTTAATGTGGTCTAAAGCTCGAAAACATTATCCTGAATTTGATCATATTGAAGAATATGAAAAAGAAGTTCGATAATTTGAACGGAGCTACAAATGACAAGGATTTATCTGTGACAAAAAAAACAATTATGACAAACACTAAAATACTCTTTCGCAGTTTAATTTTAATTTTCTTTTGTATTTTAAATACCCAAGCACAAGAAGTGCTAACATTGGAAAGTGCCATAAAGATAGCATTGGAAAACAATTACGAAATAAAAATTGCAGCCAATAATTTAAAAATAGAAAAAACAAACGTAGCGGTTGGAAATGCAGGAATGCTACCCACCGTAACAGCTTCTGTAGTGGATAATAACAGCGTTCAAAATAGTTCCCAAACCAGGCAAGACGGAGCAGAAACGAAATTAGACAATGCTAAAAATAACAGTTTGAGTTATGGTGTAGGTCTGAACTGGACCATTTTTGACGGATTCCGAATGTTTGCCCGAATGAACCAGCTCAAAGAGTTACAAAAACTTGGGGAAGCCCAATTAAAGCTGACCTTAATTACTAAAATTAGTGACGTAAATGCTGCTTATTATGATTTAGTGCAGCAACAACAACAATTGGCCGCTCTGGATACGACAATTGTTATTTCAAATCAGCGACTAATTTTGGCACAAAACCGATTTACAATCGGAAAAGCATCTAAATTAGAGGTTTTGAATGCTCAGGTAGATTTAAATACTGACCAAGTCGCACTTTTAAGACAAAAAGAACTCTATGCTAACAGCAAAATCCTGCTGAATCAAATTATGGCCAGAGATCTTAAAATTAATTTTAAAGTAATCGATGTACTTGCAGTAGACCGACTGTTATTTCTTCCGGAACTTACTGTGCTGGCCGAAAAGCAAAATCCACAATTAGAAGCTCAGGTCATCAATAAAAGAGTAGCTGAATTGCAATTGAAGCAAATCAAAGCAGGACGTTATCCTACAATCAGAGTTAATACGGCCTATAACTTTTCAGAAAGTCAATCCAGTCTTGGTTTCGTCACACAATCGCAATCCAGAGGTTTTAATTATGGCTTTACAGCAACATTAAACCTGTTTGATGGCTTTTCTCAAAATAGAAATGAAAAAATAGCGAAAATTCAAATTGAAAATTCCAAAATATCAATTCAGCAACAAAATTTGATACTAAATGCTCAATTGGCAACCTCCTATCAAACCTATTTGACCAATTTAGAATTGATAACATTGGAAGAAAAAAATCAAGCAATAGCCCAACAGAATTTGACTATAACTTTAGATAAATTTCGCATTGGAACCATTACCACTCTAGAATTCAGAACCGCACAATTGAATTATGTTAATGCAAAGGTTCGCTATAGTAACGCCCAATTTCAAGGCAAATTATCTGAAATTGCACTTCGAGAATTGGCGGGAAATCTTATTTTTTAATTTGACAATAATTCACAATTTTGTTCTTTTTTCCATGGCTCAATTTTCGAATTTTAAAGGCAAAACGAATGGTAGTTTACAGTCAAAAATTTTGATTCCTTATTTAGAACCAGAAAGTTCATTTTAGTTTATTTTTGCAAATAAAAAATCTGAATGACTTCGTATAACCCTAAAGATTGGATTAGTTTTATTTTCCATTTAAGCAAAGCCGATACTTTTCGGAAATTGATACCAATGATGCTACTTATTGGTGTTTATTCCGGTATAATAGGGTATTTGGAAATTGAATATTGGCATTTGCCGGATAACAGTCCCGTAAAAAACATTTCAATAATGCACGGAATGTTGGGTTTTGTAATTTCATTATTATTAGCCTACCGAACCAATACAGCTTATGATCGCTGGTGGGAAGGAAGAAAATTATGGGGATCATTGGTAAATAACAGTCGTAATTTATCTATTAAATTGTCTGCAATGTTGCAGGACGAAAAAGATCGTAATTTCTTTCGCAAAATAATTCCCGGGTATGCCTCAATTTTACATAAACATTTAAACGACCGTGACACCAGCCTGCAACTTTTTGACGATCTGGATTTAGACATTGATCATCACAAACACAAGCCCAATCAGGTCGCAAAAATGATGTTTCAAAAAATCAATGATTTGTATGTTTCTAAAAAAATAACAGGCGACCAACTCTTGATTTTAAATACTGAAGTTCATTCGTTTACAGATATTTGTGGTGCTTGTGAACGTATAAAAAACACTCCTATCCCCTATTCATACAGTGCTTTTATCAAAAAATTTATTTTTATTTATGTACTGACTTTGCCTTTTGGATACGTGTTCAGTTTGGGATATTATGTAATTCCGGTTGTGGTATTTATCTTTTATGTTTTAGCAAGTTTAGAGCTGATTGCCGAAGAAATTGAAGATCCTTTTGGCATGGATGCCAATGATCTGCCCACTAAAAAAATGGCGGAAAACATAAAAAAACACGTCGAAGAATTAATTTAAATATTCCATAAATAGCACTAAAATTTAAGTTATTTACTTTAAATTTAGACTTTTCCTTTTTTAAAGTTTAAATTTATGAATAGTAATCGTACCTTCATCAACCCACCGCATTTATCAAACGAGAAATCGTTAAAAACATTAGTGGAGAACCGAACGGTTTACTCTTTGAACCATTGCGAACTAAATCTTTTTGAAACTTATGAATCATCGGCATTAGTTCCTCTAAAATTTAATGATTTTGTAGTGACTAGCATGCTCAGAGGTAAAAAAGTGATGCATCTTTTTGATGATCCGAGCTTTGTGTACTTACCAGGAGAAACAGTAGTGATTCCCTCAAATGTAGAAATGAAAATTGATTTCCCGGAGGCTACAAGAAAAAATCCAACACAGTGTTTGGCTTTGGCCATAGAGCAAACTAAGATTATAGATACCTTACAGTTTTTGAACGAACGGTATCCTAAAGACGGAAACGACCAATTTTGGCAATTAAACTACCAAAATTATTTTTTCTACAACAATGTAGAACTGGCAGCTACCATCAATAAATTAATCAAAGAATGCATGAGTATTTAATTGGTACAACAAACTTTCCCCCAATATAATTATCATATTTTGCCTTAAATTCTGGTCTTTGTGCTACGTTATCCATATTGTTATCTGTTTATATTTTATCAAAAATAGTTACCTATTTCTCTTTAGAATAGCACAATTCAGTCAAGTAATAGCATTAAATTTAAATATGTGTTTTTTTAACCTAATTTTATTGTTTAATTCACATATAATTATATTTAAGATTCCTTTATCTGTATTTTTGGTACGTAGTCAATCCATATAAATGAGTTGTAAAAAACCAAAAAAATTGTTTCTTACTCCAAACTGCAATCCTTATATTTGCAGTCTCATTAAAATTAAAAGATGAAAATATCTTACAACTGGTTAAAACAATTTATTAAAATAGACTGGAAATCCGAGGAAACTGCAGCATTACTAACTGATTTAGGGTTAGAAGTAGAAATTGTTGATAAATACCAATCCGTAAAAGGCGGATTAGAAGGCATTGTTGTGGGACACGTGCTTACGTGCATCCAACATCCGGATGCTGACCGATTAAAAATTACCACAGTCGATTTAGGAAATGGCGTTCCTGTACAGATTGTATGTGGTGCCACTAATGTTGCTGCAGGACAAAAAGTGCCGGTTGCTACTATTGGAACCACATTATATGACGCCTCGGGAATTGCTTTTATAATAAAAAAAGGAAAAATTCGCGGACAGGAAAGTCACGGAATGATTTGTGCAGAAGATGAACTAGGACTAGGCGATAGCCATGACGGAATTATGATACTGGACGATGCTTTAGCAGCAGGAACTCCTGCATCCACCGTTTTTAAAATTGAAAATGACGAAGTTTTCGAAATTGGATTGACACCCAATCGTGCTGATGCCATGAGCCATTTGGGAACTGCTCGGGATTTGAGAGCAGGAATGCTGCAAAGCGGTGTCAATGTAGAACTGATCACCCCTTCGGTAAGTAATTTTAGAGTAGATAAAAGAACCTTAAAAATTGATATTGATGTCAAAGAGTCTAAACTGGCTCCTAGATATTGTGGTGTAACCATTTCTGGTATAGAGGTAAAACCATCACCAGCTTGGTTGCAAAACCGATTGAAAGCTATTGGAATCAATCCTAAAAATAATATTGTAGATGTAACCAATTATGTTTTACATGAGCTGGGTCAACCACTTCATGCCTTTGATGCTGCAAAAATTAATGGAAAGATACTCGTACAAACACTTCCTGCCGGAACTAAATTCATTACTCTTGATGATGTAGAACGAACCTTACACGAAGAAGATTTAATGATTTGTGATGAAAAAGGACCTTTATGTATTGCCGGTGTTTTTGGCGGAAAAAAATCAGGAGTAGGTGAACATACCAATTCTATTTTTCTGGAAAGTGCTTATTTTAATCCCGTAAGTATTCGTAAAACAGCGAAAAGACATCAATTGAATACGGATGCTTCCTTTCGATTTGAAAGAGGAATTGACCCAACCATTACCGCATACGCCCTAAAAAGAGCAGCTCTATTAATACAAGAAGTAGCAGGAGGCGAAATAACATCTGATGTTGTGGATATGTATCCAAAAAAATTGGAAGACTTTTCAGTGTTTTTAAATTTTAGTAAAGTCGCTAAAATAATTGGTCAGGAATTACCAAAAGATACGATCAAACAAATATTAGCGTCATTAGAAATTAAAATCAATAGTGTTTCTGACGCAGGTTTAGGTTTAACCATTCCGGCTTACCGGGTTGATGTACAAAGAGAAATTGATGTAATTGAAGAAATATTAAGGGTTTACGGTTACAATAACATTAAATTTTCAAAAAAATTGAATGCTACTGTTTCTAATTCTCCCAGAAACGAAGACTATAAGATACAAAATCTGATTGCCACACAATTAAATTCTCAAGGATTTAATGAGATGATGGCTAATTCGCTGACGACCGCTTCTTATGTAGCGCTGAGTGAAATACTTAAAGAAGAACATAACGTAACAATGCTGAATCCGTTAAGTGCTGATTTATCAACAATGCGACAATCCCTGTTATTCTCCGGATTAGAGGCTGTTTCCTATAATATTAATCGTAAAAATTCCGATTTAAAATTATTTGAATTTGGAAAATCATACCACAACTATCTTGCTGGTTATGAAGAGAAAAAACATTTGACTTTATTTCTTTCCGGAAACAGAAATCAAGAAAATTGGACTAACGCTCAAAAACCCTCTGATTTCTTTTTGTTCAAAGGCTATGTCCATGGGATCCTTTCAAGATTAGGGATTCAAAAAACACAAAATTTACCTGTTACATCTGATATTTTTTCTGAAGGAATTGCAATTGGATGTCACAAAGATACTTTGGTAGAATTTGGGGTGGTAAAAAAATCAATATTGAAGCATTTTGGAATCAAACAAGAAGTATTTTTTGCAGATTTTAATTGGGCTCTAATTTTAAAATTAATTTCTGCGAAGATAAAATATACCGAGATTCCAAAATATCCGGAAGTGCGCAGGGATTTGGCTTTGCTTATAGATCAAAACATAACTTATGAAAGTATTTATAACATTGCACGTCAGACAGAAAAAACACTTTTAAAAGACATTAATTTATTTGATGTATATCAAGGTCAAAATCTTCCTGAAGGGAAAAAATCATACGCTTTAAGTTTCGCTATTCAAGACTGTTCTAAAACACTGACGGATGCGCAAATTGACAAAATTATGAGCAAGTTGCAAAATAATTTTATAACTGAACTCGGAGCCACTTTGAGATAAGTTCAATTTTATCTAAGTAAAATATAATCCCGATGCTAAAAAACTTAGTATCGGGGTTTTTTTATAACAAAAAAGCCCTGCAAATTGCAGGGCTCTTAAGACTAACAAAATATCAACCTCTAATCAAAAATTATTGTTTAGGTAATACAACTGCATCAATAACGTGAATCACACCATTAGATTGGTTCACATCAGCAATTGTTACTTTAGATTTTCCTCCATTTTCATCCGAGATATATAAATCTTTACCTTTCATCCAAGCAGTTAAGTTTCCGCCACTAACTGTTTTTAAGGTTGCTTTTCCTTTTCCCATTTTAATTGCTTTAGCAATATCTGAAGCATTCATTTTTCCAGCTACAACATGGTACGTAAGTATTGTTTGTAACATCTTTAAGTTTTCTGGTTTTAACAATGTAGTTACAGTTCCTGCTGGTAAATTATCAAACGCAGCATTTGTTGGGGCAAAAACGGTGAATGGTCCTGTACTTTGTAATGTTTCAACTAAACCAGCTGCTGTTACAGCTGCAACTAAAGTAGTATGGTCTTTAGAGTTTACCGCATTTTCAACAATATTTTTAGTTGGATACATCGCTGCTCCTCCAACCATTACACTTTTTTGAGCGAAAGATGTAGCTCCAAATACTAATGTCATTAATGCAATTGATAAAAATTTTCTAGTTTTCATATTTTTTTTTTAAAAGTTATCACTAGTGTCCACTTAAAATAAGTTGAAAACCAGCTGGTTAGTATTATGTTCATTGACATTATTGTAATCTGATT